>NZ_CAJPHE010000006.1:0-348816 GCF_905339875.1 Burkholderia sp. BCC1998
GGCGCGCGTGCTGGCGAAGGAAGGCGCGAAGCACAACGTGCGTTCGCACGTCGTGTGTCCGGGCTTCGTGCGCACGCCGCTGGTCGACAAGCAGATTCCGGAGCAGGCGAAGGAGCTCGGCATCAGCGAAGAGGAAGTGGTGAAGAAGGTGATGCTCGGCAACACGGTCGACGGCGTGTTCACGACGGTGCAGGACGTCGCGCAGACGGTGCTGTTCCTGTCGGCGTTCCCGAGCGCCGCGCTCACGGGCCAGTCGTTCGTCGTCAGCCACGGCTGGTTCATGCAGTAAGGTCCTCGCCTCTGTAACGGGAGGCGACTTCCACACCACCATCCATACCAAGGACGGCGTGCCGTCGGTCGACGCCACGCCATCCGTCTCCGCCGTCCACGGCGGGATTTCTCGGAGCAACTGATGAAACCGCACGCGCGTACAGAAAAGCAGGCCGTCGATGCGGCGGACCTGCATCACGAAGCCGGCGCGCCGGCCGCTGCGCGGTCGCTGCCGTACGAAACCATCGCGCTCGTCCTGCAGGGCGGCGGCGCGCTCGGCGCGTATCAGGCCGGCGTGTTCGAAGGGCTGCACGAAGCGGGCGTTCCGCTCGACTGGATCGCAGGCATCTCGATCGGCGCGCTCAACACCGCGCTGATCGCCGGCAATGCGCCCGAACATCGCGTCGAGCGGCTGCGCCAATTCTGGGAAACGATCTGCCAGCCGGCGTTCTTTCCCGCGATTCCGGCCGCGTTCGAATTCGCGCTGTTCAACAGCATCGACCAGGTCCGCACGTTCTTCACCGCATCGCAGGCCGCAAGCGCGATGATGCAGGGCCAGCAGGGCTTCTTCTCGCCGCGCTTCCCGCCGCCGCTGCCGGGCGTGTCCGATCATCCGGAAAAGATCAGCTGGTACGACACGTCGGCACTGCGCGCGACGCTGCTCAAGCTGTGCGATTTCGACCGGATCAACTCGGGCGAGACGCGCGTGTCGGTCGGCGCGGTCAACGTCGGCACCGGCAACTTCGTGTACTTCGACAACTCGCGCATCCGCCTCGAACCCGAGCACTTCATGGCGTCCGGCGCACTGCCGCCCGCGTTTCCGCCGGTCGAAATCGACGGCGAGTATTACTGGGACGGCGGCGTCGTGTCGAACACGCCGCTGATGGAAGTGCTGCGCGCGCGTCCGCGGCGCGACACGCTCGCGTTCCAGGTCGATCTGTGGAGCGCACGCGGGCCGCTGCCGCGCACGATGGCCGACGTCGCGGAACGCACGAAGGACGTGCAGTATTCGAGCCGCACGCGTTTCGTCACCGATACGCTGCAGCGCGAACAGCGCTACCGCAACGTGCTGCGCCACGTGCTCGAGCAGGTGCCGGAAGAGCAGCGCAAGAACGACCCGTGGTGCATCGAGGCCGAAGCGATGTCGAGCGGGAAGAAATACAACATCCAGCACCTGATCTATCAGCAGAAGGCGTACGAGCACCACTACAAGGACTATCAGTTCGGTCTGTCGACGATGCGCGACCACTGGTGCGCGGGTCTCGACGACATCCGCAAGACGCTCGCGGTCAAGGACGGCCTCGCGCTGCCCACCAACGACGCGGGCTTCGTCACGCACGACATTCACCGCCGCCGGTGATGCCGTATGCGACGGACCGGCGCGCAGGCTGCGCCGGTCCGTCCTTTGTTCCGATTCGACATGCCGATCTTCATTGCGCTGTTCGCGCTCATCGCCCTGGGATGGGGCGCCGTCCACCTGTTTCACGTCATCGCCGCGCAGTTCGGCCAGCCGGTCGCGATCGCGGCCGCCGTGCTCGCCGCCGCGATCCTGATCGCGCTGATCGCATGGTGGATCAAGCGCCGCCGCGACATCGCACCGAACACGAAGGAACAAGGCTGGACCCACATCGTGCATCGCGCGTGGGGCGAGCTGCGCGTGTCCGCGACGCAGGGGCTGCTGTGGCTGTCGCATGACGGCGCGGACGGCCGCTATACGTTGTCGCAGCTCGACGGCTGCGAGGCGGCGCCGATCGGCGGCCGCTGGCATCTCGTCGTGCGCGTGCGCGACACGGTGCGCGGCGAATGGAAACTGCCGATGATGGACAAGCGCGATGCGCAGCGCTGGGCGCGCGTGCTGATGCTCGCGAAGGACAACCGGCTGTAGGACGGCGGCGCGGTTCCCTGAGCGCCCTAGCGCGCGCCGAGCGCCCACAACGCGTCGAGCACGTGCTGGGTCGACCGCTCGACCGGGCCGGCCCGATGGGCGATGCCCAGTTCGCGCCACAACGCCGGACGCAGCGGCCGCATGACGATGCGTGGGTCGGGCAACGGGGCGCCCGCCTCGTGCGGCAGCAGCGTCGCGCCGTAACCCGCGGCGACCAGGCTCTTGATCGCATCGTTGTAGTTGAGTTCGATGCGCGGCTCGGGCCGGTGGCCGCCGAGCGCGAACCATTCCGTCGTGAGCCGCGACAGGCGGGTGGTCGCATCGTTGAGAATCAGCGGGCGCGCGGCCAGATAGGCCGGCGTCACGCGTGCCGGCAACCGCCAGTCCGCGGGCAGAAAGGCCAGCACCGGATCGCGCCGCCACGCGCGGATCGACAGCCCCGCGACCGCCGCCTGCGGCAGGGCGACCAGCCCGACGTCGAGCGAGCCCTGCGCAAGCCGCGCCAGTGTGTCGTGCGACGTGAGCACCGCGATCTGGACATCGATGTCCGGATGCTGCTCGCGCAGCCGGGCCACCGCCTGCGGCAGCAGATGGGCGATCGCCCCGGTCGACGCGCCGAGGCGCACGCGCCCGGTCAGCCCCTGCACCTGCCGCTCGACGTCGTCGAGGGTCGACTCGACCTCGGCCAGCAGACGGCGTGCCCGCTCCACCAGCACCGCACCGATCGTCGACGGCTGCACGTTGCCGCGCGTGCGCGACAGCAATGGCGCACCGATGCGGCTTTCGAGTTCGGCGACATGAAGGCTGACCGTCGGCGGCGCAAGATGCAGCAGCTGCGCGGCGGCCACGAAGGATCCCTGGTCGGCGATTGCGACCAGCGTACGCAGCCGGTCCAGACTGATCTCGCGCATGCCCACCTCTCGTTCAGGAAAACTGAATCCGGTCATCAGGAAATTCAACTTTTCCTATTCTAGGCGTTCGATGGACGATACGGCTTTCCCGATGCCCGAAACGAGGAACGCGACCATCATGAGCCTCCCTACTGTCTATATCGACGGCGACCAAGGTACGACCGGACTGCAGATCCACGAGCGCCTGCGGGATCGCACCGACCTGCGGCTCGTCACGCTGCCGGATGCCGAGCGCAAGGACCCCGCGCGGCGCGGCGAAGCGATCAACGCGTCCGATATCGCGATTCTGTGCCTGCCCGACGCCGCCGCGCGCGAAGCGGTCGGCTTCATCCGGAATCCGGCGGTACGCGTGATCGATGCGAGCTCGGCCCATCGCACCGAACCGGAATGGGTCTACGGTTTCCCCGAGATGGCCGACGGGCACGCGCAGACCATCGCACGTGCACGGCGCGTCACCAATCCGGGCTGCTATCCGACAGGCGCGGTCGGGCTGCTGCGGCCGCTGCAACAGGCCGGCCTGCTGCCGCGCGACTACCCGGTGAGCATCCATGCGGTGTCCGGTTACTCGGGCGGCGGCCGCGCCGCCGTCGACGCATTCGAATCGAACGACGCCGCGCGCGCGAAACCGCTGCAGGTCTACGGCCTCGCGCTCGCGCACAAGCATGCGCCCGAGATCCAGCTGCATGCCGGGCTCGCGCATCGTCCGCTGTTCGTGCCGGCTTACGGCGCCTATCGGCAAGGCATCGTGCTGACGGTGCCGATCGAGCTGCGCCTTCTTCCGGCCGGCGTGACCGGTGAGTTGCTGCACACGTGTCTCGCGCACCATTACGCCGGCGCGCGCCATGTCGAGGTGACGCCGCTCGCGGATACGCGCACGATCACGCATCTCGATCCGCAGGCGCTGAACGGTACGAACGACCTGCGGCTGAGCGTGTTCGTCAATGACGATCACGGTCAGGTGCTGCTGTCCGCCGTGTTCGACAATCTCGGCAAAGGGGCATCCGGCGCGGCCGTGCAGAATCTCGACCTGATGCTCGGCGCGGCGAGCGCTGCGCAAGCGGCTTGAACGCCGGAGCCGCGGGTGTGAGCCGCGGTTTGGGTGCGGGTGCGGGTGCGGGTGCGGGTGCGGGTGCGGGTGCGGGTGCGGGTGCGGGTGCGGGTGCGGGTGCGGGTGCGGGTGCGGGTGCGGGTGCGGGTGCGGGTGCGGGTGCGGGTGCGGGTGCGGGCATCATCGTCGGTCGGGCCCGTGCCTCGCGGCCATCGACGTATCGCTGCCTGTTGCATCGTGTCGGCCCATGACGCGATGGCAAGCCCAAAACGGGCATGTGCCGACGTCGCAGACATGCCCCCGTAAAAGCTCACCTTTCGCCGATTTCAGCCCGCATCGTCGCTCGCCGCGGCATTCAACCCGGCGAGCGCCTCCGCCAGAAAATCGACGCACACGCGCACCTTCGCCGAAGCCGCGACGCGTTCCGGATAGACCGCCCAGATGTTCGCCGGCTGAATCACGTCCGGCAGCACGCGCCGCAGCGCGCCGCGTTCGATCAGCGGCCCCGCCTCCCAGATCGAGCGCAGCACGATCCCGCGCCCGGCCAGCGCCCATTGCACGGCCACCTCGCCGTGGTTCGTCGACAGCGCGCCGCCGACCTTCACCGTTGCCGTTTCTCCGCGCAGGTTCAGCCGCCACACGCCGAGCGGATGGTCGCGCTCCTTGATCGCGAGGCAGTCGTGCGACGCGAGATCCGCGAGCGTGCGCGGCGTGCCGCGTCGTGCGAGATAGTCGGGCGATGCACACAGCACGCGATAGTTCGCGGCAAGGCGGCGCGCGATCAGGTGATCGGCGATCTCGTCGCCGATGCGCACGTCGAGGTCGTAGCCTTCGCCCGCGACGTCGACGAGCCGGTCGAACAGATCGAGCCGCACGTTCAGCTGCGGATAGCGCGCGGAGAAGTCGAGCAACGCCGGCGCGACGACATGGCGGCCGAAGCCGAAGCTGCTCGAAATGCGCAGCGTGCCGCGCGGCACCGTGCGCGTGGTCGAGACATCCTCGACGAGATGATCGACGTCGTCGAGAATCTTCTCGGCACGCGCGAACACGCGTTCGCCGGCCTCGGTGACCGTCACGCGGCGCGTCGACCGATGCAGCAGCCGCGTGCCGAGCTGCGCCTCGAGCAGCGCGATGCGCTTGCTCACGTACGCGGGCGACACCGCGAGCTGCTCGGCGGCCGCGCTGAAGCTCGTCAGGCGGACGACCAGGCTGAAGACGCGCAGGTCGTCGAGATTCGGCGATTTGTTCACGATTCGTGGAAAGTCGATTAACCTTTCGCACGATTTTAATCTGAATGGAAATAAATAAAATGGCGTCACGTTCCGCTGCGCACGCTGCCGGCGGCCCGAACAGCCAAGGAGGCTTGCATGAGCGACAAGACGTACAGGATTGCCGTCATCCCCGGTGACGGCATCGGCCGTGAAGTGATGCCCGAGGGCCTGCGCGCGCTCGACGCCGTGACGGCGCGCTTCGGCATCCGTTTCCAGTTCGAACAGATCGACTGGGCGAGCTGCGACTACTACGCGCAGCACGGCAAGATGATGCCGGACGACTGGAAGGCCCAGCTGTCGGACATGGACGCGATCCTGTTCGGTGCGGTCGGCTGGCCCGCGACGGTGCCCGACCACATTTCGCTGTGGGGTTCGCTGCTGAAATTCCGCCGCGAGTTCGACCAGTACATCAACCTGCGGCCCGCGCGCCTGTTCGACGGCGTGCCGTCGCCGCTCGCCGGCCGCAACGCGGGCGATATCGACTTCATGATCGTGCGCGAGAACACCGAAGGCGAATATTCGTCGGTCGGCGGCACGATGTTCGAAGGCACCGAGCGCGAAGTGGTCATGCAGCAGTCGATCTTCACGCGTCACGGCACCGAGCGCGTGCTGAAGTTCGCGTTCGAGCTCGCGCAGCGCCGCGCGAAGCGCCTGACCGTCGCGACGAAGAGCAACGGCATCGCGATCAGCATGCCGTGGTGGGACGCGCGCGCGGCCGAGATGGGCGAGCGCTATCCCGAGATCGCCGTCGACAAGCAGCACATCGACATCCTGTGCGCGCGCTTCGTGCTGCAGCCCGACCGCTTCGACGTCGTGGTCGCGTCGAACCTGTTCGGCGACATCCTGTCCGACCTCGGGCCGGCCTGCACGGGCACGATCGGCATCGCGCCGTCGGCGAACCTGAACCCGGATCGCACGTTTCCGTCGCTGTTCGAACCGGTGCACGGCTCCGCGCCGGACATCGCGGGCCAGTACGTCGCGAACCCGATCGCGATGATCTGGTCGGCGGCGATGATGCTCGACTTCCTCGGCAACGGCGCGGGCCGCGAACGCGAAGCGCACGATGCGATCGTCGCGGCGATCGAGGACGTGCTGCGCACCGGGCCGCGCACGCGCGATCTCGGCGGCCAGGCAGGGACGCAGGAAGTGGGTGAAGCGATCGCGGCGCGGATCGCCGGCTGACGGAACGATGCGCAGGGTGCGCGCAGGTGGTCGATGAATGCGTGTTCAGGGGTGAGCAACACGACCGGCTGCCGCGCACCTTGGTTGATTCCGATACGCGGGCCTGGATGCGCGCGTGTCGGTATCGATGTCGATTTCGAACGGTGAGCAACGCGATGCGGTGACACGCACGGTCACGTGTCGATCCATCGCCGTAACCGGCATCACGTCGAAGTCGAGCGGTGAGTTGCATCACGCATCGCTACACACCGATCGAATCCCGCCAGTGTCGATGTCGCATTCGATTCGCGCGCGGGCAACGCAACGAAAGCGCGAGCACTGCAATGCGCACGGCGCTTCCGTCAGCGCAATCGCGCCGTTTCCTGCGAAGAATGATCGGTGAGACGCGGGACGTGAAGAATCACACCGTCCCGCACGGAATCGCTCGTTCTCCCGAAAACTCTCACCTCAATACACGGCTCCCGAATTTCCTCACCGTTGAGCACAGGCGGCACGCTCGATGCGTGATCGAACGCGTTCACGCGTCGTCATCGTGCTGCGTCACAGCCCGAGATCGGACAGGCCGGGATGATCGTCCGGACGGCGGCCGAGCGGCCAGTGGTACAGGCGATCCGCTTCGCGAATCGGCAGATCGTTGATGCTCGCGTGGCGATGCGCCATCAAGCCGTTTTCGTCGAACTCCCAGTTTTCATTCCCGTATGAGCGGAACCAGTTGCCGGCGTCGTCATGCCATTCGTACGCGAATCGCACCGCGATGCGATTGCCGCCGAACGCCCACAGCTCCTTGATCAGCCGGTAGTCGAGCTCGCGCGTCCATTTCCGCTGCAGCAGGCCGACGATCTCGTCGCGGCCCGTCACGAACTCCGCGCGATTGCGCCACCGGCTCTGCGGCGTATAGGCGAGCGACACGCGCTGCGGGTCGCGCGTGTTCCACGCATCCTCCGCGGCGCGCACTTTCTGGCGCGCCGTGTCGAGCGTGAAGGGCGGAACGGGCGGACGAACTTCCGGGGAAGCGGACATGGGATGCTCCTGTTCAAGGTTGGGCTGCGCACGAACGCAGCCGGTTGGGACGCGTTACTGCGACGCTCGAGACACCGTATCGAGCAAGCATTCGGCGGCTGCGCGCGCATCGCGCGCCGCGACGGCATCGCCGCTGACGAGCGCCACGGCGATCGCGCCGTCGATCAGCACCAGCCATTGACGTGCGAGGCGGGCCAGCCCGCGGCGCTCGATCCCGGCTGCGTCGGCATACGCGTCGAACCGCTCGCGCACGAACGCGAGCAAGCGCGCCTTGTGCATGCGCGCGACGATGCGCACCGGATCGTCGGCGTCGGCAATTTCACCGGACGCGTTCAGGAATGCGCAGCCGTGAAAATCGGGTTCCACGAACCAGTCGCGCAGCACATCGAACATGCCGAGCAACTGCGCACGCGGCGACTTGCCGCGCGCCAGCGTCGCGTCGACGAACCAGCGCATCCAGCGTACGTCACGGCGCTCGAGGGCGGCCACGACCAGCGCCTCCTTCGATTCGAAATGCGAATAAAAGCTCTTTCGCGCGGCACCGGATCGCTTCACGATCGCGTCGACACCCGTGGCATGGATGCCGCCCGAGTAGATCAGCGCTTCGGCCGCGTCGAGCAGCCGGTCGCGAACGGCCGGTTCGCCGGAGAGGTCATCATGTGTGTTCATGGGTTTACGGTAGAACGATCGTTCTCCCTCGTCAACAGCCGCGTGAAAAGGCCCTGCCGTCGGAAGGGCCGATCGCCGCATGGTCTCGATGGCGAGCGGCGCATTGCAGCCGGCGTTTACGACATTTTTTCTTGAAGCTGGCGCGGGGTGCTCACTACACTTCGGTCACCCTGTCTGGCCGAAAGGACATCATGCAGCGACCGGAATCCGCACGCTCCGCGCGTGCCTATGCGGCTTATGCGAAGCGGCTCGACGGCCGCGTGGTGGTAAGGCGTTTCGATCCGCGCAGCGATTCGTATGAGTCGCTGACCGCGTTGCTGCATCGTGCGTACGCGCCACTCGGCGCCGCGGGCTTCAACTGTCCGGGGGTCGACCAGCCGGCGTCGGCGACGCGCGAACGCATGCTCACCAGCGAGTGTTTCGTCGCGCTCGGCAACGCGCATCTGGTCGCGACGATCACGATGCAAGCGCACGATCCCGATTCACGTTGCGATCCGTATCGCAGCCGACGCGTCGCGACGCTCGGCCAGCTGGCCGTCGATCCGGTCTGGCAGGACCGCGGAATCGGCCGTGCGCTGCTCGCGTTCGCACAACGGCGGGCTGCCGCGCGTGGCGCGACGCACATCGCGCTCGATGCGCCGCATGCGGCTGTCCGGCTCGTCGACTTCTATCGTCGCGAAGGGTTTCGGTTGATCGACGTGATGCGGTTTGCAGGACACAGCTACGACAGCGCGATCCTGTGCAAGGCGGTTGGCGTAGCAGGCGAGCCGATGCCTGTATCCGACACGACATCGATCGACGTCGCGCAGCGCGCCGGAGCGGCGTCGTGAGACGCGAAAGCGACGACGATCGCGCGCGGCTCGCACTACGTCACGCCCGCACGCGGGCAGCACTGCGCATGCGCGGGCTGGCGAAGCTGACGGTCATCACGATCGCGGTCACGCAGATGCTGACGCTCGCGTTCGACGGCCTGCTCGTGTTGCTGGGCGACACGCCGGAAGCCGCGACATTGCTGCTGTTCCGCTTCGTCACGTGCGCGCTGGTCAGCTTCTGGCTTCAGGCGGACGCATCGCGCGCGTATCGGCATGCAGCGCAACACGGACTCGTGACGGTGTCCGGCGCGCATGGCGATCTGATCGAAATCGCACCGCAATGCCCGAAACGCTGGCTCGTCGTGTTGAGTCTGCAACTCGAGCCGCGACGGTCGAATGGTGAGCGGATCGAATAGCAGGCAGCGCACCGATCGATGCCGGCTGGCGGGCTGATGGGTGAGTTGCACGGCGGTGATCGGCTCACGCCTCGCGGCCGAGCCGTGACCGGGTTGCGTGGTGACGTGCTGGCGCTGACGCAGGGCAAAACCATGACACGCGATGATGCGGCAAGGGCCCGCTATTCAGGCACGACAAGCGAAAACGGAAGGGCAGGAAGAAAGGCACGCGCCGAGCGACGCGACGGAGTGGGCAGCGGAGCGGCGCTGATGGGTGAGGTGCATGCGCGATTGCATGTCACCGATGAGTGCTGCGGAATCGAAGTGCGATCGCCCTCGTATCGCTGACGGGAAACGACGTGCAGCCCGTTGAATTCCACGCCTGCGCGACACGCGGCAGCATGATCGAGCCGCCGTTCGGTACGCAAATACAGCTCCCGAATATTCTCACCTTACGCGTTTGTCGAAGCGGCCCAGCCCCGACAAACGCTCATGCCCGCACGAGCGGGGCAGCCGGCAAACGTACCGAACCGCCCCGCCGGCACTCAGACCGTCCAGTCGAGAATCACCTTGCCGCTTTCACCCGACAGCATCGCGGCGAAGCCTTTCTCGTAATCGTCCGCCGCAAAGCGATGCGTGATGATCGGCGACAGATCGAGACCGCTTTGCAGCATCGCGACCATCTTGTACCAGGTCTCGAACATCTCGCGACCGTAGATGCCCTTGATCTCGAGCCCCTTGAAGATCACCTGGTTCCAGTCGATCGCCGTCTGCGCGGGCGGAATGCCGAGCAGCGCGACCTTGCCGCCGTGATTCATCGCCTCGAGCAGGCTCGTGAACGCGCTCGGTACGCCCGACATCTCGAGACCGACGTCGAAGCCTTCCGTCATGCGCAGGTCGGCCATCACGTCGCGCAGCGACTCGCGCGCGACGTTGACCGCGCGCGTCGCGCCCATCTTGCGCGCAAGTTCGAGCCGGTAGTCGTTGATATCGGTGATCACGACGTTGCGCGCGCCAACGTGCTTCGCGATCGCGACGGCCATGATCCCGATCGGGCCCGCGCCGGTGATCAGCACGTCCTCGCCGACGAGATTGAACGACAGCGCCGTATGCGTCGCGTTGCCGAACGGATCGAAGATCGACGCGAGATCGTCGGAGATCTCGGGCGGAATCTTGAACGCGTTGAACGCGGGAATCGCCAGGTACTCGGCGAATGCGCCTTCACGATTCACGCCGACGCCGACGGTGTTGCGGCACAGATGCCGGCGCCCCGCGCGACAGTTGCGACAGAAGCCGCACGTGATGTGGCCTTCTCCGGACACGCGATCGCCGATCGCGAAGCCGCGCACTTCCTGCCCCATCTCGACGATCTCGCCGACGTATTCGTGACCGACGTGCATCGGCACGGGAATCGTCTTCTGCGCCCAGTCGTCCCACTTCCAGATATGGATGTCGGTGCCGCAGATCGCCGTGCGGCGAATCTTGATCAGCACGTCGTTGTGTCCGACTTCGGGGCGCTTCACGCGCGTGAGCGTGAGGCCCGGGCCGCGTTCGAGCTTTGCCAGTGCTTTCATGGTCGCGCCTCCGTCAGACGATGCCGAGCGACTTGCCGACGCGCACGAACGCGGCGACCGTCTGATCGATCTGTTCGGGCGTATGCGCGGCGCTCATCTGCGTACGGATGCGCGCGCGACCGCGCGGCACGACCGGGAACGAGAAGCCGATCACGTAGACGCCTTCGGCCAGCAGCTTGTCCGCCATGTTGGTCGCAAGCTGCGCGTCGCCGAGCATCACCGGGATGATCGGATGCGCGCCCGGCACGAGCGTGAAACCCGCGGCCGTCATCTGCTCGCGGAAACGCGCGCCGTTCTCGCGCACGCGTTCGCGCAGCTTCGCCCCTTCGTCGCTGCCGAGCAGTTCCAGCACCTTCAGCGACGCCGCGGCAATGCTCGGCGTCAGCGTGTTCGAGAACAGGTACGGGCGCGAACGCTGGCGCAGCAATTCGACGATCTCGCGGCGGGCCGCGACGTAGCCGCCCGATGCGCCGCCCAACGCCTTGCCAAGCGTGCCGGTGATGATGTCGACGCGACCGTCGACGCCGCAGTGCTCGGGCGTACCGCGGCCATGCGCGCCGATGAAGCCGACCGCGTGCGAATCGTCGACCATCACGAGCGCGCCGTAACGATCGGCGAGGTCGCAGATGCCTTTCAGGTCGGCGATGATGCCGTCCATCGAGAACACGCCGTCGGTCGCGATCAGCTTGTTGCGCGCGCCCGCGGCGTCGGCTTCCTTCAGCTTCGCCTCGAGGTCGGACAGGTCGTTGTTCTTGTAGCGGAAACGCTTCGCCTTGCAGAGGCGGATGCCGTCGATGATGCTTGCGTGGTTCAGCTCGTCGCTGATCACCGCGTCGTTCTCGTCGAGCAGCGTCTCGAACAGGCCGCCGTTCGCATCGAAGCAGCTCGAATAGAGGATGCTGTCCTCGGTGCCGAGAAACGATGCCAGCGCGCTTTCGAGCTGCTTGTGCACGGTTTGCGTGCCGCAGATGAAGCGCACCGACGCCATGCCGAAGCCGTCCTGGTCGAGACCGGCCTGCGCCGCGGCGATCAGGCGCGGATCGTTCGCCAGACCGAGATAGTTGTTCGCGCAGAAATTCAGCACGCCGGCACCGCCGGCGAGCCGCACGGCCGCCGCCTGGGGACTCGCGATCTCGCGCTCGGTCTTGTAAAAACCGTCCGCGCGGATCTGGTCGAGCGTCCCGCGCACCTGGGCGAGAAAGGCATCACGCATCGCAAAGCTCCTGACAGGGATTCGCATCCCGTCGCGCGCCACTCGTGGCGGCGGCGCAACGGCCTGCTACTGTTATAGTCGGTCGTTCGGTTGACCGCATTTATCCGATATTCCGAACTAGAATTCGAAATACCGAACAACTCTAAGCGAACGGAAACCAAATGGCAAGTTCCTCCGCGTCGCGGCGCACGCCTGCCAGCGCCGCACCGCAAGCGCCGGGCGTGACGCCGCCGCGCGTCGGCGAGCAAATCCAGCGCCTGCGCAACGAGCGCAAGCTGACGCTCGACGACCTGTCGCGTGCGGCTGGCGTATCGAAGTCGATGCTCTCCGAGATCGAGCGCGACAAGGCCAATCCGACGATCGCGGTCGCATGGCGGCTCACGAATGCGCTCGGCATCACGCTCGACGAGCTGTTCTCTCAGCCGAAAGCGCCGGAGACGATCCGCGTGGACGGCCCGCACGACATCCCGACGCTCGCCGGCCACGACGGCCGCTATCAATTGCGCGTATGGGGCCCGATCGACCTGGCCGGCAAGTTCGAGTGGTACGAACTGACGCTGCCGAGCGGCGGCGCGCTCGTGTCGAACGCGCACGAACCCGGCACGCGCGAGCACCTCACCGTGCTGCAGGGCGCGATGGAAATCGAAGCCGCGGCGGCGAGCCGACGCCTGAAGGCGGGCGACACCGCGCGCTACCCGGCCGACACGCCGCATGCGATCCGCAACCCCGGCAAGGCCGAGGCACGCGCACTGCTGATCGTGATTCATCGCTGACGATGCGGGTAGCTGGCCGAAAGGCCAGTTGCGGAAGACACTGTATATTTGTACAGTATACGGACATTCCGCCATGCATGGCCGGGGCGGCGCACCGAGGCGCCGCGCCGGTCGACAGGAGCCTGCGATGACAGAAGAACAAGATTTGGCCGCGCTCAGCTTCAAGGCTGCCGCGCACGACCTCGAACTGATCGTTCGCCATATAGCCGGGCGCTACATCCGTCAGCGCGTCCCGCTGTCGTGGCGCCTGCTGCACGCGATCGAAGCCGAGGCGCTCGCCGATCTCGGTTTTGCCAGCCGGCACGAGGCCGGCATGCGTCAACTGTTCGAACGGCCGTCGGACATGACCTTTCCCGAAACGGACGATCCGATCGACTTCGGCCGATCGAACGCGCTGCCCGCCGTGTTCTCGTTCGCGGTCCTCGCGTATGAAGCCGCGGCCAAATCGCAGGAAGCGGCGCCCCGCGAGCGCGTTCACCGCCCGTCAAAGGCGTGGGGCGACTGACGTCAGGCCCCGAGCGTCCGACACGGTGGGCGGCTCCCGCATCCTGCTGTCCGCGACGTTGCGGAAAGGGCTACCATATACGCAACTAACGGAATAAATGACATGTCCCTTCCCACGCCCTCCGACACCCCGGCACGCCCGGAAGAAAAGGATCTGTTCGACCGCGGCGCGTCCGACTGGATCATCTCGCCCGAAGCCGCGTTCGACGCGTGGCTTGCCATGCAGGACTACCGCCGTTCGTCGGCCGACGTCTACCGCGCGCAATGGGGCGCCTTTCTTGCGTGGCTGCGTGCAAACCAGAAAAACCTGGCCACCGTCGATACCGCAACGATCGCGAACTTCGTCGGCGAGCTTCCGATCCGGAAAACGCAGCGAATGCGTTATTTGCGGCTGATCGAACGCGTGCTCGACCACATCCGGCGCACCGAGTTCGCGTCCACCAACCCGGCCCGCTTCATTGCTCAGGATGGCGAAGCGAACTGGCGTCAGGCACGCGACAACGAGCCAACCGGTTTCCTGACGCCGGCCGAACGCGCAAAGTTGCTGGCCTACCTGTTTTCGCCGATCGGCGTGTCGGGCTCAGCATACTGGAAAGAGCGGCGCGACCGCGCGCTCGTCGCCGCGTTTCTCGGCGCCGGCGTGAAGACCGGCGAAGCACGCGTGCTCACGATTAGTTGCATCGATACGAGCGGAACGTCGCTGCAGATCCCGTCGACGCATCCCGATTTCGCGCGCGAAACCCATCTGGCGTCGTTCGCGATCGCGTTGCTCGAAGCATGGCTCGTGGAGCGCAAGCGCCAGGAGATTCCCGGCGAGCTCGTGTTTCCCGCATCGCATGCCGGGCGGCCGATGCACAAGGCGACGATGCTGCGCGCGATCGACGCGATCGTCGAATCCGCGGGGCTGACGTCGTCGCGCACCGCGCGCGCGAGTCCGCAAACGCTGCGCAACACCTATGCGGCCGAGCTGTTCGAACACGACGTACCGCCCGAGCGGGTCGGCAAATGGCTCGGCTTCGTGCGGCCGATCTCGTCGAACCGGCTGCACCGCGCGTGGAAAAACTGGCGTGACGATCTCGCGAATGGTGACGCTTCCGACCAGGACGAAACTCACTGATGCCGAACCGGCTGCTCACGCGACGTGATCCGTGAGCAGCCTTGTGTGGCGTAGCCTCACCATTTCGCGGCCCCCGAAAAACCTCACCTCACGCGTCCCGAATCACCTCACCTGTGCGATCGCTGTGCCGACCCGCGCGTCAATCGCGTGCAAAGCGTGCGATCGCTTCGAATCGTGAAGGCCAGGGCCCCGATGCATGTTCGCATTCGGGGCACGATACTTCGAACCCGTCGTCGCCGTGCGACAACTCCGGTTCGCCGTCGCAATGCGGGCACTGGGTCGGCACCGGAATTTCATGGTCCAGTGACGTCCCGATCGCGGAAAACGCATCGGCATCCAGCTGACCGGCATCGGCCAGGCGCCGGATCAGCGCGGAAATCTCGGGGTTCATCCCGCGGCTCGCGCGCAGCGTATTCACCTCGCGCGTCGCGCGCTCCAACTCGTCGCCCTGGCTGCGAAGCTGTTCCTCGAGCCGGTCCGCGCGGGCCTTGGTCGCACTCAGTTGCTGAAGGAAATCGAATTCCTTGCGTTGCACGTCGCGCAAACCGCTCTGATAGGTCGAGGCCATGCTGCGCAGCGAGTCCAGCTCGACCAGCATCGGTTTGACGCGGCGCTCGGCTTCGGCCACCGCATCCTTGATCTGCTGCGCATAGTGTTCGGTGCGCTGCTGCAATTCGGCTTGCAGCGTGTCGATACGGTCGCGCAGCGCCGCGTTCTGCGTCTGTTCGGCATCGACGCGGCCGGCCATGGCGGCCAGTTCCTTTTCGAGTCGGGCGACTGTGGTGAGCAGCGTCGCCTCGTTTGCCGAACCGTGCGTCGATTGCGAGGCCAGTTGTACCTCGAGCTCGGTCACACGCGCCTGCAGCTGCTCGTTGCGGGCTTCGCTGCGCGTCAGCGCGCCTTCGAGGGTTTCCTGGCGAACCGTGGCGTCGCGCAGCCGCTGTTCCGCATCGGTCACGCCGGCGCGGATCTGCTCGCGGTCGACATCGAGACTTTCCCTGGCCGCTTTCAACGCCTCTTCATATAGCGCGCCGAGCAATGCGCCGGCCTTTTCCTCGACCGCTTTCGGAATCGCCGCACCGTCGAGCCGAACCTTCGACGCGGCACGGATCCGTTCCCAGAAATGATCGATGTCCTTCGGAATGTCGCTGGCACTGCCGGTCTGGGTCAGATCGCGGACATTGGCGGCCGACGGCCGGATGCCGAGATCGAAAAACAGGCGCTTGCAGGCATGCAGCGACAACTCCTGGCGGCGCGCGCCGCTCGCGCGTAGCGATTCGAGTTCTTCCCGGATGGCTTCACGTATTTCATCCAGCGTCATGGCAGGACTCACAGACATTGAAATGTTGTGATCATAACGGAATACGTATTTTTTGATACCTGTTTTTGTCGGCCGCGGTGAATTTACGTCGTCGTGCACAGAAATCGGCGCTGTGAGCCGATCTGGATGAGCCAACGTCCCGATTCCGTGAAACAAAGCGAAGAAAGCGGGCCAAGTACTTGTGCTGAAAGCGTTTTTTAGCAAGCCCCGAAAAAGGGCATTTGTTTCACATGATGGGCGTCACGCTCGCTGTCGGTGTTCAGGGGTTGGGGTCTCTGTGGAAAACTCGACGACCGATGTCTTGAGAGTATTAGAAGTAAACACCCTTGAACCCTTAGTTAAAAACGTTAACGCCACGGCACAGCCTTATGTAGCAAGGCTTTCCGGCCGAGAAGGTGAAGTTTTACGGGAACCAAGGTGATCTTCTGCGGGAGCTGAAGTGATGGGGTTCGGGGATCTGCGTGAGCCGATGCAGGAAAGGTCGTGAGCGGATTCGGGATCACAGTGAAATGCGAGATTTCCCAAAGGTGAGGTTTTTCGGGGCTGCACAGCCATGGAACCCGCGCTGTGCCTGCGCGCACAGTTTTCTGCCTGTGCAGACATAGGTGAGAATTTGCGGGACCTTAGTCGCGCCCCTATTCTGCCCATCTTTTGGGCAGTTTTCATTAAAGGTGAGGTTTCACGGGACTCCACAGGGATTTGCTGTGAGGATTTCCGGGAAACAACGGTCATTTTGCACAGCAAAAGTGCCCTGTGGGGCCTGTGAAGCCTGAAAGGTGAGGCTTTTCGGGAGCGAAATCCGGGTTTTCCTGCCCGGATCCCGTTGAGGTGAGCTTTTTCGGGACATCGATCACGGCTGCCGTTTGCCTGATAGGTGAGCCTTTTCGGGAGCGCCATTTGCTCGAAAATAGGGCAAAAGTGAGGCTTTTCGGGACCCATAACGGGGCGAATTCGCTGAAAAGCCCGCCGGGACTGGCAGAAATCTGATTTTTGCTGTGCCACTTTTTGGCACAGGTGAGAGTTTTCAGGAGTCGATACACAGCTGCCGCCGACGTTCGCCTGCCGCAAAGGTGAGGCTTTTCGGGGGACGATCGCCGGACACAGCGGAACGCCTGCTGCACATAAGTATCGGACGGCATTGACATTTTTGATACCGCGGCGGTTACGGTGAGGTTTTTCGGGAGCCGTATCCGCATCCGTTGGAGCGCCGCTTTTTTCAATAAGGTGAGGCTTTTCGGGAGGTCCTGGCTGGCGATCCCGCGTGTGCCGGGGACTCGTCTGGATCCGGGGCACAGAATTCCGAGCCGTTGAGGTGAGAATTTTCGGGACCGAACGGTTTCTGTGCGCTGTACAATGCGCGCCCGGGCCTGTGAATCGGCTTCGATGGCCTCGCGGCGCATCCTTTTTGGCGCGGTTTCCGGGTCCCGGGCGTGGTTGCGGTCGCCCCGGTCAGCCGCGCCTGTACATGCATACAGGCCGGTGCGGGCCTGTCCACTCGATGTCGCGACGTCCAGTGGCGACCCTGTGACGAGGACCCGGAAGCGCAGTCGCAAAATTACGACAAATCGAAAGGTGAGCCGATACGGGAGCAAGTTTCGCACGTGTCGAGCACAGGCAAAAATCTGTGAATCCGCGCATCCCGCGACACGTCTGGACGAGTCCGAAACGCTGTAAATCCGGACCGGTGAGGGTTTTCGGGAGAGGGTTGGGGTGAGTGCCGTTTCACACGCGCACTTCACCCGCTATGGTGAGCATGTCGTTCTGGACGCACATCACCACAGGCGCTATCCTTCCGTGAAACTTCTCCTCCGACCCGACGCATGGCCACGAAGCGCGCCAAGAAAACCGATGTGGATGTGGTGAGTGCCAGTTCAGCCGAATTGCGTAAGGCCGTCGAGGCGATCGCAATTCAGCCGAAGAGCGGCAAGATCACGCTCCTGACCCGCAAGCTGTTCAACGTCCTGCTCGCCGTCGCGCAGCAGGCCGACGACTCGGGCGATACGTATCGCGCGCTGCTGTCGGATATCGTCGCCAACTCCGCCTTCGATTCGAACGACACCGCGCTGGTGAAGGAACACCTGCGCCGCATGGTGTCGGTCCAGGTTGAATGGAGCACGGGGACGTCGAGCCAGAAGCCGGGCCGCAAGTGGGGGATCTCGACGCTGATCGCCGATGCCGAAATTCTCGAGGATCCGGCTACCCGCCGCGTGTGGGTCGAATTCTCGTTCGCACCTAAGATCAAGAAGAAGTTGCTCGACCCGGTCCAGTACGCGCGTCTGAGCCTGCAGTTCCAGAGCCAGCTGCGCAGCAGCGCCGGTCTCGCGCTCTACGAGATCTGCGTGCGCTACCTGACGAACCCGAGCCACCTGACGATGCGCGAGCCGTGGGAATGGTGGCGGCCGATCCTGTCGGGCACGCCCGATACGGAAGCCGGCGACGAGGCGAAGCGCGAGTACAAGTACTTCAAGCGCGACTACCTGCGTCCGGCGATCGCCGAGGTCAATGCGGTCACCAACATCTTCGTCGAACTGATCGAACATCGCGAAGGGCGCCGGGTCGCGGAGATCCAGTTCCGCGTGACCGAGCGCAAGCAGCCGATGCTCGCGCTCGACGAGCATCCGAACGTGTTCGACAGCACGCTGGTCGACCGGATGGTGAAGCTCGGGATTCCGCTCAAGGAAGCGCAGACGCTCTATGCGGACAGCGAGGAAAACCGGATTCGCGCCGCGCTGCAGATGACCGAGCAACGGATGCGCAGCACGACGCTGCCGCCGGTGCGCAGCGCGCCCGCGTTGTTCAAGGATGCGCTGAAGAAGGGTTATGCGCCGCCGGTCGAGTCCGTCGACGCGCTGCCGTCGGGCACGCCTGCCGCGAAGGTCGTCGCGGCGCAGCCGGACGATCTGAAGGCGCGTCTGTTGAGCGAATTCGCGGCGTTCCGCCGCAAGGAAGCGAAGGTGTTGTACGAGGAGCAGGGCGACGCGGAGCGCGAAGTGGCGCGCGAGTCGTTCGAGTCGGAAGTGCTGCCGACGATGGGCTCGCACCTGCGTGACGACTGGCGCAAGCGCGGCCTCGATTCGAAGCTGGCCGAGACGGCGTTTTTCGACTGGCTGGCCCAGAAGACCTGGGGCGAGCCGACCGACGGCGACCTGCTGTCATTCACCCTGAATCAATCGCGGGCCGCCTGAGGCCTGTTCAGGCCCCTCTGACGGGCCGCCGCCGGTTGCCCGCCCAACCGGCGAGCCCGGCGCATCGCCAGGCCCTGCCGGCCGTTTCCATCAGTCCGACAACAGCATCCGCTCGAGCTGCTCGAGGATCGCGTCGCGCTTGTCCTTCGGGAGGCCGCGCAGGCGCAGTTCGATGCGGTCTTCGCCATACGACTTCAGGTCGCCGACCGACTTTCCGCCGAGCTTGATCTCGAGACGCTGCGCATAGCGCTGGCGGCCCGCCGGCTTCGGCGTTTCCTGCGCCGCGACGCGGCCCTTGACGATGTCCGACACCTGACGCGTGCTGAGATCGTCGGACACGATCTTGTTGATCAGGCGCAGCGTCGCCTCGGTGCCGCGCGCGCCGTGATAACGGCCGACCTGATACGCCATGTTCGAACCGAAACGATCGGGACGCGCGACCATCTCCTGCATCACGCTTTCCGGCAGCTTGCCGATCGACAGCGCGACCGCGACCGTCGACTCGTCGAGGCCGAGATGCTCGGACAGTTCCTTCTGACTCAGGAAGTGCTTGTCGTCGAGGAAGCGGCGCCATACGACGGCGTTGTCGAACACCGTCTGCGAATCGCGTTGCACGTTCAGGTCGTAGCCGAGCTTGTAGCTCTGGATCCCGATCGGCACGTCGATCACGATCGCCTTCACCGACTCCTTGTTCGCTTCCTTCAGCGCGCGCACGCGGCGGCCGCCGTCGCTGACGAAATACGAGCCCGGATTGTCGTAGTCCGGAATCACGTGGATCGCCTGCTGCTGCCCCTGCTTCGCGAGGTTGACCGCGAGTTCGGCAATCGACGACTTCAGATAGAAGTGCCGCGGGTTGAACGGGCTATGCTTGATCGCCTTCAACGGCAGTTCGATTACCTGGCCGGGCGCATAGCGGTTCTCGAGGCGCCACGCGCGATATTGCGGCGACTCGTCGATCGACGGATCGAGCAGGACGTCCGGAGACGGTGGCGGCGTGATGTCCTTCTTGGCGGACTTCGTCGGGGCCGGCGTGGCCGTCTCGGATTTGACGATGCCGTCGATGGCATTCAGCCGATCAAGCGCCGTGCGCTTCTCGCTCGTCGTGATATCCGGGCGCGCTTGGAATCCTTTTGCAAATTGGGAGGGTTTCATGTGACTCCTTTATGCGCATAAAGTCAGGGCAGCATGGCGACGATTTCGTCGGCACATGCGCGAATTTCCGCGGCGGCCAGCTTGGCGCCGCGATCGTTCATCTGCAGCACGGTCTGACCGAGCGCCATTGCCTGCTTGTACGCTTCCCGGGTCGGGATTTGCGTCTTCAGCAACGGGAAGCCGAGTTCCTCGAGCGCACGCTTGAGCTCGCGGGTCAGCATGCGCTTCTCTTCGGTCTTGTTCAGCAGGAAGACGGCACGGAGGTCTTCGTTCATCACCTGCGCCTGCTGGATCAGCTTGACCAGCCCGACGCTCGACCAGTAATCGGCTGGCGACGACGAAGTCGGAATCACGGCGATCGATGCGGCCAGCAGCACGACGCCGGAGACTTTCTCGGTGATCGACGGCGGGCAATCGACGACGATGATGTCGTAGTCGTTGATGAACTTCTTGATCTCGCGATGGATCTGGCCGCCGGCTTCGGCGAGATTGACGACCGGGAACGGGATGCCGGCGTCGCTGTCACCGGATGCGCTCGACCAGTGAACCAGTGTGTTTTGACCGTCGGCGTCGATGACGAGGACGCGCTTCCCTTTCTCATGGAATGCCGCGCCGAGGTGCATGGCAATCGTGCTTTTGCCGACGCCACCTTTTTGTTGAGTGACTGCAATGATTTCCGCGGCCAATTTTCACTCCTGTTTTTGGTCGTTGGAATTTTACAGGACGATATTTATATTTCAATGAAATTGTCGTTTGCCAACTACGCGTTAGCCATTCGGGCTATCGGTTTATGCGCATAAACGAATGGGGACGCTGGCTGACTGCAGCGGATGGCGGCGAGATTGCTGCGGTGGATGATGAGCCGATGGATCGTCGTGACGACAGGCGTTTCTGCCCGTCATTCGAGAAGCTGATCGGCGCAATGTGTTGGCGCCTACCCTCTCGATAGCCGAACGCACGGGGCCTTGGTGACGGAGGAGTTTGTGCGCATAAACTTCGGCGGTGCTGGAGAGCATCTGCGAGTCGGCGTCCTCGCTTGAGCACGAGCCTGGATGACGAACGCGGCGCGGCTCAGGCCGGCGCGATACTCGCGCCGTGTGCCGTGCACCGTGCACCGTGCAGTGGTGAAGCGGTGAAGCGGTGAAGCGGTGAAGCGGTGAAGCGGTGAAGCGGTGAAGCGGTGAAGCGGTGAAGCGGTGAAGCGGTGAAGCGCTGGCCGCCCCCAGCGTTTATGCGCATAAACCATCGAGAGGCTCGGCAGCGATCGGCGGCCCCACGTCGGCAAGCGCGCATCAATATGCCCCGAGACAACGCCCCGGATGGACGCAATCGCGTATCGCCCCGCTGATCGTTCGAGGCATCGAAGTGTCCGGGCCAGTCGCGATATCAGTGGACCTCCCCACCTCGCGAAGCGACAGCTTTATGCGCATAAACCCGGCGACGGATAAAACCGTACGGTGGCCCTCGCGTGAGAACCTGCAACACGCCATAGCGATGAGTCGTCGTTCATCTGCGCTCGCCACCGCAGACGGCCGTGGCGATGGTCCATACAACGCACTTTATGCGCATAAAGGCATCACGCGCTCTGCCCGCTCGTCGGCGCGAACGATTCCCCCTGCACGCCGCACCGTACTCCAACTCCCCTTTCGCCCGCGCGCCGGTCCCCGCCGAAACGCACGCAACCAGACTGGCTACAATACGTGCCTTTCCTATCCAGGTCCGAATGATGATCACGATCTACCACAACCCCCGCTGCTCAAAGTCCCGCGAGACGCTCGCATTGGTCGAGACGTTGAACACCGCCGGCACGCAGGTGAATGTCGTCGAGTATCTGAAGACGCCGCCGACGGTCGAGGAACTGGAAGCGTTGCATCGTCAGCTCGGGCGCCCGGTGCGCGACATGCTTCGCGACGGCGAAGAGCCGTACAAGACGCTGGATCTGGCCCGTGCGAGCCTGACCGACGCGGAGGCCTATGAAGCGATTGCGGCTCATCCGATTCTGCTGCAGCGTCCGATCGTCGTGTATCGAGGCAAGGCGGCCATCGGCCGTCCGCCCGAGTTGGTGCGCGCGCTGTTCGAATAATTGTTGTTCGGCGTATTTTTCTTATCGCATGATCCCGGCGCGAGCGCGCCGGGAATAAGCGGCTGAATTCGCGAGCCGCAATCGACCACCGTGGCTACGCTGCCGATGGTCATCAAATGAGCCGCGCGTCGCGGAAATCACGAGACGCATCGGATCGACCGCTTGAATTCGAGTAGCACAACCGTCCACCGTGGCTGCCCTGCCAGCAGTCATCGATGGAACCACTCACAGCAGCAATCACGAGACGTGCCGGATTGGCCGACTCAATTCGAATACCGCAACCGTCTACCGTGGCTACGCTGCCAGCCGTCATCAAACGAACCACTCGCAGCAGCAATCACGAGACGCGCCGGATCGACCGACTGAATTCGTATACCGCACCCATCCACCGTGGCTACGCTCCCAGCCGTCATCAAATGAACCGCTCGTAGCAGAAATCACAAGGCAGCAACTCAGCCCTGCCCGTCGCCCGACGACTCATCCCGATCGCCACCCGCTTCATCCCCCGTCCCCCGCCCCGCCGCCGCATGCGCTGCCGTCCGCAGCAGCGCGATCTGCCCGCGATACACGCGGCATCCGCTGCAAGTCGGCAGATGCACATGCACCTGCATGCGCTCATGAAGCGTCAAGGACCGGTCGAGCGCATCCGACAGCAGTCGCGTCACGTCCCTACATTTCCCCGGCAGCATCTTCGGTCGTCATTCCTTTTTCGCTGAGGCAGGTGCGCAGGCGCGTACGCGCCCGATACAGCAGCACGCTGCAATGATTCGTCGTCAACGTCAGTTCGCTGCAGATGTCGGCAATCTCGACGTCGAGGAATTCGCGCATCATGAACACGCGTCCGATGTGTTCCGGCAAGTGGTCGAGGCAGACCTGGAACAGCATCCAGAACTGCTGTTGCTGCAATAGCGTTTCGGGCCGCGGCCACGGCCGCGGCTTCGTGTGCGGCGCCCAATGCCCGTTTTCCTTGAAGAGTTCGCGATCGAGCGCGGATTCGCCGTCGAGTTCCGCATCGAGCGCGGACAGGCTCACCGTCCGCTGCCGCGCGCGCAGGATGTCGATCAGCTTGTTGCGCAGGATGCCGAAGACCCAGGTCTTGTGGGCGGACCGTCCCGCGAACTCGCCCGCGTGCGACCACGCGGCGGTCAGCGCTTCCTGCACGGCATCCTCGGCCGCATCGGTGTCGCGGAGCTGGAGTCGCGCGAAGCGCAGCAGGTCGCGCCGCAGTTGCGCGAGATAGGCAGGATCGTCGTACGCGGACAGCATGGCAGGTCGGGAGCCTTACGAAGCGAAAGCGCTCGCGTGCGCGCCACCGGGCGGGCGCATCGCGGTGTGCGAGCAGCTTACTGGGCGAGACGCTGCGCTGCAACGCATGTTCCGTCGCGAATTCACGAAGCCGGCCGGCGCGCTGCGCTATGCTTGCCGAAGCCTGGCGTCGCGCGCCGCGAAATCGCGACGCGGGCGGTCTGTAACATCAGACCATAACGGTCAAGTTATCCACAATTTCTGTGGAAAACCTTGTGGAAAGTCGGCCGGTCGGCCCCGTGGGACGGCTCGCGGGCTGGCTTGCCTATAAACAGACCTTTGTCGCCTGTCCAGAATCAATCGACCCGATTCCTTACTCACCGGAAGGAGAAAGCCATGTCCTATCGTGTTGCAGTCGTCGTCGGCAGCCTGCGTCGCGGTTCCTGGAACCGCGCGCTCGCGCAAGCCGTGATCTCGCTCGCCCCCGCCGATTTCTCGTTCGAATTCGTCGAGATCGGCGAACTGCCGCTCTACAGCCAGGACTACGACGCGGACTTTCCGGAAGTCGCGAAGCGCTTCAAGCAGTCGATCGAGGCGGCCGACGCGCTGCTGTTCGTGACGCCCGAGTACAACCGCTCGATCCCGGGCGTGCTGAAGAACGCGCTCGACTGGGGCTCGCGCCCGTGGGGGCACAACTCGTGGTCCGGCAAGCCGGGTGCGGTGCTCGGCACGTCGCCGGGTGCGACCGGTACCGCGCTCGCGCAGCAGCACCTGCGCAACGTGCTTGCGTATCTCGACGTAAAGACGCTCGGCCAGCCGGAAATGTTCATCAAGCACGACCCGGCGCGTATCGACGACGAGGGCCAGATCGTCAGCGAAGACACCCGCAAGTTCCTGCAGGGTTTCGTCGACCGCTACGTCGACTGGGTGCGCGTGCTGAAGGCGGCCTGATCGCCGTTTCCTTGCCGCCGCCGGCACCGGCCCGCATGCCGCGGGTCAGGCGCCGGCGTGCCGTGCGTCGCGCGCTTCCCGGATGCCGAGCAGGATCTCGTCGAGCAGCGCGATGTCGAACGGCTTCGACAGCACGCGCACGTCGACGGTACGCGTACGGTCGAGTTCCTCCGCGTAACCCGTGACGAGGATCACGGGCAGCTTCCCCGGCCGCTTGTCGATCGCTTCGGCGAGATCGATGCCGTTCAGGCGGCCCGGCATGTGGATATCCGAGATCACCAGGTCGAATGCGTCGTTCGCGGCCGCGCCTTCGATCAGGCGCAGTGCGTCGTCGGCGGTGGGCGCATAGGTGACGCGGTGCCCGAGCAGCGTGAGCAGCGCCTCGGTGCCGGCCGCGACTTCGCTGTTGTCCTCGACCAGCAGCACGTGCAGGCCGGCAAGCCCGCCCGCGTCGTGCACGGCGGCCTGCGGTCGCGCGACGATGTCCTCGACGCGTGCGCGCGGCAGGTAGAGGCGCACCGACGTCCCGGCGCCGACCGCGCTGTCGATCGTCGCGAGTCCGCCCGAGCGCTCGCAGAACGCGAACACCTGCGGCAGCCCGAGCCCCGTTCCCATCCCCTGCGCCTTCGTCGTGAAGAGCGGCTCGAACGCGCGCGCGAGCACGTCGGGCGGCATGCCCGAGCCCGTATCGTCGAGCGAGATCTGCACGAAGTCGCCGGTCAGCGGAAAGCCGTCCTCGCGGCGCAGCGTCACGTTGCGCGCGCCGACCGTGAAGCGGCCGCCGACCGTCATCGCATCGCGCGCGTTGACGGCGAGATTGATCACCGCGAGCTCGAGCTCCGCGACATCGACCCGGATCGGCCATACGCCGGGCTCGATCGCGACGACCAGCAGCGATTTCGAACCGAGCGACGTCTTCAGCAGTTCGCGGCACGTGCCGAGCCATTGACCGACGTCGATCGTCTCGCTGTGCAGCGGCTGCTTGCGCGCGACGCCGAGCAGCTGGCGCGTGAGCGACTGGCCGTTCTTCAGCGCGCGTTCGATCGCGCCGAGTTCCTTGTCGAGATGCTGGACGCCGCGTCGCCGCGCGATCTGCACGTTGCTGGAGATGATCATCAGCAGGTTGTTGAAGTCGTGCGCGACGCTGCCGACTAGGTTGCCGAGCGCCTGCATCTTGCGCGACTGCCGGTACGCGGATTCGATCGAGCGCCGCATCGACGCTTCGGCCTGCCAGCGGTCCCAGGCCTCCTCTTCCGCCTTCAGCCGCTTCAGCGACAGCCAGATCACCGACCACAGCGCGATCGACGGCGCGAACATCGAGATGAACAGCACGCTCAGGTGTTCGTACCATTCACGCCAGATCGCCGACGTGCGGTACGCGCAGGTCACGTACACGGGGTAGCTGCCGACCTGGCGGTACGCGACGATCTCGCTGCTGGCGCCGTCGTGGCGCACCCGCACGACGCCCGCGCGCGGATCGCTTTGCGCGTTGCCGAAGGTGGCCGTGAGATCGGTGTGCGCGAGCGACGGCGGCGGCGGATACGACGCGATCACCGCGCCGTCGGAACGCGCGAGCGCCATCGTCATCGGGGTGGCCGCGCCGCCGAGCAGGTCGCGGTAGAACGCGTTGAAATACGACGACTTCAGCGCGATCGACACCATGCCGGCGAACGAACCGTCGCTATGGCGTCGCGCGACGCCCGTGTTGAACACGGGGATGTTCTCGAGCTTGAGCGGCCCCATCATCAGCTTCGAGATGTGTTCGATCACGCGGCCGTCGCGGATGCCGGCGAAGTCGTCGCGGTTCGCGATCGACGCATAGGGCGCCGGATAGTAGAGGCTGTTGGCGAGCAGCATCCCGCTCGCACCGAAGATCGACACCGCGGCCACCTGCGGATAGCCGCCGCCGATCGTATTCAGCGCTTCGTGGATGTCGGATTCGTGGCGGCGCACGGTGGCGTCGTCCATGTCCTGCACGAGGTCGACGATGCGCGCATCGAGCGTCTCGCTCAGGTCGAACACCTTGAGCGCATGTTCCTCGGCGACGCGCACGGTGCGCATCGTCACGTCGCTCGCCGCGGCTTCGCGGGCCTTCAGGTCGTTGTACGCCATGACCGACACGTAGATGCACGGCAGCACGATCGCCGCGACCAGCAGCACGATCAGCGTCACGCGCCGGACCGCGAAATCGTGCTCGGGCGCGCCGGACGCATAGTTGCCGTCGTCCTGCCAGTCGTCGGCGGGCGGTGCGGTGTGCGTGCGGGAGTCGGCGGGACGTTCGGACGTCATCGAAGAAAGCGGGTGAAGCGGAGGTGTTCCATCATAAACGAGTTGCGCACGTGCGCCGTACCGCCGCACCGATGTGCAACCTGGTGATTCCGACAGGGGCACGGTGAAAGTTTGAAAACGCTATGAATCCGGCAGCGCAAACGTACACAAAGAAAAATTTTGCGTGCTTATCTCGAAAATGGTCGCGGCTGTTTTCAGAATGCAGGGCGAATGAATCGATTTTGTTCGAAATGGTGAAAATGGCGAGTTGCACCGCCTTCGGTTTACTCAGAGAATCGCGCCTTGCTTTCCCCATGACAGATATATGCGCCCGCCGGCGTTTGCGGCGCGGTGTGTCGCGTGCCTCGCGCCGCGGCGCCCGCGCGCGGCCGCACGGCGGTGGCCGCGCTTGATCGCATGGCGCCTAAAGAAGCGCGCCGCGCGGTCGTTAACGCGAGAGAGACCATTCCGTATACCGCTTCGCCGCCATGCCTTTGCCGATCGTGATCGCCGACGACTCCTTGCTCGCTCGCAAACTTCTGACAAAGGCACTCCCGGGGGACTGGGACGTCGACGTCGCGTATGCGGCGAATGGTCGTGAGGCCCTGGCGCTCTATCGTGACGGCAAGGCTTCCGTGATGTTTCTGGACCTGACGATGCCCGACATGAACGGCTATCAGGTGCTCGAGACACTGCGCCACGAAGACCTGAACACGTTCGTGATCGTGGTATCCGCCGATATCCAGCCGCAGGCGCAAGCACGCGTGCGCGAGTTGGGTGCGATCGCATTCGTTGCCAAGCCCGTGACGTCGGAGGCGTTGCTGCCCATTCTCAAGGAGTATGGGTTGTATGCCTGAATCGGTGTTCACGGCGGAGCAACGCGACGCGTTGCAGGAAATCGCCAACCTCGCGATGGGCCGTGCCGCCGCACGGCTTGCGCTGCTGCTCGGGCACTTCATCGAGCTGTCGGTACCGCGCGTGCGCGTCGTGAAGGCCGCCGATGCGGGCGACGCGCTGCGCGAGATGACGGGCATCCACGAGAACGTGACGGCCGTGCGCCAGGGATTCCGTTCCGACATCAAGGGCGAGGCGATCGTGCTGTGCCGCAGCGCGGGCGTCGCGCGGCTCATGTCGCTGATGGAGCGCACGTTCGGCGACGGCCTGTATGCCGGCATGGCGACGCAGGACGAACTCGTGTTCGATGTCTCGAACGTGCTGATGAGCGCATGCGTCGCGTCGATCCTCGACGAGCTCGGCCGCAAGCCCGTGTTTTTCCCGCCGGGGCTGCTCGGCGCGAACGTGTCGTTCGACGACGTGTTCCAGCCGACCGCGCTCGCCTGGAGCGTCGCGCTGCTGCTCGAAGTGAACTTCGGCCTCGAGGATCACGCGTTCCGCGCACATTTCGTGATGCTGATGGCCGAGGACTCGATCCGGCTGATGGGCGACGCGCTCGACGCGTTGCTGTCCGCGCTATGAACGCGACCCCCGCCGCCACCGCCACTGCCGCGTCGCTGAGCGACCTCGTGATCGAACGGGTGGGCTTCGGCCTGTTCGTGCTCGACCGCGCGATGACCGTGCTGATGTGGAATCGCTTCATGCAGGACCACAGCGGCATCCCGGCCGCCGACGTGATCGGCCGCAACCTGTTCGACTGCTTTCCGGCGCTGCCGCGCGCGTGGCTCGAGCGCAAGCTCGAGAGCGTGTTCCAGCTCGGCAGCTTCGCGTTCAGCTCCTGGGAGCAGCGGCCCTACCTGTTTCGCTTCGAGCACGACCGGCCGATCACGGGCGGCGTCGACTACATGCAGCAGGATTGCACGTTCATGCCGCTCACGCGCGGCCGGGAAGTCGAGGCCGTGTGCGTGACGATCTCGGACGTCACGCACGTGAGCGTGATGCAGCGCGAGCGCGAGGAGGCGGTCGCGAAACTGCGCGAGCATGCGAATCTCGACGGCCTCACCGGCATCGCGAACCGGCGCTTCTTCGAGGCGCGGCTCAGTGACGAGTTCGCGCGCTGGCAGCGCTACGGCGGCGACCTGTCGGTGCTGCTGTTCGACCTCGACCACTTCAAGACGATCAACGACCGGTTCGGGCATGCGGCCGGCGATGCGGTATTGCGCGAGACGGCGCGCCGCGTCGCGTCGATCGTGCGCGCGCAGGATACGTTCGGCCGCTTCGGCGGCGAGGAATTCGCGCTGCTGCTGCCGTGCACGAATCTCGACGAAGCGATGCGGGTCGCGGACAAGGTGCGCCACGCGATCGGCAGCACGCCGGTCGACGCGGAAGGCGTCAGCGTGCCGGTGACGGCGAGCGTCGGCGGCGCGTGCGCGACGGCCGGCGCGCTGGCGTGCGACGTGCTCGTGAACGAGGCCGACACCGCGCTCTATCGCGCGAAGCGGCTCGGGCGCGACCGGTCGATCGCGTACGCGTAAGCGCGGCGTGCCGCGGCTACGTGCCGCACACCGCACACCGCACACCGCACACCGCACACCGCACACCGCGCGTGCCGCGCCCCCGTCAGCTTTTCGCGATATCCGCCAGCACGCCGGCCAGCACGGCCGGCTGCGACACGAACGGCGAATGGCTGCTGTCGAGCTGGTGCACGTGCGTCGGATTGCCGGGCACGAACGCGTCGGCTTCGTCGATGAAGCGCTGCTGCAGCGCGGGCAGGATCACGCGATCCGCCAGGCACTTGATGTAGTGACGGTCGATCGCGCCCCAGCGCGCGGCGGTCGTCGGGATCGCGGTCGCGAACGGCGCGGCCGGCACGTCGCAGGTCATCAGGTTCGCCACCGCCTCGAAGTCGGCCTGCGGCACGTCGTCATACAGTGCGCGCTTCACGAGCCCGCGATACGCGGCATCGCCGCTGTGCGGATCGATCCGCAGCGCGCCCGCGACGCGCGGGCTCGCGAGCATCAGCGGGCCCAGCATTTCGCCCTTGTTCTCGGGTGCACGCACGTAGTCGAGGCCCGGCACGCCCGACGCGGGCATGAACGCCGCGAGATAGACGATCTTCGCGATCTTCTCCGGCGCACGCTCCGCCGCGGCGGTGATCGCGAGGCCGCCCATGCTGTGCCCGACGAGCACGACCTTGCCGCGGCCGAGCGCGTACGCGTCGTCGACGGCCTGCATCACCTGCGTCGCGTAATCATCGAGCGTGGTGTTCGCGACCGGCGACGGCTCGGCGCCGAAGGCGTCCTTGTCGAGCGGCCGTTCGAGATAGGATGCGGGAAAGCGGGCGTTGATGCCGTGCGCGGGCAGGTCGCGCGCGATCGACAGGTAGCCGCGCGCGGCGAGCGCGGCCGCGACGTGCGCGTAGCACCACGCACCGTGCCACGCGCCGTGCACCAGCACGAAAACGGGATGGTCGGATGGCGCGGTGGCGGTTACGTTCGTCTCCATGGTGTCCGTGTGTTTTTTCGAGAAAGATGTTCATCTTAGACGAAGCCGCGTGGACGAAGCTGCGCGCCCCGGCATGAACGCACGGCCAGAGCGTGCGCGGGCTCGCACCGGCTGTCGGGATGCGGCGCTTTTGTCTCGTACAGGCCACATTTCGTCTCGATCTGATTTGAATTTGCGCCGAAGCGCGCTAATTTGACGCTTTGCTCCCGATTGCGCCCCATGAACGTCGATTACCTCTTCTACCGGCGGCCGGACAAACCAGGCCCCTATTCCCTCGACGACCTGGGCGAGACCGCGCCGCCGATCGGCCCGAGCGACATGGTGCGCGCGGGGATCGCGCGCGTGTTCGAGCAGATCGACTGGCAGGAATCGCCCGACGTGCCGGGCGCGTGGTTCGGCACCGGCGGCCCGTCGTTCCAGTTCACGGCGGAGCCCGACGGGCGCGTGACGAGCTTCATGGGCTCGCGGCTCGAACGCCGCTCGATGCTGCAGCTGACCCGCGAAATGGGGCTCATCGCGCTCGACCTGCAGCGCGACATCGTCTACGGCTGACGGGCGGCGCGGTGCCGCTCCCCGCCGCGGCGGGCCACGCCGGCCCGCCAGGCCCCGCGCGGCCCGCCGGGCGCGGCGCGTGTCCGCCATCGAACGTCAAAGATTGCTATACTTTCGCCCAATTCCGGCTTCCGGCCGGTAATTTGTGCCTGTCTGCGTCGATCGTTCGCATATCTCGCACGCATTTGACGCCCTGACCAACCCAGCCGGGCATGGCTTCTTCAATCGCCCCGCGTGGGTGTCTCCGTGGAGCTCGTCTTGGCCGTTTCCAATCTCGTCGTGGACGAACAAGAAACCGACGCCGCTGCCGTCACATCGGGCAGTTCTTTCTATCTGGCGATGCGCATCCTGCCGGCCGTGCAGCGCGATGCGATGTTCCAGGTCTACGCATTCTGCCGTGCGGTCGACGACATCGCCGACAGCGACCTGCCGCGCGCCGAGCGCAACGCGGGCCTCGATCGCTGGCGCGCGGACATCGACGCGTGCTTCGCCGGCCAGCCGCCGCGCCATCTGGTCGCGCTCGAGCGCGAGATCCGCGCGTTCGACCTGAAGCGCGAGGACTTCCACGCGATGATCGACGGGATGGCGATGGACGCCGCCGAGGACATCTGCGCGCCGGACGAACCGACGCTCGACCTGTTCTGCGATCGCGTGGCGAGCGCGGCCGGCCGGCTGTCGGTGAGGATTTTCGGGATCCCGGAGGCGGCAGGCATCAAGCTGTCGCACCACCTCGGCCGCGCGCTGCAGCTGACGAACATCCTGCGCGACATCGACGACGACGCGGCGATCAACCGCTGCTACCTGCCGCGCGAGCTGCTCGCGCGCGAAGGCATCGCGATCACCGATCCGGCGACGATCGTGCGCGACCCGGCGCTGCCGCGCGTGTGCGCGACGCTCGTCGAGCGCGCGCTCGAGCACTTCCGCGAAGCGGACGCCGTGATGGATACGTGCACGCGTGCGCAGGTGAAGGCGCCGCGCATCATGTCGGGCGCGTATCGCTGCATCCTGGACGCCGCGATCGCGCGCGGCTTCGCCGCCCCGCGCGCGCCGCTGCGCAAGCCGAAGGCGCGCATGCTGATGATCGCCGCGCGCTACGCGCTGTTCTGAGCCGATGCCCAGAACCGTCCACGTGATCGGTGCAGGACTCGCGGGCCTGTCGGCCGCCGTCGAGCTGCAACGCCGCGGGCGGCGCATCGTGCTGCACGACGCGCATGCGCATGCGGGCGGCCGCTGCCGCTCGTGGTTCGACGGCGTGCTGAACACGACGCTCGACAGCGGGCTGCATCAGGTTTTCGCGGGGCAATCCGCGACCCAGCGCTACCTGCGCGCGATCGGCGCCGCCGATCGGCTCACGGGGCCCGCGCTGCCTGAATGTCCGGTGGTCGACGTCGCGTCGCAGCAGCGCTGGACGCTGCGTTTCGGCAACGGGCGCTGGCCGTCGTGGCTGTTCGACGCCGCATCGCGCGCGCCGGGCACCACGCCGCTCGATTATCTTGCGCTGGCCTCGCTCGCGTTCGCGCGCACCGGCCGCTCACTCGCACAGACGATGCGCTGCGACGGCGTGCTGTGGGACCGTTGGCTGCGGCCGTATTTCCTCGGGGTGCTGAACGTCGAGCCGCGCCACGCGAGCGCCGAGCTCGCGCGCGCGGCGCTGTGCGGCACGTTTGCCGCGGGCGGCCCCGGATGGCGCCCGCTCGTCGCGCGCCACGGGCTCGGCAGCGCATTCGTCGAACCGGCGCTGCGGATGCTGCAGCACGGCGGCGCGCAGATCCGGCTGAATTCGCGGCTCGATGCGTTCGAATTCGGCGCGCACGGCAACGCGGTCGATGCGGTCGCGATCGGCGGCGAGCGCGTCGATCTCGCACCGGGCGACGCGGTCGTGCTGGCCGTGCCGCCCGAGGTCGCGCAGCCGCTCGTCCCGGATCTCACCGCACCCGACACGTTCAGTGCGGTCGTGACCGCGTATTTCGCGGTCGATGCACCGGCCGACGGCCCGCTGCAGACGACCGTCGTCAACGGCGTCGTCGACGCGGTGCGCACCGGCGGCGGTCCGCTCGCGGCGACCATCCGCGACGCGGGCCGCTGGCTCGACATGCCGCGCGATGCGCTCGCGCGGCGCATCTGGGAAGACGTCGCGCGCGTGACCGGCGCGAACCCGGAAACCATGCCCGCGTGGCAGCTCGTGGTCGAGCCGCGCGCGGGGTTTGCGGCGGTGCCGTCGCAGGAAATGAAACGTCCGGCCGTGCGTACGCGCTGGACCAATCTCGTGCTGGCGGGCGACTGGATTGCCACCGGCTTGCCCGCCACGATCGAGGGCGCGATCCGTTCCGGCCAGCTGGCCGCGGACGTGCTCCAGACACAGTAAGCAACAGAGGGACCGATGAACGATCTCACCGAAATGGCCACCCTGTCCGCCGGCACCGTGCCGGCCGGGCTCGACGCGGCCGTCGCCGGCGCGACCGACGCGCTGCTGGCCGCGCAGAACGCGGACGGACACTGGGTCTACGAACTCGAGGCCGATTCGACGATTCCCGCCGAATACGTGCTGCTCGTCCACTATCTCGGCGAGACGCCGAACCTCGAGCTCGAACGGAAGATCGGCAAGTATCTGCGCCGCATCCAGCAGGCCGACGGCGGCTGGCCGCTGTTCACCGACGGCGCGCCGAACATCAGCGCGAGCGTGAAGGCGTATTTCGCGCTGAAGGTGATCGGCGACGACGAGAACGCCGAGCACATGCAGCGTGCGCGCCGTGCGATCCACGCGATGGGCGGCGCCGAGATGTCGAACGTGTTCACGCGCATCCAGCTCGCGCTGTACGGTGCGATTCCGTGGCGCGCGGTGCCGATGATGCCGGTCGAGATCATGCTGCTGCCGCAGTGGTTCCCGTTCCACCTGTCGAAGGTGTCGTACTGGGCGCGGACCGTGATCGTGCCGCTGCTGGTGCTGAACGCGAAGCGCCCGATCGCGAAGAACCCGCGCGGCGTGCGCATCGACGAGCTGTTCATCGACCCGCCCGTCAACGCCGGCCTGCTGCCGCGCCAGGGCCACCAGAGCCCCGGCTGGTTCGCGTTCTTCCGTGTGGTCGACCACGCGCTGCGCGCGGTCGACGGCCTGTTCCCGAACTACACGCGCGAACGCGCGATCCGCCAGGCCGTGTCGTTCGTCGACGAGCGCCTGAACGGCGAGGACGGCCTCGGCGCGATCTATCCGGCGATGGCCAACGCGGTGATGATGTACGACGTGCTCGGCTATGCGGAAGATCATCCGAACCGCGCGATCGCGCGCAAGGCGCTCGAGAAGCTGCTCGTCGTGCACGAGGACGAAGCGTATTGCCAGCCGTGCCTGTCGCCGGTGTGGGACACGTCGCTCGCCGCGCATGCGCTGCTCGAGACCGGTGACGCGCGTGCCGAGGAAGCCGTGCTGCGCGGCCTCGACTGGCTGCGCCCGCTGCAGATCCTCGACGTGCGCGGCGACTGGATCTCGCGCCGCCCGCACGTGCGTCCCGGCGGCTGGGCGTTCCAGTACGCGAACGCGCACTACCCTGACGTCGACGACACGGCTGTGGTCGTGATGGCGATGGACCGCGCGCAGAAGCTCAGGCAGACGGACACGTATCGCGACTCGATGGCGCGCGCGCGCGAATGGGTCGTCGGCATGCAGAGCAGCGACGGCGGCTGGGGCGCGTTCGAACCGGAAAACACGCAGTACTACCTGAACAACATTCCGTTCTCCGATCACGGTGCGCTGCTCGATCCGCCGACCGCCGACGTGTCGGGCCGCTGCCTGTCGATGCTGTCGCAGCTCGGCGAGACGCCGCTGAACAGCGAGCCGGCCCGTCGCGCGCTCGACTACATGCTGAAGGAGCAGGAGCCGGACGGCAGCTGGTACGGCCGCTGGGGGATGAACTACGTGTACGGCACGTGGACGGCCCTGTGCTCGCTGAACGCGGCCGGCCTGACGCCGGACGATCCGCGCATGAAGCGCGGCGCGCAGTGGCTGCTGTCGATCCAGAACAAGGACGGCGGCTGGGGCGAGGACGGCGACAGCTACAAGCTGAATTACCGCGGTTTCGAGCAGGCGCCGAGCACCGCGTCGCAGACGGCCTGGGCGTTGCTCGGCCTGATGGCGGCCGGCGAAGTGAACAACCCGGCCGTTGCACGCGGCGTCGACTACCTGATCGCTCAGCAGAACGAAGAAGGCCTGTGGGACGAAACGCGCTTCACGGCAACCGGCTTCCCGCGCGTGTTCTATCTGCGCTATCACGGCTATCGCAAGTTCTTTCCGCTGTGGGCGCTCGCGCGCTATCGCAACCTGAAGCGCGCCAACGCGACGCGCGTGACGGTCGGGATGTAACGCGTGGCGCCGACGCAGCACAACGGCACGTTGCCCGTCATCGCCGTCACGGGAATGGCGTTCGAGGCGCGCATCGCGCGCGGTCAGGGCGTCGAGGCCGTGTTCGCCGCGCGGGCCGACCGCCTCGAGCGCGCGCTGGCCGAGGCGACCGCGCGCGGTTGCGCGGGCATCGTGAGCTTCGGCACGGCAGGCGGGCTCGCGCCCGATCTCGCGCCCGGCGCGCTCGTGATCGCGGACGCGATCGACGGGCCGTTCGGCCGCGTGCAGACCGATCCGGGCTGGAGCGCGCGGCTCGTCGCCGCACTGCACGACACGCCGGTATGGGCACGCGTCACGCGCGGCACGATGGCGGCGGTCGGCGCGCCGGTGGTCAGCGAACAGGAAAAGACGTCGCTGCATCGCGCGAAGGGCGCGCTCGCCGTCGACATGGAATCGCATATCGCCGCGGCCTTCGCGGCGTCGCGCGGCGTACCGTTCGCGGTGTGCCGCGCGATCGTCGACCCGGCGTGGCGCACGCTGCCGCGCGCGGCGACGGCCGGCCTGCGCGACGACGGCAGCACGGCCATCCTGCCGATCCTGCGCGAACTGCTGAAGCAGCCGTCGCAGCTCGGCCCGCTGCTGCAGGTCGCAGGCGACGCGCGCGCGGCACGCACGACGCTGATCCAGGCGCGGCACGCATTCGAGCGTGCGGGCGCGATGCGGATCGTCTGAGCGGCGTTCGCCGCTTCTCCTCTCCCCCTTCCGTTCCCGTTTTCCGGACGCACAAAAAAAGCGCGCTGCGTGATGCAGCGCGCTTCGGCTTGTCGGCGGGTTCCGTGCCGCGTTACTGCGCGGCCGGTGCGCTCGCGGGCAGGGTCGGCATCGCTGGCGCGATCGGCGCGCCGTTGGAGGCCGGCGCCGTCGTCGCCCCGCTCGGCGCCGTCACGGGCGCAGCGGCCGAGGCCGCGGCAGGCGCGCTCGCGGGCATCGCGCCGTCCGCACCCGGATCGTCGTACTGCGGCAAGCCCGGCGCCGCCGGCGCGTTGTTCGGCGCGCCGCCCGACTCGCCCGGATCCTCGTAGTTCGGCAAGCCCGGCACGGCCGGCGTGGCCGCCGGCACCGCTCCCGCTTCACCCGGCTCCGTGTAGTTCGGCGGCGCGGCCGACGCCGACTGGCCGTGATACGTCAGCGACTTGCGCTGCTGCAGATACGCATCGCGGACGAACGAGTACGGATCGAGTGCCGCCTGCTTCAGCAGATCGGTCGCGCCGAGCAGATCCGAACGCGCGCTGATGAATTGCGCGATGTACATCGGATTGCGCACGGCCGGCTCGATGTAGTTGAGCAGGTTGAAGCGGACGTCCACCGCGCGGCCGACGCCGTCGCGGATCGTGCTCGGCCCGAACACGGGCAGCACGAGGTACGGGCCGGACGGCATGCCCCAGCGCGCCATCGTCAGCCCGAAATCCTGGTGGTGCTTCGGCAGCCCGGCCGGCGTCGCGATGTCGATCAGGCCGGCGACGCCGAACACCGAGTTCATCGCCACGCGCATCAGGTCCTGCGTTGCATCGGTGATGCGCAGCTGCAACAGGTTGTTCGCCATGTTGCCGAGATCGCCGAGGTTCGAGAAGAAGTTGCTGATCGCGGTACGCACGGGCGTCGGCGTGATCTTCTGGTAACCCTTCGCGATCGGCACGGCGATGTTCGTGTCGACCGTGTCGTTGAACTTGTACATCGCCCGGTTCATCGGCTCGAGCGGGTCGTTGGGGTTGCGGTTCGGGCCCGTCGCGCAGCCGCTCAGCACTGCGCTGGCAGCGACGGTCGCCGCAATGATTCGCACCTTATTCATTGTTTCCTTGCAATTGGTTCTTGGCGCGTTTGACGCGCGGTTTGCCCATCAGGACGGGCTGAAACACCACGGCGCCGATCAGGGTGCAGGTCAACGCCAGCGCGAGCAGCTTGCCCATGCTCGACGTGCCCGGATGATGCGACAGCCACAGGCTGCCGAAGGCGGTTGCGGTCGTCGCGGCGCTGAACAGCACCGCGTGCGTGAGGCTCGAATGCAGCAGGCCCGTCTGGCCCGCGCGCCACGCCATCACGAAGTACACCTTGAACGCGACGCCGACGCCGAGCATCAGCGGCAGCGCGATGATGTTCGCGAAGTTCAGCGACATGCCGAGCACGACGCACATCTCGAGCGTGACGAGCCCCGACACGAGCAGCGGCACCAGCGTGCGCAGCACGTCGCCGAAGCGGCGCAGCGTGATCCACAGCAGGATCGTGATCGACAGGATCGACCACAGCGCCGCGTGCAGGAACGCGTTGATGATCGTGTCGGCCGAATGCAGGATCGAGATCGGCCCGCCGGTCGCGCCGGGTTCCGCCGCCTTCACCGTCTTCGCGAAGCGGCGCAGCATCGTGTCGTCGTTCGGGTCGACGCCCTTCGGCACCTTCGGCGAAATCTGCACGAGCGCGTGGCCGTCCGGCGCGACCCAGTCGCGCACGATCTGCGGCGGCAGCGATTCGCGCGTGATGTCCTGCGGCTGCAGCAGCGTCGCGAGCTGGTTGAGCGCGATGCGCAGCGCGTCGGAGAACGCGCGTTCGGCTCGATCGCGCGCCGCGCTGTCGGCGGCGGCCAGCTTCGCGAGCGATGCCGACAGATGCTGCGCGGCGGCGGCACCCGGGCCCGGGTGATCTTCCGCCGCGTAGCCGAGCAGGTCCGACACGCGCTTGAGCGCGGCGACGCGCTGCGCATCGGTCGCGGCCGGCGCGGCCGGCTGCGTCAGCGCGGGCAGCAGCTCGCTCGCGGCCGCGGCGATCGCCGCGCGCTTGGCCGGCTGGTCGGCCGGCACGAAGGTCGTGAGCGTCGTCGTGCGGCCGACTTCCGGCAGCGCGTCGAGGCGCTTCGCGGCCGCGTCGGCCTCGGCGAGCGACGGCGCGAGCAGCGTGACGTCGTTGACGGCCGCTTCGGGCGAATCCTTCAGCGCGAGCAGCGTCGCCATCGATTCGCTGTTCGGATCCTTCAGGTGCAGCGGGTTGAAATCGAAGTGCAGGAACGCGAGCAGCGGCAGCGCGCCGATCACGACCGCGAGCGTGCCGATCAGGATCGGCTTGCGATGGCGATCGAGGAAGTCGTCGACGGGGGCGAGCCACGGAAAGCCCGGCGTCTTCGATTCGCCCGGCGGCGCGAACAGGCGCAGCAGCGCGGGCAGCAGCGTGAGCGTGGTCAGCAGCGCGACGAACATCCCGACGCCCGCGATCAGGCCGAGCTCGGACACGCCGCGATAGGCCGTGGGAATGAACGAGAAGAAGCTCGCCGCAACCGCCGCGGTGGCGAGCGCGAGCGGCATGCCCATCGAGTGCGCGGCGCCGATCAGCGCGTGATCGATGCGCGGATCGCGGAAGCGTTCCTCGCGGTACTTCACGCCGTACTGGATCGAGAAGTCGACGCCGAGGCCGACGAACAGCACCATGAACGCGACCGAGATCATGTTCAGCGAACCGACCATCGCGAGGCCGAGCGCGGCCGTCACGACGAGCCCGACGAACAGCGTGACGAGCACCGAGCCGATCATCCGCTTCGAGCGCAGCGCGAGCCACAGGATCACGAGCACCGCGAGCAGCGTGAGCACGCCGTTGAGCGCGGCGCCGTCTTGCACCGACGCGAATTCGTCGTCGGCGAGCGGCTGTTCGCCGGTCAGGCGCACGACCGCGCCGTAGCGTTGCTCGAGGCCGAGCGCTTTCGCCGTGTCGCGGATCACCCGGGTCGTTTCGGCACCGGCCTTCAGCGCGCCATAGTCGACGACCGGCTGCACCGTGACGAACGCGCGTGCCGGCTGGCGTGCGGCATCGCTGTCGACCAGCCCGCGCCACGAGAACGCGGCGGGCCTGCCGGCCAGCACGTCGTCGACCGTCGCGGCGCTGCGCGCGAGCAGCTTCGCCATCGCGGGCAGCTTCACCTGGCCGGTCAGGAGCGGCTGGCCGAGCGTGGTGGACAGCGTGGTCGCGAGCCCGGTCAGGCTCGGGTTCTTCGCGAGTTCGTTGACGAGCGGCCGCGCGCTCGCGAGCTGCGACGTCGTATCCGACACTTCCTGCGGCGACAGGAACAGCAGCCCGTTGTGCTCGAAGAACGGGCCGCCGCCGGGTTCGGCGACCTGGCCGATGCGGCCGGCGTCGGCCTGCTTGCGCAGGGCTTCGGTGAGCGTGTGCGCGGCGGCCGTCGCGAATTCGGGGGCCGGTGCCTCGACCACCGCGAGGATCGTGCCGTTGCGTTGCGGGAAGGCCTTGTCGACGGCCTGGCCGAGCGCGGCCCACTGCGGTTCCGCGTCGACGAGCTTGCTGATGTCCGTGTTGATCTTGAAGTGCTGCGCGACGTAGACGCCGCTGAAGACGGCGATGACGAGCGACAGCACGACGACCCAGACGGGGCGGCGTACCGACAATGCGACGAGTCGGACGATGAGAGAAGTCACCATGTGGCGGTGGGGAGGGGCTGGCAAGGACAAGGCAAAGAGTATACCGGCGCCACGTGACGTCGGTCGCCACGTTGGAGCGTAAAGGGGCGGGAAGGATATTTGCTGCGCCGGGAGGGAATCGCCGCGAATCGTCGGACGAATGGGCGGCAGAAATTGACATAATCGGCGCCGATCGCGCAGCGGCCGGCACCCTGTGACAAAAGGGGCTGAAAGGTAACAGTCGGTCACCGCGCGGCAGGCGGGCCGCCGGGCCGCTATACTTCGACCCACCGGCCGATGCGATCGATGCAATCCGCCGTCCGTTTTTTTCACCGAGTGCGAATATCCGTATGAAACGTCATCTGTTTGCTTTCGTCGCGGCGGCCGCCGTGTCGGTTTCCGCTTTCGCGCAGAGCGCGCCGGTCGACATCGTCCGTAATGCGGTCGAAGGCACCGTCAACGCGATGAAGGCCGATCCGGGTGCGCGCGGCGGCGACATGGCAAAAGTCACGCAAGTCGTCGAGCAGCGCTTCCTGCCCGCGACGAACTTCGAGCGCACGACCCGCATCGCGGTCGGCGATGCCTGGAAGCAGGCGACGCCGCAACAGCAGCAGGAGCTGTACAAGCAGTTCAAGCTGCTGATGACGCGTACCTATGCCGCGTCGCTCGCGCAGCTCGGCAGCCAGGACGCGAAGTTCTCGTTCAAGGCCGGCGGCGCGTCGGGTGCCGATGCGCTGGTGCAGTCGACGGTCACGACGCCGGGCGACAGCCAGTCGGTCGGCTACCGGCTCGGCAAGGTCGGCAGCGACTGGAAGATCTACGACATCGACATGTCGGGTGCGTGGCTGATCCAGGTCTACCAGGGGCAGTTCAAGAGCCAGCTCGCGTCGGGCGGGATCGACGGCCTGATCGCGTATCTGCAGAAGCACAATTCGCGGACGAATTGAGCGTCGCTGCGCGCAGTCAGGATTTTGGATGAGTGAAAGGCGCCTCCGGGCGCCTTTTTCGTTCGTGGTCAGTCGAGCGGTCGAGCGGTGATTCCACTGCGCGATGCCGACTCGGCGAATCACATGCGAAGCGAGAAAAAACAGCATCGTAGGGCTAATCAATGTGACCGAGGCGAGTGCCTTTTGCGGCGCCGCACGTCGCCGCCCTACCGCCGCCGATGCTCGACCGCGAACTTGATCAGCTCCGCCTGCCCTTCGATCTCGAGCTTGCGCTTCAGATTGAGCCGATGCGTTTCCACCGTGCGCACCGACAGCCCCGTCTGCTGCGCGATCTGCTTGCTCGACAGCCCCTCGGCCAGTGCGTCGAGGATGTCGCGCTCGCGCGGCGTCAACCGGTCGAGCGGCGACGCGGTCGCGCTTGCCTGGATCATCCGCGCGGCGAGCCCTTCGCTGAAGAACGTCTGCCCGGCCAGCACCGAGCCGATCGCGCGCACGATCTCGCTCGCGGGCGAATCCTTCAGCAGGTAGCCGCTCGCGCCGGCGCGCACGGCCTGCGTCACGTATTCGATGTTGTCGTGCATCGACAGCATGAGCACGCGAATCCCGGGAAAGCGCTCGTGGAACACGCCGGCGAGCGTGATGCCGTTCATCCCGTTCATGCCGACGTCCATCAGCGCGAGATCGGGCTCGAGCGACGCGGCGAGCGCAAGTGCCTCGTCCGCGTTGCCGGCTTCGCCGACCACCGACAGGTCGGCCGCCTCGAGCCGCATCCGCAGGCCGTCGCGCACCAGCGGATGATCGTCGACCAGCAGAAGGCGGGCAGCGGGCCGGGCGGTGTCGGGGGCGCTCATGGGCAAGGTCTCCGGTTATGGGGATCGTGTTCAGGCGGCGCGCAGCGGCACGCGCGCGGCCACGACGGTGTGGCCGACCTGCGACGTGATCGTCAGCATGCCGCCCAGCGCGTCGAGCCGCTCGCGCATGTTGCGCAGCCCGATGCCGCGGCGCGCGTCGGTCTGCGTACGCTCGGCGTCGAAGCCGCAGCCGTTGTCGGCGATGGTCAGCGTGACGGCATGCGCGCCGACGTCGAGCGTGACGGCCGCGCGCGACGCCTGCGCATGATGCACGATGTTGCTGAGCGCCTCCTGAGCGATCCGGAACAGCGCCGTGTTGACCGGCGCGGGCAGCGGCCGCGCGCCGCTGTGCGCCACCTGCGTATAGCCGATGTCGATGCCGCTTTCCGCACCGAGCTCGCGCACGAGCTGTTCGAGCGCGGCGGCGAGGCCGAGATCGTCGAGCATCGCCGGGCGCAGCGCGTGCGAGATGCGCCGCACTTCGCGCAGCGTGTCGCCGAGCCGCCCGACGCCCGACGCGAGCGCCTGCTCGGCCTCGGGCATGCGCGCGGTGCCGCGCTCGAAGCGCGCGAGCGCGGATTCGAGCATCAGCTTCGCGGACACCATCATCTGGCTGATCCCGTCATGCAGCTCGCGCGACAGCCGCTCGCGCTCCTGCTCCTGCGATTCGACGACGCGCTGCGCGAGCTGCTTGAGCTTCGCGTCGGCGCTGCGCGACTCGCTGACGTTCAGCACCAGCGCACAGACGGCGATCGCCGCCGCGCCGGTCAGCGCGATCGCGGTGAGCCAGCTCATCGTGCGCTCGATGTTCGCGGACGCGCGCGCGTCGATGCGCTGCAGCGCGGTGTCGACGTCGTCGAGATAGATGCCGGTGCCGACCATCCAGCCCCAGCGTTCGAGCGCGACGACGTAGCCGAGCTTCGGCGCGGGCTTGCCCGTCGACGGCCGCTGCCACGTGTAGCGCACGTAGCCGCCGCCGTGCGACGCGGCGCCGATCAGCTGCTGGATCGTCAGCGCGCCCTGCGGGTCGCGCATCGACCAGTAGTTGTGGCCGACGCGCTCGGGCTCGCGCGGATGCATCAGCGCATTGCCGTGCAGGTCGTACACGAAGAAATAGCCGTCGGGGCCGAAATCCATCTTCTGCAGCATCGCGAGCGCCTGCGTGCGCAGCAGTCCGTCGTCGCGCGCATTGCGGCCGCTCGCGTCGTACAGCGGCATGATCGCGCTCGTCGCGAGTTCGACGTAATGCTTCAGCTCGACTTCCTTGCTCGACAGGTAGGCGGCCTGGATCGTCGCGTGCTGCGTGCGCGCGAGCGACGTCGCCTGCTGGCGCACGCCGAAGCCGATGCCGGCGATCGCGAGCAGGAACGGCACGATGGCCAGAAGGAAAATCTTTGCCTTGAGTCTCATGGTGGTGTGAAGCGGGCGCGCGTGTCGCGCGGCGGCCGGGCGAGCCGACATTGTCGGCGATTTCGCCCGCGGCCGGCGCTGTGGCGGCCGGGCGGCCAGCCGTGGCTCAGGCGCGCCGCAGCGTGCGCTCGGCGGACGGGGCCGTCTGCACGACGACCTGGTTGCGCCCGCCTTCCTTCGCGCGGTACAGCGCGTCGTCGGCGAGCTTCAGTGCGGCCTGGATGCTGTCGTCGAGTTCCGGATAGCAGGTCGTCACGCCGATGCTCGCGGTCAGGCGGTCCGACGCATCCGTGTCGTGCAGGATGCCGAGATCGAGGATGGCGGTGCGGATCGATTCGGCGATCGTCACGGCGCCGGGCGTGTCGACGTCCGGCAGCACCACGACGAACTCCTCGCCGCCGTAGCGCGCTGCATAGTCGGCCGGGCGGCGCAGGCATCCGGCGATGCAGCGGCCGACCGCGGCGAGCGCATCGTCGCCGGCCTGGTGGCCTTGCGTGTCGTTGTAGCGCTTGAAGTGATCGACGTCGACGAACAGCAGCGACAGCGCGTGCTGCGAGCGCGCCGCGCGGCGCCATTCGCGCGCGAGCGTGACGTCGAGCATCCGGCGGTTGTCGAGGCCCGTGAGGCCGTCGGTGCGCGCGAGCGCTTCCAGCTCGGTTTCCGCGCGGTGACGCTTGCGCAGCTGGATGTCGAGCAGCATCGACAGGCCGACGAAGCCGAGCGAGAGCAAGGCCATCGCCGAGCCGATCGGGATCGCGCGGTCGTACCAGGCGGCGTAGGTGTCCGCCTCCGAGCGCGCGACCATGATGATCAGCGGCAGGTGGTCGAGGTGCCGGAACACGTACAGGCGCCGCACGCCGTCGATCGACGCGGTATCGGCGAAGCTCCCTTCGTTGGCGGTCATGAACCGGCGGAACGTGCTGGCCTTGCTGATGTTGCGGCCGACGATCGCCGGATCGTAAGGCTGGCGCGCGAGCATCAGGCCCTTCGTATTGATCAGCGCCATCGACCCGCGATCGCCGAGCGAGAGGCGCGAGAACAGGTCCTGGAAATATTCGAGCCGGATCGACATCACGGCGACGCCGCCGAACGACCCGTCGGGCCGCGTGATCCGCCGGCTGAGCGCGATGCTCGGCGAGCCGCCGCGCAAGCGCGAGCGGTACGGGTCGCTGACGTACAGGCCGACGTCCGGGCTGTCGCGGTGCACCGTGAAGAACGATTCGTTGCCGAAGTTGGCCTTGCGCGGCACGTCGCTCTTGCCGTCGACCGCGATGTCGCCGTTCGAGTCGAGCACGTAGATGCCGCCGAGATACTTGGCCGTCGTCGCGCGATCGAACAGCACCTGGCGGCGCAGCGGCATCGGCAGCGCGAGGACGGCGGGATCGTTCTCGCCTTCGACGACCGCCTGCAGCGACAGCGCATAGAACTCGATGTTGCGCTCGATGTCCCACGACGCCATCAGCGCGATGTTCTGCTGGGTGGTGCGCGCGCGATCGCGTGCGTCGATCCGGCCTTCGTACAGCAGGATGCCGCACAGCAACAACAGGATCAGTGCGATCAGCAGCCCTGAATAGAAGATCAGGTGCGGCAGCAGGAACCGGCGCAATTGGGCGGCGACGCGGCTTGTCAGGCCGGATTCGCTGGGCATTGCGTAGTCGGTTTCTGCCATGGTCCGTGGATCGATGGGCATCGTCGCCGGGGCGGCAGGCCGATGCGATTGTTCGTATGATTTGCCGGCGATGATCCGGAATGCACCCCCCGGTGCGCATTCCGCCCGACCGACCTGGAACACGGTGCCGATGATCGGCGATGGCGGCCTGATAAACCGCTGCATCACCTGCCGACCGGCAAGAATTGCCGCGATTCGACGATCCGACGAATCGGGCGGCGCGGATTGGTCCGAGTATAACGCGCGCATTCGTGCACGCGGAAAATGTTGCGGACCGTTGATCCGGATCAAATTATCGCTCTGGCAGAGACTTGCCAGTCGGGTGCGGAACGTTGCAGCGCAAGGCTTTGCGCCAGGAGGGGGCAGCGCGCATACCGGCGTCGCCGATTTACATGCTTTAACGGCAGGCGGACGCGGAACCTTAAATCGTGCGATTCGGATCGATTATCCGTTTCAGCGTTTGCATGAATTCGAATGTAAAAACGGGCAGCCGTAATGGCTGCCCGCTTCGTGAAAACCGCATGCGGGAAAGCCCGCATGCGAAGGCTTACGCGCCGTGCTGTTGCGCCTTGTACGCGAGCCGGAACCGATGCAGCAGCGGCTCGGTATAACCGCTCGGCTGCGACGTGCCCTGCAGCGCCAGTGCGCATGCGGCCTTGAACGCGGTCGACTGGTCGTAGCCGGGCGCCATCGGGCGATAGTTCGGGTCGCCGGCGTTCTGCTGGTCGACGACGCGCGCCATCCGCTTGAACACGTCGAGCACGAAGGCCTCGGTGATCACGCCGTGGCGCAGCCAGTTCGCGATGTGCTGGCTCGAGATGCGCAGCGTCGCGCGGTCTTCCATCAGGCCGACGTCGTGGATGTCCGGCACCTTCGAGCAGCCGACACCCTGTTCGACCCAGCGCACGACGTAGCCGAGAATGCCCTGCGCGTTGTTCTCGACCTCGCTCAGGATTTCGCTCTCGCTCCACGCGGCGCGCTCGACGACCGGCACGGTCAGCAGCCCTTCGAGCAGCGTGTCGCGCTCGCTTGCGTACGGCGTCTTCTCGAGTTCCTGCTGGATGGCCTGCACGTCGACGAGATGGTAGTGCAGCGCGTGCAGCGTCGCGGCGGTCGGCGACGGCACCCACGCGGTGTTCGCGCCGGCGCGCGGATGCGCGATCTTCTGCTCGAGCATCGCGTGCATCAGGTCCGGCATCGCCCACATGCCCTTGCCGATCTGCGCGCGGCCGCGCAGGCCGGCCGACAGGCCAGCGAGCACGTTGTTGCGCTCGTACGCCTGGATCCACGCCGACGACTTCATGTCGCCCTTGCGGATCATCGGGCCCGCTTCCATCGCGGTGTGCATCTCGTCGCCGGTGCGGTCGAGGAAGCCGGTGTTGATGAACGCGACGCGCGCGGCCGCCGCCGCGATACAGGCGGCGAGGTTCACGCTGGTGCGGCGCTCCTCGTCCATGATGCCCATCTTCAGCGTGTTGCGCGGCAGGCCGTACAGATCCTCGATGCGCGCGAACAGCGTGTCGGCGAACGCGACTTCGACCGGGCCGTGCATCTTCGGCTTCACGATGTAGATCGAGCCGGTGCGCGAGTTGCGCTTGGCCTTCAGGTCGTGCAGCGCGCACAGCGTCGTGACGACACCGTCGAGGATGCCTTCCGGAATCTCGTTGCCGTCGCGGTCCAGCACCGCGCCGTTGGTCATCAGGTGGCCGACGTTGCGCACGAACAGCAGCGAGCGGCCGTGGAGCACCAGCGTGCCGCCGGCCGGCGTGGTGTACTCGCGATCGGCGTTCAGGCGGCGCGTGAAGGTCTTGCCGCCCTTCGCGACCTCCTCGACCAGCGTGCCCTGCATCAGGCCGAGCCAGTTGCGGTAGAGCTGGACCTTGTCGTCGGCGTCGACCGCCGCGACCGAATCCTCGCAGTCGATGATCGTGCTTACCGCGGCTTCGAGCACGACGTCCTTCACGTTCGCGAGATCGGCGCGGCCGATGGGGGTCGACGCGTCGATCTGGATCTCGAGGTGCAGGCCGTTGTGCTTCAGCAGGATCGCGGACGGCGCGCCGGCCGCGCCCTGGTAGCCGACGAACTGCGCCGGCTGCGCGAGGTGCACGACGCCCTTGCCGGTTTCGACGGCGAGCTGGCCGTCTTCCACGCGATAGCGCAGCGCGTCGCGGTGCGAGCCGCTCGCGAGCGGCGCCGCGTTGTCGAGCACGCCGCGCGCGTAGTCGATCACGCGCTGGCCGCGCGTCGGGTTGTATGCCGTGGTGCGCTCGGCGCCGCCGTCTTCCGGCAGCGCATCGGTGCCGTACAGCGCGTCGTACAGGCTGCCCCAGCGTGCGTTCGCGGCGTTCAGCGCATAGCGCGCGTTCGACAGCGGCACGACGAGCTGCGGGCCGGCCTGCGTCGCGATCTCGCTGTCGACGTTCGCGGTGGCTGCCGCGACGTTCGACGGGACCGGCACGAGGTAGCCGATCTCTTCGAGAAATGCGCGAAACGCGGCGTGGTCGCGCACCGGGCCGGGGTGCGCGCGATGCCACGTATCGAGTTCCTGCTGCAGGCGGTCGCGTTCCGCGAGCAGCTCGCGGTTGCGCGGCGCGAGGTCGTGTACCAGGGCCGAGAAACCGCTCCAGAACGCGGCCTTGTCGATACCGGTGCCCGGCAGTGCTTCGTTTTCAATGAACTGGCTCAGCGCTGGCGCGACTTGCAGTCCTGCTTGGTCGATCATCGTGATTCCTCCCGGGGAAAAAATTCGCGCGCGGCTTGGCTGACTCATGTCGCGACGCTTTGTACGCCGGCGCGGGCGATCAGCGCGTCCTGCTCGGACTTTACGCCAGACACGCCGATCGCGCCCGCAATCCGGCCATCGAACGCTACCGGCACGCCGCCTTCGAGCAAGCCCGTCAGCGGCACGCTGAGAAACGCGGTGCGGCCACCGTTGATCATATCCTCATACGCTTTCGTCTCGCGCCGGCCGAGCGCCGCCGCACGCGCCTTGTCCTGCGCGATGACGGCGCTGGCCGGCGACGCGCCGTCCAGGCGCGCGAACGCGAGCAGGTGGCCGCCGTCGTCGACGATGGCGATCGATACGGCCCAGCCGTGCCGTGCGGCCTCCACGCGGGCGGCCGCGAGCATGCGTTCGGCGTCGGCGAGCTGGAGTTCGGGTTTGGTTTGCATCATGTTCCTCCGGAATCAGCGGTCGGTGGAATCAGTCGACCCGTCGGTCGTCGACGAGCTCGATCCAGTGGCGCACGCGCGTGCGGCCCGCGCCGTTCAGGTGAGTCTGGCAGCCGACGTTGGCCGTGACAATCAGGTCCGGCCGCGCGGCTTCGAGCGCGTCGAGCTTGTTGTCGCGTAGCTGGGTGGCCAGCTCGGGCTGCGTCAGCGCATAGGTGCCGGCCGAGCCGCAGCAGAGATGGCCGTCGGCGACATTCGTCAGATCGAAGCCGAGCCGCGTCAGGATGCTTTCCACCGCGCCGCCGAGCCGCTGCGCGTGCTGCAGCGTGCACGGGCAGTGGACCGCGACGCGGCGTCGCGTCGATTCGGCCAGCGCGTCGAGCGGCTCGGCCGCGATCACTTCCGCGAGGTCGCGCGCGAGTGCGCTGACGCGCCGCGCCTTGTCCGCATAGACGGGGTCGGAGCGCAGCAGGTCGCCGTATTCCTTCACGAACGCGCCGCAGCCGCTCGCCGTCAGCACGATCGCCTCCGCGCCGGCTTCGATCGCGGGCCACCACGCGTCGATGTTGCGGCGTGCGCGCGCGAGCCCGGCATCCTGCGCGTTCAGGTGATATTCGGTCGCGCCGCAGCAGCCGGCTTCGCGCGCGGGCGTCACGCTGATGCCGAGCCGGTCGAGCACGCGCGCGGCGGCCGCGTTCGTGTTCGGCGACAGCGAAGGTTGCACGCAGCCTTCCAGCATCAGCACGCGCCGCGCATGGCGTACCGGCGGGCGCGGCATGGCGGCGGGCACGGCGGCCGGAATCTTGTCCTGCAGCGTGCCGGGCAGCAGCGGGCGCAGCGCGCGGCCGGCCTTCAGCAGCGCGGCGAAGGTTGCCGGCCGCGGCACCACGTGACGCAGGCCCGCGCGCAGCAGGCGCTCGCGCGCAGGCCGCCGCGCGCGCTTCTCGGCTTCCGCGCGGCCGATGTCGAGCAGCGTGTGATAACGCACGCCGGACGGGCAGGTCGTCTCGCAGTTGCGGCACGTCAGGCAGCGGTCGAGATGCTGCTGCGTGCGCTCGCCGCACGGCTCGCCTTCGAGCATCTGCTTGATCAGGTAGATGCGTCCGCGCGGCCCGTCGAGCTCATTGCCGAGCACTTGATAGGTCGGGCAGGTCGCATTGCAGAAGCCGCAGTGCACGCACGCGCGCAGGATCGCTTCCGCTTCGTCGGCCCGGTCGAGGGCCTTGCTGGCTTCGCTGAGATTGGTTTGCATATCGGCGGTTCGAAGTCGGGTTGGCGTCAGACGTTCGCGTACAGGCGGCCGGGATTGAAGATCGCATGCGGATCGAGCTGCGCCTTCAGCTGCCGATGCACGCGCAGCAGCGCGGGCGGCAGCGGCTGGAACGGCTCGGGCGTCGTGCCGGGCGTGAAGCAGCTCGCGTGGCCGCCCCACTGCGCGGCGAAGTGCTGCACGTCGGCCGGCGCGGCGTCGCTTTTCAGCCAGCGCTGCGCGCCGCCCCAGTCGACGAGCAGCGCGCCGGGCAGCGCATCGAGCGGCGCGGCCGCCGGCACCGATACGCGCCACAGCGGGCGCGGATCGTCGAAGAACGGCAGCGACAGGTCGCGCAGCCGCGCCCAGAACCCGTCGTCGCGATCGTCCATCCGCTCGCCGCCGATCGTGTCGCGCGCGGCCTTCACCGAGCCCTCGCCGCCTTCGAGCCGCACGCGCAGCACGCCGTCCGCGTGGCACGCACCCGCGAGCGGCAGCCCCGCGCGACGCCATGCCGCGACGCGCTGCACGGCTTCGCCGGCACCGAGCGTCAGCGCGAGATCGCCGGTCGCGCGCGGCTTCGGCAGCACCTTCAGCGACACTTCCGTCACGACGCCGAGGCAGCCGAAACTGCCCGCGAGCAGCCGCGACACGTCGTAGCCCGCGACGTTCTTCATCACCTCGCCGCCGAAGCGCAGGTGTTTCGCATGGCCGGTGATCACGCGACAGCCGAGCACGAAGTCGCGCACCGCGCCGGCCCACGGGCGGCGCGGCCCCGACAGCGCCGCCGCGAACATGCCGCCGACCGTTGCCGTGCCGCCGAACGTGGGCGGCTCGCACGGCAGCATCTGGCCGGCCGCGTCGAGCATCGCTTCCAGTTCGGCGAGCGGCGTGCCCGCGCGTGCGGTGATGACGAGTTCGGTCGGGTCGTACGCGACGATGCCGCGGTGCGTGCGCACGTCGAGCGTGCGGCCTTCGACCGCGCGGCCGACGAACGCCTTCGTGCCCGCGCCGCGGATGTGCAGCGGCTGGCGCGCGTGGATCGCGGCGTCGACCTGCGCGACGAGCGCCGCGCTGTCGTCGATCGATTCGATTTCGCGTTCGCGTCGCATCAGAAGCGCTCCAGTTCGGGAAACGGCAGCTTGCCGTGATGGACGTGCATCGCGCCGAACTCGGCGCAGCGGTGCAGCGTCGGGATGTTTTTGCCGGGGTTGAGCAGGCGCTGCGGATCGAAGGCGGCCTTCACCGCATGGAAGAACGTGATTTCGTCGGCGTTGAACTGCACGCACATCTGGTTGATCTTCTCGCGCCCGACACCGTGTTCGCCGGTGATGCTGCCGCCTGCCGCGACGCACAGTTCGAGGATCTTGCCGCCGAGCGCTTCCGCGCGGTCGAGCTCGCCGGGACGGTTCGCGTCGAACAGGATCAGCGGATGCATGTTGCCGTCGCCCGCATGGAACACGTTCGCGACCGGCAGCGCGTATTGCGCGGACAGCGCGGCGATCCCTTCGAGCACGCGCGGCAGCTCGCGGCGCGGGATCGTGCCGTCCATGCAGTAGTAGTCGGGCGACATGCGGCCGACCGCCGGGAACGCGTTCTTGCGGCCGGCCCAGAAGCGTTGCCGCTCCGCTTCGTCGCGCGCGACGCGGATCTCCGACGCGCCGGCGTCGCGCAGCAGCGCGGCCACGCGTTCGGCGTCTTCGTCGACATCGGTCGCGGCGCCGTCGAGTTCGCACAGCAGGATCGCCTGCGCGTCGACCGGGTAGCCGGCGTGGATGAAGTCCTCGGCCGCGCGGATCGCGAGGTTGTCCATCATCTCGAGCCCGCCGGGGATCACGCCCGCGCCGATGATCCGCGCGACCGCCGCGCCGGCTTCGGCCACGTCGTCGAAGCTCGCCATCAGCACCTTCACGCTCGACGGTTTCGGCAGCAGCTTCACCGTCACCTCGGTGACGATGCCGAGCATCCCCTCGGAGCCGGTGAACAGCGCGAGCAGGTCGAAGCCGGGGGCGTCGAGCGCGTCGGCGCCGAGCGTCAGCGTGTCGCCGTCGATCGTCAGGATCTCGACCTTCAGGATGTTGTGCACCGTCAGCCCGTATTTCAGGCAGTGCACGCCGCCCGCGTTTTCGGCGACGTTGCCGCCGATCGAGCAGGCGATCTGCGACGACGGATCGGGCGCGTAGTAGAGGCCGTAGGGTGCCGCGGCCTGCGAGATCGCGAGGTTGCGCACGCCCGGCTGCACGCGCGCGATGCCGGCGTCGGCGTCGATTTCCAGGATCCGGTTGAACTTCGACATCACGAGCAGGATGCCTTTTTCGAGCGGCATCGCGCCGCCCGACAGCCCGGTGCCCGCGCCGCGCGCGACGACCGGCACGCCGTGCGCGGCCGCGACGCGCAGCACCGCGCGCACCTGCTCGACCGTGTCGGGCAGCACGACCGCGAGCGGCACCGTGCGGTACGCGGCGAGTCCGTCGCATTCGAACGGCTTCAGCGCCTCGCGCTCGTGCAGCACGTCGAGGCCGGGCGCCGCCGCGCCGAGCGCGGCGACGAGCGTGTCGCGGTCGACGGTCGCCAGCGGGCCGTCGATCCGTTCGTCGTAGGTGAAACTCATCGTGTGTCTCCGTCTCCACCATCTTCATCGTGCAGGCGGCCGCAGGACGCGCGGCACGCCGATGGACGGCATTCTTGGCGGGCGGCGGGGGCATGTCCAGATGCCGCCGCCGTGGTCATACCAGTTTTTGTTCGAGTGCCTTTGAGGGGCGGCTGGATGTGACGTAAAACGCAATCAGAACAAGGGTTTGTGCGAAAATCGGCGACATCCGTCCGAAGTGGTCATACCAGTATGGAAATGCAGAATCGACAAGCGCCGGCGCGCAATGTCGCCGATGTCGTCGCCGAGCGGATCGAGCAGCTGATCGTCGACGGCGTGTTGAAGGCCGGGCAGGCGCTGCCGTCCGAGCGGCGGCTGACCGAGAAGCTCGGCGTGTCGCGCACGGCCGTGCGCGAAGGGATGAAGCTGCTGCGCGCGCGCGGGATCATCGACACGACGCACGGCAAGGGCTCGTTCGTCGCAAGCCTGACCCCGCAGCGCGAAGTCTCGCCGATGATGCATCTACTCGGCTCGCAGCCGCGCACGCTGTACGACCTGTTCGAGGTGCGCGGCATGCTCGAGACCGAAGCCGCGCGGCTCGCCGCGCTGCGCGGCACACCCGCCGACTTCATCCTGATCAAGCGCCGCTACGAAGAGATGACGGCGGCCGATGCGCAGGATCTCGATCCGGCCGCGCGCGCGAAGCTCGACCATGCGTTCCATCTCGCGATCTGCGAGGCGTCGCACAATCCGGTGCTCGTCAACACGCTGCAGTCGCTGACCGACCTGCTGCTCAGCTCCGTGTTCGCGTCGGTGAACAACCTCTATCACCGCGAGCCGCTGAAGAAGCAGATCGACCGCCAGCACGCGCGGCTCTACAACGCGGTGACGGGGCGGTTGCCCGACCAGGCCCGCAAGGCGGCGAGCGAGCATATCCGGCAGTGCGTCGAGTATCTGCGCGAGATCGAAGAGGAGGAGCAGCGGCTCGTGCGCTCGACGTTGCGGCTCGAAGGGTGGACTTGAGTCACTTGAACCAGCGTGGCCGATGACGTCAGGACGTGTGTCAAGCATGTTGAGTTGACGATGCGGCCTATTCGATGCGTGGCCCGACACGACCTGTTTAGCCGCTGCGCGACATGCGCTCAGGCGGTTGAATCGGGCGAAATTGGGGTGTAGTTCGTACCCGAAACGCGCAAAAAAGCCCGCCGAAGCGGGCAATCCTCTCGATGAAGAGGGGGAGATCCGAATCCGCAATCGGCGGTCAGGGCGAGTTCAACCTTTCGTCGCCCCAAACGTGAGCCCCGCGACGAAATGCTTCTGCATCGCGAAGAACATCGCGACCGACGGCAACGCTGCGAGAATCGACCCGGCCGAAACAAGGTTCCAGGAAGTCGTCCATTGCCCCTTCAGCGCCGCCACACCCGCGGTAATCGGCGCGGCCTCGTCACCTTGCGTGAGACACAGCGCCCAGAAGTAATCGTTCCACACGAACGTAAACACGAGAATCGCGAGCGCGGCCAGCGCCGGCCGGATCAACGGCAACACGATCCGCCAGAACACCGTCCACTCGCCCGCGCCTTCGATCCGCGCCGCCTCGATCAGCTCGAACGGCAGCTGCTTGATGAAGTTCCGCAGAAACAGCGTACAGAACCCCGTCTGAAACGCGACGTGAAAGAGAATCAACGCCTCGACCGTATTGAACACGCCGAGCCTGAGCGACAAGTCGCGAACCGGAATCATCAGCACCTGCACCGGCACGAAATTCCCCGCGACGAAGGTCCCGAACAGCGCGGCATTCCCGCGAAACCGGTAAGTCGCCAGCGCGAACCCGGCCATCGCCGCGAGCGCGATCGACCCGAGCACCGACGGCACCGTGATCTGCACGCTGTTCCAGAAGTAATGCAGCATCGGCGACGTGGTCAGCGCGTCGCGATAGTTCTCGATCATCGAGAAGTGCCGCGGCCAGCCCCAGTAGTGACCTTCGACCAGTTCCTCGGTCGAGCGCACCGACGTGACGAACACCGCGATCATCGGCAGCAGCCAGATCACGAGCGCGACGGGCAGCGACAGCTTGTACAGCCGGCGCGATACCGGCTTCCAGTGGGCAACGGGTGTCGGAAACATGATGAATGGTTCCCCGGAAGGTCAGGTCACTGCTCGTTGCGCAGCATGCGGCGCAACTGGAACACGATGTAGACGAGCATGATCGCGAACAGCACGACCGCGATCGACGCGGAATAGCCGAGCCGGTAATACTTGATCGCCTGGTCGTACATGTAATACGCGAGCACGGTCGAGCTCTCGAACGGGCCGCCGCCCGTCATCACCGAAATCAGGTCGAAGCTGCGCAGCGCGCCGATCACCGTGACGACGATCGCCATGAACGTGGTCGGCCGCAATTGCGGCAGCACGACGTGCCACAGCAGCGCGAAGCCGCGCGCGCCTTCCATCCGTGCCGCTTCGATCTGCTCCGGGTTCACCGACGTGAGGCCGGTCAGGTACAGGATCATGCAGTACGCGGTCTGCGGCCACAGCGCGGCGAACACGATGCCGAAGGTCGCATAGCGCGCATCGCCGAGCACCGGGATCCCGTGCCCGGCGATCAGCGCGAGCAGCCCGAAGGTCGGATCGTAGAACCACGAGAAGATCAGGCCGACGACCACGCCGGACAGCACGAACGGCGCGAAGAACAGCGACTTCACGAGCCGGATGCCGGCGACCGCCTGGTTCAGGTACAGCGCGAGCGCGAGGCCGAGCGGCGGCGCGAGCATGAACAGCGCGAGCCAGATCACGTTGTTGCGCAGCGCGGTATAGAACGTCGGCGCTTGCAGCAGCTCGGCGTAGTTCGCGAGGCCGACGAACGTGCGCTCGGTCATCCCGTCCCAGTTGCAGAGGCTCAGCCACAGCGTCGAGAGGATCGGCCAGATCACATAGACGGCAACCATTGCGCACGCGGGCGCGAGAAAGAGCCACGCGGCGCGCCGTTGTCGCCGCACGGCCGGCGACGGCCGGCGCGCGCGCAGCGCGACAGGCGAGCTGCGGGCCGGCGGCGCGGCGGCGGGCGGTGCGGCCGGGGTAGCCGGCGTTGCAACGGGTCTGGACGTGATCGGACTGGACACGGCAAGCCTCCTGGGCGGACGCGGCGGCACTCGGCCGCCGCAGGGGTCACGCGGTTACTTCTTGTAGATCCGCTTGCGGGTCTGTTCGAGTTGCGCGAGCACGGTGTCGAGCTGCGCGGGATTCGCGACGAACTGCTGCATCCCCTTCATCCCTTCGTCGGCCATTTCCTTCGTCATGTCGCGGTCGTAGAACTGCGCGACGCCGCCCCGGGTGTCGGCGAGGATCCGGAAGCCGATGCGTGAGATCGGATCGGCCGGCTCCGGCGACTTGCCGTTGGCCGACAGCGAACCGAGCCCTTCGGCGAGCTTCGCGCCCATCTCGGGCGTTTCGACGAACGCGAGGAAGGTATGCGCGTCGGCCTTGTTCTTCGCCTTGGTCGGGATGTGCAGCGATTCGACCGGGCCGTCCTCGGCGGTCGGCACCTTCGGGTCGATGACGGGGAAGCGGTAATAGCCCATTTCCTGCTTCACGTTCGGCGGAAAGCCCGCGGCGATGAAGGTGCCCATCAGCATCATCGCGGCCTTGCCCTGGAACAGGAACGGTTGCGCGCCGTCGAGATCGTAGGACAGCGCGTTGTCGATGAAGTAGCCCGAGTCGATCAGCGATTTCCACGTCGTGTAGACCTTCTTCACGCGTGGATCGGTGTACGGCACGTCGCCGGCCATCAGCTGCTGGTGGAATGCGTTGCCGTTCAGGCGCAGGTCGAGATAGTCGAACCAGCCGGCGAGCGTCCACGCGTCGCGGCCGCCGATCGCGATCGGCGTGATGCCGGCCGCCTTCAGCTTCTTGCATGCATCGAGAAACTGGTCCCAGGTCTTCGGCTCGTCGGCGATGCCGACCTTGCCGAACAGGTCCTTGCGGTAGAACAGCCCCCACGAGTAATAGACGGTCGGCGCCGCATACTGCTTGCCGTTGTACGACGATGCGCTGCGCGTCGACGCGTACATCGCGTCCCAGCCGTTCTTCTTCCAGTCGCCGCTCAGGTCCTCGAACAGCCCGCGCTTCGCGTAGTACGCCATGCGCTCGCCCGCGTGCCAGTTCACGACGTCGGGCGCGACGGTCGTGAGCCATGCGGGGAGCTGCACCTTGTACGCTTCCTCGTCGACGAAGGTGGGCTTCACGTCGATGTCGGGATGAGCCTTGTGGAACGCTTCGATCGTCGACTGCCAGACCGCGCGCTGGCTGGCGCCCTTGAACGCGATGTTGATCGTCAGCGTACCCGCGTCGGCCGGCGCCGCGGCGCCGAACGAAGCGACTGCGATGGCGGCGGCGGTCGCAAACCGGGCGGCGACGCGAAGGGGGCGATGTGTCATGGGTGTCTCCATTCCTGTCTGTCGTTGTGCGTGACCGGCGCATCGCGGCGCCGGGGGCGGTTGCTACGAACGGCTGCTACGAACGGCTTCGATACACGGCGACGCCTTGCGGCTCGACCTGCGCGGCGCCGACCACGAACGCGGACGGCGGCACCGCATCGATCGTGTGCGGCGTGCTGCCGTAGTTGAATACGTAGGTCAGGCCGCCGCGCCGGCTCACGCGCACGCCGTCGCCGAGCGGCGACGGTGTCAGGCCGGCTTCGGCCGCGACGTCGGCGAACAGGCGCGCGGTGGTCGCGTCGTCGAACAGCGCGGCCCAGTAGTGCAGCGTGCCGTGCGACACACACGCCGGATGACCGTCGGCGAAGCGCGCGCGCACGACGCTGCGCGCGTCGTCGTCGCGCAGTTCGACGAGGTCGCGCCAGTGACGCGCGTCGCCGGTGAGCGGCGCGCCGTCGCGCAGCGTGCCGTCGATCCGCTCGGTCACGTTCGGCCGCAGCGATTCGACGCGCCACACGCGCATCGGCAGGATCGACGCGAGCGGGCCGGGCGGCAGCGTCGGCGGAATCCGCAGGTCGGCGGTCTTCGAGCCGGTGCGCGGGCCGAACACCGCATGCGCGCCGGATGCGGCGAGCCGTGCCGCGAAGTCGTCCGGCACGACCGGCAGCGGCGGCACGACGACGAGCCGGTAGCCGTCGAGCGGCGCGTGCGCGGACACGATGTCGACGTCGAGGCCGAGTGAACGCAGCGCCGAGTAGTACTCGAACGCGAAGCGCGGGTAGTGGAAATCGGCGCCTTGCGGCTGCACTTCGAACAGCCACTTCGCTTCGTAGTCGAACACCAGCGCGACGGGCGCACGCACCGCGCCGTTCGCGTCGGCATCGGCACCTGCGTCGAGCACGGCGACGATCTCCTGCGCGACGCGCTGCGCTTCGCGGCCGCCTTCGTCGAGCCGGTCGTCGGGCGTGTGCAGGCCCGCATGCATCTGCTCCTGCGCGAACGGCGCCTGCCGCCAGCGGAAGTACGACACGCAGCCGGCGCCGTGCGCGAACGCTTCCCAGCTCCACAGCCGCACCATGCCCGGCAGCGGCGCGGGGTTCCACTGCGCCCAGTTCACGGGGCCCGGCTGCTGCTCCATCACCCAGAACGGCAGCTTCGACATGCCGCGATAGAGGTCGTGATTGAACGACGCGAAATCCGGATGGCCGGTGCGCAGCCAGCGCGCCTTCACGTCGGGCGCGAACCATTGCTCCTCGAGCGCGCCGAGCGGATAGCTGTCCCAGGTCGCGACGTCGAGGTCGCGCGCCACGTCGTAATGATCGAACTCGGTGAAGAGCTGCATGAAGTTGTGCGCGACCGGGCGGCCCGGCGAATGCGCGCGGATCACGTCGACCTGCATCCGGTGATAGCGCGCGACTTCATCCGACGCGAAGCGCCGGTAGTCGAGGCGGTGCGACGGATGCGCTTCGGTCACGGTGCCGACCGGCGCATCGACTTCGTCGAAATGCCGGTATTCCATGCTCCAGAACACGGTGCCCCACGCGCGGTTCAGCGCGTCGATCGTGCCGTAGCGCGCCTGCAGCCATCCGCGAAAACGCACGAGCGCGGCGGGCGAGTAGCTGACGACCGTCTGGTGGCAGCCGAGCTCGTTGTCGGTCTGCCAGTAGCGCACGGCCGGGTGGCGGCCGTAGCGTTCGGCGACCGCGGTGCAGATGCGGCGCGACGCTTCCAGATAGGTCGGCGACGAGAAGTCGTAGTGGCGGCGCGAGCCGAACTTGCGCGGCCGGCCGTCCGCGCCGATCGCGAGGATGTCGGGGTGACGGTCGACGAGCCATTTCGGCGGTGTCGCGGTCGGCGTGCACATCACGATCTCGAGGCCGGCCGTGCCGAGCACGTCGATCGCGCGGTCGAGCCAGCCCCAGTCGTATTCGCCCGGCGACGGCTCGATGCGGCTCCACGCGAATTCGGCGATCCGCACCTGCGCGATGCCGAGGGCCTTCATCCGGCGGGCGTCGTCGGCCCACATCGATTCCGGCCAGTGTTCCGGGTAGTAACAGACTCCGAGGCGCATGCCCGATCCTTATGCGTAGTGGTGGACGGGAAGGTCGGCGCACGCGGGCACCGCGCGGCCGTCTTCGGTGAAGAGATGGCAGGCGGCGGCCGGCGCATGCGCGTGCACGCGTTCGCCGCGGCGCAGCGGGGCGTCGCCGGGCACCTTCGCGATCAGCGGCGTGCCGCCGGGCTGGTCGAGGTGCACGTAGGTCTGCTCGCCGAGGCGTTCGACGAGCGCGACGTCGCGCGCGAGCGTCGTCGCGTCGTGCGCGGCGCCGAGCGTCAGGTGTTCGGGGCGGATACCGAGCGTGACGGCCGCGCCGACCGCGAGCGCGGAACCGTCGCGCGGCAGCGTGAAGGTTTCGCCGGACAACACGACGGTGACGATCGTGCGCCGCGCGTCGCAGGCGGTGACGACGGCCGGCAGGAAGTTCATCCGCGGCGAGCCGATGAAGCCGGCGACGAAGCGGCTCGCCGGATGGTGATAGAGGTCGAGCGGCGCGCCGACCTGCGCGATGCTGCCGTGCCGCGCGGTGTCCGCGCCGGCGTGCAGCAGCACGATCTTGTCGGCGAGCGTCATCGCTTCGGTCTGGTCGTGCGTCACGTAGACGACGCTCGCGCGCTCGAACTGCCGGTGCAGCTTCGCGATCTCGATGCGGGTCTGGCCGCGCAGCGCCGCGTCGAGGTTCGACAGCGGCTCGTCGAACAGGAACACGCCGGGCTCGCGCACGATCGCGCGGCCGATCGCGACGCGCTGCCGCTGGCCGCCGGACAGCGCCTTCGGCTTGCGCTCGAGCAGCGTGTCGAGCTGCAGGATCCGCGCGGCGTCGCGCACCTTCCGGTCGATCTCGGCCTTCGGCACGCGCGCGAGCTTCAGCCCGAACGCCATGTTCTCGTAGACCGTCATGTGCGGAAACAGCGCGTAGCTCTGGAACACCATCGCGACGCCGCGCTCGGCGGCCGGCACGTCGTCGACGCGGCGGCCGTCGATCGACAGCTCGCCGTCGCTCAGGTCCTCGAGGCCCGCGATCATCCGCAGCAGGGTCGACTTGCCGCAGCCGGACGGGCCGAGGAACACGCAGAACTCGTGCGCGCCGATCTCCAGATCGACGTCGCGAATGACCGGCGCGTGCTCGCCATAGGCTTTCTGCACGCGTCGCATCGAGATGCTCGCCATTGTCTCCGCTCCATGTTCTAATGCGCCTTCGTCGATGCTTAAGCGCTTAAGCAACGCGATCAAAAAAAGAGCCGATCGCGATCGCGGCCGAGTCGCGCCCGTCGGTCGGGCGGCAGGGTGTGCGGCGATAGTGCGCCGCTTCGGTGAGCGAAGCAAATACTGGATCGACGTCTCATATAGTGGGCAAATCATGGCGACACTGGATGAAGTGGCCCGTCGCGCCGGCGTGACGGCCGCGACGGTCTCGAACGTGCTGCGCGACCGCGGCCGGGTCGGCGAAGCCACCCGCGCGCGGGTGCTCGAAGCGGTGCAGGCGCTCGGCTACCGGCCGCATCTGGCCGCGCGGGCGCTGGCGGAAGGGCGCGCGCCGACGGTCGCGCTGATGGTGTCGAGCATCGCGAACCCGTTCTATCCGGAGTTCGCGCTCGCGGTCGAGCGCGCGGTGCGGCGTAACGGGCAATTCCTGATCGTCTGCAATACGAACGAAGATCCGTTGCAGGGGCGCGCGTATCTCGACCAGATCGCCGGCACGATTTCCGAGGGGATTCTCGTGACCAACGCGAACCTGCACCTGCCGGATCTGGTCGACGTCGCGCGGCGCGGCGTGCCGGTCGTGCTGTGTCTGTGGGAGCGGCCCGATGCGCCGCCCGAAGGCTTGCCGTGCGTCGCGGTGGATTTCCGCGAGGCGGGGCGGATTGCGACGCGGCATCTGGTCGAACTCGGGCACAAGACGATCGGCGTGATCGTCGGCGGCTCGGCGAGCGGCGTGCAGGCGGCGCGCTACGACGGCTTCGTCGACGTGATGCGCGAAGCGGGGCTCGACGCGTCGATCGTCGCGGCCGAGCCCGATTCGATCGAAGGCGGTGTGCGTGCGGCGGGCCGGCTGCTCGACGCGCATCCCGGGCTGACCGCGCTGGTCGCGACCAACGACCTGCCCGCGATCGGCGCGCTGCACGCGGCCGCCGATCGCGGCCGGCGTGTGCCCGACGATCTGTCGATCGTCGGCATCACCGATATTCATCTGGCGAGCGATACGCGTCCTACGTTGACGACCGTCGCGATTCCGACCGCCGAGGCCGCGGGGCTCGCGGTCGAACTGCTCAACGCGTTGCGCGAGGCGGGCGGTCAGGTCGACGATGCATCGCGCGTGCGGACGGCGTCGGTGCCGAGGCTGGTGGTGCGCGGGACGACGGGGGTGGCGCGGGGGCGGCGCGCGATGGCTTAGCGGGCGAAGGCGGCTGCACGGGGTGCGTCGCGTAGTGTCATGCTTGCCGAAGCCGAAGCCGAAGCCGAAGCCGAAGCCGAAGCCGAAGCCGAAGCCGAAGCCGAAGCCGAAGCCGAAGCCGAAGCCGAAGCCGAAGCCGAAGCCGAAGCCGAAGCCGAAGCCGACGGGCTAAGCCTGAGTAGAGGCCGGCCGCGGGCCGGTAGATGGAATCACACGAGTGGCTCGATCACGCCCCAAGGCGCAGATCGTCCTCGACGAGCCGCGTCACGATGCGCCGGGCCGAATCGAGATGCGCGACCGTCATCGCGCGCGCGCCACGTGCGTTGCGTTCGCGGCACGCGTGCAGGATTTCTTCATGCTCGACCTGGAATGACGGCGTATCCGCGAGCAACGTTGCCTGAAGTCGTTCGTAGCGCTCGACCTGGCTGCGCAGCTCCGCGATCGCTTTCAACTGCCGCTCGTTGCCGCAGCATGAATACAGCAGCGCATGGAATTCGCGGTTCAGCTCGCCTTGCCGGCGCGGCACGTTCGATTCGCCGAGCAGCCGGTGCACGAGTTCCGCGCGCGCGAGCGTTTCGTCGTCGAGCCGCTTCACGCTGCGGTAGATCGCGTCGCCTTCGAGCAGCGTGCGCATGTCGTAGATCTCCTGCACGTCGGATGCGCTCAGCATCCGCACGACCGCGCCGCGATTCCTGAAGATATCCAGCAATCCTTCGCGTTCGAGGCGCTGGATCGCCTCGCGCATCGGAATCCGGCTGATGCCGAAGCGTTCGGCGAGGTCGCGCTCGACGAGCCGCTCGCCTGCCTGCAACTCGCCGTTGATGATCATCTCCCGCAACGATGCGGCCACCGCGTCCGCCGTCGAATCGAGTCTGGCTTCCATGTTCCCGTGCTCCTCATTTTGGAATAATGGTATACCAAATGACATTCCGGTGCCACAATGACGACCTCACGTTCCGATATCGAAGGAGAGCGAGATGGCGCATGGCGAACACAAGTACCGCGTGGCAGTGGAGTGGACCGGCAACCTGGGAACCGGTACTTCGGGGTATCGCGAATACGGCCGCGATCACGTGATCCGCGCGGGTTCGAAGCCGGACATTCCGGGCTCGTCGGACGCGGCGTTCCGCGGCGATGCGGCGCGCTGGAATCCGGAAGACTTGCTGCTCGCGTCGGCCTCGGCGTGTCACAAGCTCTGGTATCTGCATCTGTGTTCCGATGCGGGCATCCGCGTGCTGGCGTATGTGGACGACGCGGAAGGGACGATGCTCGACAGCCCCGGGCCGGGGCGCTTCACCGAAATCGTGCTGCATCCGCGCGTGACGATCCAGGCGGGCGACGATCGTGCGCTCGCCGAGCGGCTGCATCACGACGCGCATGCGAAGTGCTATGTGGCGAACTCCGTGAACTTCCCGATCCGGTGCGAGCCGGTGATCGAGGTCGCGGAAGCGTGATGCATGCCGGGGAGAGGGCGTTGAAGCGTTCTATTCCCCAAGCAATGCAAGCGTGACGTGCCATTTCGTGCTGGCAGAGGTCGGGAAGCCGAAGCCGCGGCTTGCACCCGCGCTCTCGCCTAGGCGATGTGTTTTCGCTGGCGAGGTATGACGAGAGATCCTCGCGGTTCATCGCTCAGAAAAACCGATACTCGTTTGTATCCGGAAATCGATAAGTCGATCGAATTGATTATTCGTATTCCTTATTGAATAAATCTGAGGCGCTCGCGGTGCGTGTCAATTGGACGCGTCTGAAATTCGAAATTTGTGGTTTCAATTCAACGGTTTGGCAATTGTTGACAGTCGTTCTTTTGGTGCTTCGGTAGGCTCGGGTTCAAGAACCAATGAACGGACGCGGGCCGCGTCGACGAGAATGAACAAGAATACGCACCGCCTGGTGTATTCCAGGCTTCGGGGTATGGTGGTGGCCGTCGCGGAGACGGCGACTTCCGAGAGGAAATCGGCAACGGGCGAAGCCCGTGCACGACGGCGTTCATCGGCGTCCGGCACGCGCGCCGTTGCGGCGGGCGTCGCCGTGCTCGGCATGCTGCCCGCCTTGTCCGGTGCGCAGATCGTCCCGACGCCCGGCACCAGCACACAGGTGATCCAGACGCCGAACGGCTTGCCGCAAGTCAACGTGGCGCGGCCGTCGAGCGCAGGCGTCTCGGTCAACACCTACAACCAGTTCGATGTGCAGAAGGCCGGTGCGATCCTGAACAACTCGGCCACGATGGTTCAGACGCAGCAGGCGGGCTGGATCAATGGCAACCCGAACTACGGAGCCGGGCAGGCCGCGCGGATCATCGTCAATCAGGTCAACAGCCCGAATCCGTCCCAGATTCGCGGGACAGTCGAGATCGCAGGCGCCCGTGCGGAACTTGTGCTGGCTAACCCGTCCGGGATTTTTGTCGACGGCGGGGGCTTTCTCAATACCAGTCGCGCGACCCTGACAACCGGCGTGCCGTTTTACGGCGCCGATGGGTCGCTTGCCGGCTACAACGTTAATCGCGGCCTCGTGACCGTTGCTGGTGCAGGCCTGAATGCGGCCAATATCGATCAGGTCGATCTGATTGCGCGCGCGGTGCAGGTGAACGCAGCGGTCTACGCGAAGAATCTGAACGTGATCGCCGGCGCGAGCCAGATCAATCACGACACGCTTGCCGCGACGCCGATCGCTGGCGACGGCCCCGCGTCGTCGGTTGCAATCGACGTGAGTCAGTTGGGAGGCATGTACAGCAATCGGATCTTCCTCGCCTCGAACGAGAATGGCGTAGGGGTGGCCAGCGCCGGTACGATCGCGGCGCAGGCGGGCGATTTGACGCTGCAGTCGAACGGCCGGCTCGTACTCACAGGCAAGACGACCGCGAGCGGCAATCTCGCGCTGTCGGCGACCGGCGGCATACAGAACGACGGCACGACGTACGCGCAGCAATCGCTGTCGGCCAGCACAACCGCCGATCTCACGAACAGCGGGACGCTCGCGGCGCAGCAGAATACGACAGTGAATGCCGGCAGCGTCAACTCGACCGGCACGCTCGGCGCGGGCGTAAGCAACGACGGCACGGTTGGGCACAGTGGTGACCTGAGCCTGACAGCATCGGGCCAACTGAGCGCGATCGGCCAGAACGTCGCGGGCGGCAACGCATCGCTGACCGGCGCCAGCGTGACGCTTGCCGGCTCCCGGACGGCGGCGAACGGCAATCTCTCGCTGAACGCGACGGCCGGCGACGTGAACTTGTCGAACGCAACGACGAGCGCACAAGGCGCGATTCAGGCGAATGCGTCCGGCGCGGTGATCAACGATCACGGCAGCTTGTCGAGCGGCGGCAGCACGGCATTGACCGGCGCTAGCCTGTCGAATCAAAGCGGCAACGTCTCGTCGCAGGGTCCGCTGTCGGTCAACGTGGCCGGCCAGATCGCCAACCAGTCCGGTGAACTGGTCTCCGAAAGCACGGCCGACCTACATGGCGGTGCCATCGCGAACGACCAGGGCACGATTCAAAGCGCGGCCGGCATGACAGTGTCCGGTGCGTCACTGGATAACACGGCAGGGCGGATCACATCGCTCAACGGCGATGGCTTGTCGGTGACGACGAGCGGTCAATTGACCAACGCCGCAGGGACGACCTCGAACGGCGCGCAAGGCGGTGTCATCGGCGGCAACGGCGATGTTTCGGTTCGCGGCGCAAACGTTGTCAACCGCGGTGCGATGACTTCCAACACGAATTTGCGTGTGGCGGGCCAGTCGGTCGACAACAGCGGCGGTACGCTGCAGGCTGCGCAAAACGTCGCGGTGGATGCCGGTGCGTACCTTGCGAACGACGGCGGGGCGATCGTCGGCAATACGGCCACGGTTAGCGCGACGACCCTCGACAACAGCGCCGGCACCGTGCAGGCCGACCAGGTGTCGTTGAACGCGACTGACCTCGTGAATCATGGCGGCACGATCACGCAGACCGGCGCCGGCACGATGAGCGTGAACGTGTCGGGTACGCTCGACAACTCGAATGGCGGCACGCTGCAAACGAACAGCACCGACCTGACGTTCACCCCCACCGCGCTCATTAATGACGGCGGCACGATCACGCATGCAGGCAACGGTACTCTGATGCTCGGAGGCGGTTCGGGTTCCGTGTCGAACGTAGGCGGTTCGATCGCGAGCAACGGGCGCGTCGTCGTGCAAACCGGCACATTGAACAACACGGCGGGCTCGATCAACGCGCAGAACGGACTGACGGCAACCGTCGGCGGCACGTTGAACAACGCGAATGGCAAGCTGTTATCGAACACGGACCTGAGCGTCACCAGCGGCACACTGTCGAACGATCGCGGTCAGCTCGGCGCCAGCACGAACGCGACGATCCGCACCGGCTCGATGACGAACCAGGGCGGATCGACCGTTGCACCAAACCTGTCAGTCACCGCCGATTCGACGCTCGACAACAGCGGCGGCAAGCTCGAAGCCAATCAGCTTGCGCTGACGGCAGTGAACCTCGTGAACCACGGCGGTACGATCACGCAGTATGGATCGTCGGCGATGGGGATGAACGTCAGCGGCACGCTCGACAACTCGGCTGCCGGCGTGATTCAGACCAACAGCACGGACCTGACGCTCACCCCTGCCGAGTTGAACAACACAGGCGGCACCATTACGCACGCTGGCACGGGTACGCTGACGATCGGGCCAGGCAACGGATCGAGCGCGCTGAACAACGCGTGGGGCGCCATCGTGACGAAGGGGCAAGCCGTCGTCAACGCGGCTTCCTGGAACAACGCGAGCGGTATCCTCGCCGCGCAGCGCGGCATTAACGCGACCATTGCGGGCGACGCGAACAATGCGCAAGGCCTGCTCCGGTCTGATGCGTCCCTGTCGTTGAGGAACGGCGGTGCTTTGTCAAACCGGGGCGGGCACATCCAGGCCGGGCAATCGGTTGCGGGTGACACCAGCACGCTCGCCATTCAATCGGCCTCGATCGACAACGCGGACGGTGCCATTGTCGACCTCGGCGCGGGCAAGATGATGGTGCAAGGCGGTAGCCAGATCGCCAACAGCCACGCCGGCGGTGTAGCGGGCATGGGCGCGATTACCGGTAACGGCGATGTGACTGTCAGCGCAGCGTCGATCAGCAACACGCAAGGCGGTCAGCTCAGCGGCGCATCGCTGCATGTTCAAGGCGACACCTTGGACAACAGCGGCGGCACGATTGGCAACGTCACGAATTCGAACGGCGACGTGAACGTCACGACAACCGGCACGATCACGAACACCAATGGCCAGATCAGCTCGACGCACGATCTGTCGGTCGCGGCGGCCACGCTGCTGGTCGGCGGTACATATAGCGCGACGCATGACGCCAACGTGAGCCTTCAAGGCGACTATACGGCGACGGCCGACACCCAGTTCAATGTAGGCCACGACCTCGGCTTCACGTTGCCGGGCACCTTCATGAACAACGCGAACCTGCAGTCGGTCAACAACTTGAGCATCAACGCGGGCAATATCGTCAACGTAGGTGCCCTGACGGCCGGCGGCCTGCTGCACACGCAATCGACGAACCTGACCAATACCGGTGCGCTCGTGGGCGCCAGCGTTTCGCTCAACGCGACGAATACGATCTCGAACCTCGGGCCGACCGCGCTCATCGGTGCATCGGACAGCAACGGTACGCTGGAAATCCTCGCGCACGACATCGAAAACCGCGATGACGCGACCGCGACCGATTCGATGGCGACGACGGCGATCTTCGGCATGGGCAAGGTCGTGCTGGCAGGCGGCAAGGACGCGAGCGGCAACTACACGAATGCGGTGCGGGTCAACAACGTATCGGCGCTGATCCAGTCCGGCGCAGACATGGAACTGCACGCCGACAAGGTGACGAGCACGCGGCGCGTGATGAAGACCTCCACCAGCCAGATCGATCCGGCATCGCTCGCACAGTTCGGCGTTCCGATCAGCGGCCGCACGGGCCAGGTTGGCGTGAAGGATCCGGAGAGCATCGGCGGCGTCTATACCGAGCCGCCTCATGGCGGCCAGTGGAACAGCACGTATCAGTACACGACGTACTATGCGGACAGCGCGACGGCGACGACCGTGACGGACCTCAGTCCGGCCGCGCAGATCGTTTCGGGCGGCAAGATCGATGCATCGTCGGTCGGCACGCTGCAAAACTACTGGAGCAACCTCGCGGCGGTCGGCGATATCAAGATGCCGGCCCACTACGACGCCGACGGCTGGGCAGCATCCGGTCAGACACTGCCGGGCGTGACGGTTTCCTACTCGGGGCAATATCACTACAACAACTACGACAACAGCGAATACGACTGGAAATTGCCGTTCGGCAATGCGCCGTTCGTCGGTAGTCGCCCGGGCGGCTATACGCAGGCGGCACCGGCGTCGATCAAGGACTACACGCTGCCCGGCTACTTTTCGACGATGAGTTCGAACGGCACGATTTCCGGCACGGGTGTCAGCGTCAACAACACGGCCGGTAACGCATCGATTCCGTCGCTCGGTTTGCTGCCTGGTCAGTCCGTGCCGGGTCTCACGCCGACGAATTTGAGTGGTAACGCTAGCGGCGCGAAATCGGGGGCGTCGTCGGTGCACGGAGGTCCGCCCGCGCCGGTCAACCCAATCATCGCGAGCGCGACCGCGCTGAACGTGCTCGACAACCTCACGATTCCGCAGGGCGGGCTGTTCAAACCGACCACTGCGCCGAACGCAAGCTATGTGATCGAGACGAACCCGGCTTTCACGAACCAGAAGAACTTCATTTCGAGTGACTACTTCTTCGGCCAGCTCGGCGTCGATCTCACGCACATTCCGAAGCGACTTGGTGACGGCTTCTACGAACAGCAGCTCGTGCGTAACGAAGTCACGGCGCTGACCGGCAAGGCGGTGCTTGGACCGTATGCGGACCTGCAGACGATGTACCAATCGCTGATGGCAGCGGGCGCGGATTTTTCGAAGTCACTCGATTTGCCAATTGGCGCGAGCCTGTCGGCCGATCAGGTGTCGAAGCTGACCAGCAACGTGATCATGATGGAAACGCGCGTGGTCGACGGTCAGACGGTGCTCGTGCCGGTCGTGTATCTCGCCAAGGCCAGCCAGCAGAATATCAACGGCCCATTGATCAGCGCGACGAACATCGATTTCCAGAACGCGCAGTCATTTACCAATAGCGGAACGATCAAGGCGGACAACACGCTGGCGATCCAGGGCAAGCAGATCGACAACGCGTTCGGCGCGCTGCAAAGCGGCGGGCTGATATCGCTGAAGACCGAGAAAAACATTGATCTAACGTCGGCGAATGTGAAGGCTGGCAGCCTTCAGCTTGACGCCGGGAAGGACCTGATTCTCGACGCGGCGACGAAGACGAATACGCGCGTGAGCCGCGACGGCGCGACGAGCGTGGTGACGACGCTCGGACCGACCGCCAAACTGGATGTCGCGGGCGACGCATCGATCGTCACCGGTGGTAACTTCCAGCAGAACGCGGGCAACCTGTCGGTCGGCGGCAACCTCGGGATGAATGTCGGCGGCAACTGGGATCTCGGTGCGGTCCAGGCGGGCGAGCACAAGATCGTGCAGCGCGCGAACGGCGTGTCGAATACCGACATCAACAAAGTCACCGGCAGCTCGGTGGCGGTCGGCGGGCAATCGATGATCGGCGTTGGCGGAGACCTGACCGCTAAGGGGGCACAGGTCGATTTGGGCCAAGGCGGCACGATTGCCGCCAAGGGTAATGTGACGCTCGGCGCGGCGAGTGCGACGTCGACCGTGAACAGCAACAGTTCGGGCAGCGACAGTCACGGCAGCTACGCGGAGACGCTGCATACGTCGGATCAGGCGCTGACCGGGAGCACGCTCAAGGGCGGTGATACGGTCAATATCGTGTCGGGCAGCGACATTACGCTCTCCGGCAGCGCGATCAGCCTCGACAAGGGTAATGCGAACCTGCTGGCGGCCGGCAACGTGAACGTCGCCGCAGCAACCGAGACGCACGAACTCAATTCGCATGAAACGCATAGTCATAGCAATGTTGTGAGCGGCGTGAAGATTGCGAGCGGGATCGACCAGACCATGACGTTGAATCAGGGCAGTCTCGTATCGGCGGACGGCGTGAATATCGTCAGCGGGAAGGACGTCAACGTTCAGGGCAGTACCATCGTTGGAACGAACGATGTTGCGCTCACTGCTGCGCGCAATGTCACGATTACGGCTTCGCGGGATACCTTGCAGTCGTCGAGCTACTACAACAAGAAGGAATTGGGACTGATGTCGGGTGGTGGCCTGTCGGTGTCGGTCGGCAGTAGCTCGCTGAAGACGACCAGTCAGACGAACGAGGTATCGAACAACGGCAGTACGATCGGCTCGCTGAAGGGCACCGTCGGCATCACGGCCGGGAACGACCTGCACGTAACGGGAAGCGACCTGATTGCCGCGCAGAACATCAGCGGCACAGGTGCGAACGTGACGATCGACGCGGCGCAGGATACGCATCACCGCGGCGAGACGCAGGAAGCATCGAAGAGTGGCTTGACGCTGGCGTTGAAGGCGCCGGTGATCGACGCGGTGTCGAATGCCGTGGGGCAATCGCGTGCGGCCGGCAATAGCCAGGATGGTCGTGCGGCAGCGTTGCACGGGATGGCAGCGGCAAGCGCGGCGTGGGATGCAAACGTGGCCGCGGGCGATGTGGTCCGGGCGCTGGGGGCGGGCGAAACGCCGCAGTTCAAAGTCGAAGTCAGCGTCGGCAGTAGCCACAGCGAGAGCGCATTCACTGAGGACAGTGTGACGAATCGTGGCTCCAGCGTCACCGCGGGCGGAACAGCGGCGTTCGCGGCGACCGGCAATGGTCAGTCAGGCCGTGGCAATGTGACGATCGCCGGCTCGAACGTGAACGCAAACGATGTGATTCTGGCAGCGAAGAATCAGGTCAATATCGTCAATACAACGGACACCGATTCGACGCGCAGCACGAACGAATCGAAGAGCGCGAGCGTGGGCGTGTCGGTCGGCACTGGCGGCTTTGGTATTTCGGCGGCGATGTCGAAGGCCAACGGCGACGGCAACAGCGATCTGGCCACGCAGAACAGCAGTCACGTGAATGCAGCAAACGGCGTGACGATCATCTCGGGCGGCGACACGAACATCATCGGCTCGAACGTGAAGGGCAATCAGGTGAATGCCGATGTGGGCGGGAATCTGAACATCGTCAGCGTGCAGGATACGCTGACGAGCGCGGCGCATCAGTCGAGTTCGGGTGGCGGATTCAGCATCAGTCAAGGCGGCGCCAGTGCGAGCTTCAGCCAGAGCAAGGGCAATGCCACGGGCAGTTATGCGGGCGTCAACGAGCAAGCCGGAATTCACGCGGGCGATGGCGGCTTCAATATCAACGTCACTGGCAATACCGACCTGAAGGGCGGGCTAATCGCGAGTGAAGCGGATGCGTCGAAGAGCACGCTGACGACGGGTTCGCTGTCCTTCTCGGACATTCAAAATCAGTCGCACTACGATGCGAGTTCAAGCGGCTTCAGCGCAGGCGCGACGACAGGCGATGGCGGGATGAATTACAGCACGCATGGCAGCGCGTCGGGGAAGAATGCGGGCGGCGCCGCGCCCATGCTCGGACAGAGCGACAGCGGCAGTGATAGTGCAACGACGAAGAGCGGCGTAAGCGCGGGGACCGTCACGATTACGGATGCGGCAAACCAGAAGCAGGACGTGGCGAGCTTGAACCGCGATACGACGAATACGAACGGTACGGTCGCCAAACTCCCCGACATGCAGAATCTCTTGAGCAATCAAGCGGACATGATGGCTGCGGCCAGTGCGGCTGGCGAAGCGGTGTCGCGCCGGATCGGGGACTACGCGGACAAGATGATGAAAGACGCCGCCGCGAACGGTGATCAGGCCGGTGTCGACGCTTGGAAGGAGGGCGGAGCGAACCGTGCATTGATGCAAGGTGCCGGTGCGGCGTTGGTAACGGGGTTGGCGGGCGGAAATGCGGTAGGTGGTGCCGCCGGTGCGGCGATTGCTTCGATCGCGTCGGGCAAGCTGAATGAGCTGAGTAGTGCGATCGCAGGCAGCGATCCGACCGGCAACGCCAATATGAATCAGGCACTGGGCAATATCGTGGCGAATGTGCTTGCGACAGGGGCTGGTGCGGCCGTCGGCGGGGAATCGGGAGCGTTCTCGGCATACAACGTGGATCGGTTTAACCGGCAGCTGCATCCTGAAGAAAAGACGCTCGCGAAGCAGCTAGCAGAGAAGAGCAAAGGTAAATATACCCAAGCGCAGATTGAAGATCAGATGAGAATCATGGGTGTGTCTGTTAATGGCAAGCATCAATCAGCTGCGCCGGAGACGCTGGTGGGGCCAGAGCCGACGGACTCCGGGGCCAAATGGATTTATGCGGGTTCGACAGCCGACGGGAAACCAATTCTGACCCAGGCGACAGCACAGGTGAATTCGGATCTGCAGGCATACATCGTGGCAAACGCGAACTCGGCTGCGCCTGCTCAGGTACCGAGCCAGTTTAACTATGATCGTTCTACAGGCGGCGGGGGGTTCAATCTGACGGGACCGTTTACGAAGTTCGACCAGTCGGATGCGAACTATGTGAAGAGCACGACTGCGGATACGGCCTCGATGGTGTCGAATACCGCAGGGTGGATTTCGTCGACTGCGGCAACGGGGGGTGCCGTGCCGTCACCCTTTGCTCCAGCGTTTGGAACAATTGCCTACGGAGCGACGGTCGTGGGTATCGGAGCCGACGCCGTGTCCCAACTGGTAAGTCCCAATGCAGGTCAATACACTTACGAAGGTGCTTTGGCACTGGGTGGTCAAGTGGTTGGAGACAAAATTCCTATCGCGTCGCTGGTCATCAATGGCACATCCGAAGTCATAAAAAAGCAGCCATTCTCAACGACGATTGGCAACTGGGTTGGCCAGCAGTTGAATTCGATTTTCGGTCCGAGTGCCGACAAGGGAAAGAAATGAGACTCATCGAAGACGGTAATTTCTCAGGGTGGCTTAGAGTTGTCCTTTTTTTGATTGGTTTAGCCTTGGCTGCGGGCGGGCTTGGACTTGACCAAATGCCCCGATGGATCAGGGCTGCGGCATTCATCTTTGGCTTTGCGATGATGGCCATTGGAGGCATTTCCAGTCGAGCGCATATGCTGAAGATCAAGCCTTTTGATAACAGTTATAAAAGGGCGCGAGCGAGCTACGAAGTGAAGGCCGACGAACCGGACAAGAAGTGATGCGCCGATAACATGCTCGACTGAACTGTCGCCAACGATCAGATATCTAGAAAAACACATGAGAACTATTCTCCGGGGCAGGCGCGATGGCCGCGGCCAGTGCGGCTGGCGAAGCGGTGCCGTGCCGGATCGCGAGACTACGTGGACAAGGATAAGTTCCTATTGGCAGTCTGTAGCAAGTAGTATTTCTGGGAATGGAGGTAAAAGTGCGAAAAATCAAGATAGTCGAGGATGGTAATTTTTCTGATTGGGTGCGGTTGTTATTTATTGTTGTTGGCTTCGCGCTAATGTTTTTTGCCTTCAAATTGATCCCCCCAACGCTCACTGGTGGAGTGGTTGCGTTGATCGGATTTGGCTTGGCTCTTGTCGGCGGGTTTTTCAGCCGCGCCCACATGCTGAAAATTAAACCATTTGGTAATTCGGTTTGGCGCAAGGCAAAACAAACATATAAGGAAGATGGTCGTTCTTGATGTGAGGGTCATTCAGACAATTGGTGCGGTTGGTGGTTGTTTTGTGGGAATGCCATTTGTGTATGAAAATTTGAATCCAACAATGCGAGCTTTCTTGCAACCTAAGGTCGCGAATCCAGTTCCCGGGCTTGTCGGTGCTTGGTCAGGGGGCGTCGCCGCAGGGACGTCATCACTTGTACCAGCTAAACCGGCGAAAAAATGAAACAATCTCGAATTGATCAATTGATATCCGACCAAGATTGGAAAAGAACCTGTATCCGAGTTGTTGGAATGGTCATTGCTTATTTTGCAATAAAGTACCTCCCGATGGCGATCGATTGGGGGGCGAAACATTGGAATATAGCCCCCCCTTTCCCCCAAACAGGCGGCAAATCATGGCGCCATCTTGACGGTATTTGGCTGGGCATTTTGTTTTGCAATATCCATTGAGGTTATCAGATGGGTGTTTGTGGCATTCAGGCGATTCCGATGGAAATCGTATTAAAAAATTAAATTCTAAAAAATATGAGAGCAATTCGCTGGGGTAATTCTGCAGCAGCACTACTGCTTATCGCGACCAGCGTGTCGGCCCAGGAGGCCCCCCGCCTGATCATTCCGGGCAACGACCAACAAACCCGACAGCACGAAGAGGCGCGCGAACGCGAACGAGCAGTCTCCGCGCCTGGGGTGCGATCGGAAGTGGCGGCGAGCGCCGAGTACCCAACGCTCCCTACCGAATCACCCTGCTTTCGGATCGAGCGTTTCATACTCGACGTACCCGATGCACTGCCCGCTTCCCTTAAATCGCAAGGCGCATCGGCATTGCCGATGGACCGCTTCGCATTCGCGCGTGAATGGCTTGGGCACTACTCGGGCCAGTGCGTCGGCAAACAGGGTCTCGACATGCTCGTCAAGGGCCTGTCGCAAGCGATCCTTGCGCGCGGGTATGTCACCACGCGCGTGCTTGTGCCCGAACAGGATCTGTCGACCGGCACCCTCAAGTTTTCGCTGATCCCCGGCGTAATCCGCCACGTGCGTTTTGCCGACGAAAAACTCCGCGGCACATGGAAAACCGCCTTCCCGACCCGCGACGGCGAACTGCTGAACCTGCGCGATCTTGAACAAGGCCTCGAGCAGATGAAGCGCGTGACGAGCCAGGACGTATCGATGCAGATCGTGCCGGCCGACGTGCCCGGCGAAAGCGACGTGGTGCTCGACGTAAAGCACGGCAAACCGTGGACGGTCGTCGCTTCGATCGACAACTCGGGCACGCGCGCGACGGGCCGCCTCCAGGGCAACCTGTCGCTCGGTATCGACAATCCCCTTGGCCTGAACGACATCTTCAACATCGGCGTGAGCCAGGATCTCGAATTCGGCGACAAGCGTCTCGGCTCACACGGCTGGAACGGCTTCTATTCGATCCCGTGGGGCTACTGGACCGCGACGCTGTCTGCCTACACCAACACGTACTACCAGCAAATCGCCGGCGTGAACCAGACTTTCATCGCGAGCGGCAATTCGAAGACGGTTGATTTCAAGCTGAACCGCGTGCTGTCGCGTGGCCAGAACGATGTGTTCGGCGCGCAGTTCCGCTTGGCGCGCCGCTTCGGCCAGAGCTTCATCGAGGACACCGAAATTCCGCAGCAGCGCCGCAACAACACGTTCGTCGAATTCGGGCTGACCGATCGCCATTATTTCGGCAATGCGCAGTTCGACGGGACGCTCGCGTACCGGCAGGGCATCGGTGCGTTTGGCGCGCAGGACGACAGCCTTGCAGCGGACGGCGGCCCGACCTACCGCTACAAAATGGCCGTGCTCGACGCGAATCTGTCGGTGCCGTTCACCATCGCGCAGCAGCCGTTCCGCTACGTGACGACGTTCCACGGGCAGTACACGGGCAACACGCTGTACTACATCGACGACCTGACGATCGGCAGCCGTTACACCGTACGCGGATTCGACGGGGAGACGATGCTGGCCGCCTCCCGTGGCTTCTACTGGCGCAACGAACTGCAGGCGCCGATCGGCCAGACCGGGCAGGCGGTGTATGCGGGCATCGACTACGGCCGCGTGTGGGGCCCCCAGCCGGTCACGCTCGTCGGCACGCAACTGGCGGGTGCAGTGATCGGCGTGAAGGGCAGCGTCGCGACTCGACTGGGCGCCTACGGTTACGACCTGTTTGCCGGCACGCCGATCTACAAACCGTCTGGGTTTCCTACGGCACGCGTGACGGTTGGTTTTCAGGTCACCGCACAGTTCTGATGAAGCGGGCGCAATCCGGCACTCGGCCCGGCGTCGTCGGAGACGACGCCGGCGAGGATCGAGAACTGACGGCTTTTCTGATCGCCTGGCTCGTGGCGCTATTGCCGGAGAGCCACGACCGGCGCCCCGGTGATCCAAGCCGCGGCGGCGAACCCTGCCCCCGCCTCACAACACGACCCCGTACACCTCCCGAGCCGCCGCCCGAATCGCATCGGCCATCACCTCGACAGCCGGCGACGGCAGCCGGTCCGTGCGCGTGATGATCCCGAAATCATCCATCCGGCAATCCATCTCCAGCGGCAGCACCGTGACGATCCCGTGGCGCGCGTAGTACAGCGCGACGTCCTCCGCGAGCACCGCGATCATGTCGCTCTGCTCGATCAGCTGCGTGATGAACAGCAGCGCGGCCGTCTCGACCACGTTCGCGGGCGGCGCGAGGCTCGCGCGCTGGAACACCAGCTCGAAGCGGTGACGCAGCACGCTGCCGGCCGGCGGCATGACCCACGCGGCGCGCTGCACGTCCGCGAGCGACAGCGGCGCCTGCGCGAGCAGCGGATGGCCCGGCCGCACGACCGCGGCGACCGGCTCGCCGGTCAGCGGCTCGTAGCGCAGGTGCAGCTTGTCGTGTTCGGCGGACAGCCGGCCGAGCACGATGTCGAGCTTGTCCTGCGCAAGGTGTTCGAGCAGCACGTTGCTCGTGTCGATCGTCACCGACACGCGCACGTTCGCATGCGTCCCCTTGACGGCCGCGACGGCCGGCGGCACGAGCCGCAGCCCCGGCGACGTGATCGCGCCCACCGCCACATGCCCGAGATGGCCGGCCTTCAGCGCGGCCAGCTCCTCGCGCGCCTGGTCGAGGCTGCCGAGCGCCGCGCGCGCGTGGCGGATCAGCGCATCGCCGTACAGCGTCGGCCGCATCCCGCGCGGCAGCCGCTCGAACAGCACCGCGCCGATTGATTCCTCGAGCTCGCGCAGCAGCTTCGACGCGGCCGGCTGCGTCATGCTCAGCGCGGCCGCCGCGCGGTGGATGCTGCCTTCGTCGGCGAGCGCGACGACCAGCAGGAGCTGGCGGGTCTTCAGGCGGCTGCGGTTTCCCCACGGGCTGGCTTCGGGCATCGTACGGGTTTATATCGATATCGAAATCGATATCGTAATCGCCTAAAACGTCATTAGCCAGTTATCAAAATTCTGCCTAGACTGCGCCGGTATCCCGTCACCACAGGACTGACGATGTCGGCAACGAAACCCAGGCTGCGCTCCACCCAATGGTTCGGCACCAACGACAAGAACGGCTTCATGTACCGGAGCTGGATGAAGAACCAGGGCATCCCCGATCACGAGTTCGACGGCCGGCCGATCATCGGCATCTGCAACACGTGGTCCGAACTGACGCCGTGCAACGCGCACTTCCGCAAGCTCGCGGAGCACGTGAAGCGCGGGATCTCCGAGGCGGGCGGGTTCCCGGTCGAGTTCCCGGTGTTCTCGAACGGCGAATCGAACCTGCGGCCGTCGGCGATGCTCACGCGCAACCTGGCGTCGATGGACGTCGAGGAAGCGATCCGCGGCAACCCGATCGACGCGGTCGTGCTGCTCGCCGGTTGCGACAAGACGACCCCCGCGCTGCTGATGGGCGCGGCGAGCTGCGACGTGCCGGCGATCGTCGTGTCGGGCGGCCCGATGCTGAACGGCAAGCTCGAAGGCAAGAACATCGGCTCGGGCACGGCCGTGTGGCAGCTGCATGAAGCGCTGAAGGCGGGCGAGATCGACCTGCACCACTTCCTGTCGGCCGAGGCCGGCATGTCGCGCTCTGCCGGCACCTGCAACACGATGGGCACCGCGTCGACGATGGCGTGCATGGCCGAGGCGCTCGGCGTCGCGCTGCCGCACAACGCGGCGATTCCGGCGGTCGATTCGCGCCGCTATGTGCTCGCGCACATGTCGGGCATCCGCATCGTCGAGATGGCGCTCGAAGGGCTCGTGCTGTCGAAGGTCCTGACGCGCGCCGCATTCGAGAACGCGATCCGCGCGAACGCGGCGATCGGCGGCTCGACCAACGCGGTGATCCACCTGAAGGCGATCGCGGGCCGCATCGGCGTGCCGCTCGAACTCGAGGACTGGATGCGCATTGGCCGCGACACGCCGACGATCGTCGACCTGATGCCGTCGGGGCGCTTCCTGATGGAGGAGTTCTATTACGCGGGCGGGCTGCCGGCCGTGCTGCGCCGGCTCGGCGAAGGCGGGCTGCTGCCGCACCCGGACGCGCTGACGGTCAACGGCAAGTCGCTGTGGGACAACGTGCGCGAAGCGCCGAACTACGACGACGAGGTGATCCGCCCGCTCGACCGGCCGCTGATCGCCGACGGCGGGATCTGCATCCTGCGCGGCAATCTCGCGCCACGCGGCGCGGTGCTGAAGCCGTCGGCGGCGAGCCCCGAGCTGCTGAAGCATCGCGGCCGCGCGGTGGTGTTCGAGAATCTCGATCACTACAAGGCGACGATCAACGACGAAGCGCTCGACGTCGACGCGAGCTCGGTGCTGGTGCTGAAGAACTGCGGGCCGCGCGGTTATCCGGGGATGGCCGAGGTCGGCAACATGGGGTTGCCGCCGAAGCTGCTGCGCCAGGGCGTGAAGGACATGGTGCGGATCTCGGATGCGCGGATGAGCGGCACCGCATACGGCACGGTCGTGCTGCACGTCGCGCCGGAAGCGGCCGCGGGCGGGCCGCTCGCAGCCGTGCGCAACGGCGACTGGATCGAGCTCGACTGCGAGGCCGGCACGCTGCATCTGGACATTTCGGATGACGAACTGCAGCGGCGCCTGTCGGACGTCGATCCGACCGCGGCGCCGGGCGTGGCCGGGCAGCTCGGCAAGGGCGGCTATGCGCGGCTGTATATCGATCACGTGCTGCAGGCCGACGAAGGGTGCGACCTCGACTTCCTGGTCGGCACGCGCGGCGCGGACGTGCCGAGCCATTCGCATTGAGCGGCGCATAGCCGTGCAGGGACGCGGATTGTGGCGGGGCCTGAGGGAAACGAGTTGACGCGGCGGCCTTGGTCGAGCGGAAGCATGGGGGGCACGCAAGCACTAAAGCGCTAATGCGGGCCGACCGCAAAGCATGGGGCGTACGCAAGCGCTAAAGCGCCAACGTAGGCCGACCGTAAAGCTCGGGGCGCACGTAAGCGCTAAGGCGCCAACGTACGCCGACCGCGAAGCATGGGGCCCCCGTAAGCGCTAAAGCGCTAACGGTGGCCGACCGCAAAGCATGGGGCGTACGTAAGCGCTGAAGCGCCAACGTACGCCGACAGGAGACAAGATGACGACGCAGTACCCCCCCGCGCACGCCGTGGCGGACCAGTCCGATTCGCCGGCAGCCGTCGACGAACGGCAACTGACCCGCCTGCTCACGCGCAAGCTCGTGCCGTTCCTCGCGCTGATCTACGTGGTCGCCTACGTCGACCGTACCGTCGTCGGCTTCGCGAAGCTGCACATGAACGCGGCGATCGGCCTCGGCGATGCCGCATACGGACTCGGCGCCGGACTGTTCTTCATCGGCTACTTCCTGTGCGAGGTGCCGAGCAACCTCGCGCTCGGACGCTTCGGCGCGCGCGTCTGGTTCGCACGCATCCTCGCGACGTGGGGCGTGATCACGATGGCGATGGCGCTGGTACAGGGACCGGCCAGCTTCTACGTGCTGCGCTTCCTGCTCGGCGCGGCGGAAGCCGGCCTCTATCCCGGCATCCTGTACTTTCTCACGCAATGGTTCCCGATGCGCGACCGTGCCCGCGTGATCGGCCTGCTCGTCCTTGCGCAGCCGCTCGCCGGCATCGTGACGGGCCCGCTCGCCGGTTGGCTGCTGTCGACGCACGGGCTGTTGGGCCTGTCGGACTGGCAGACGCTGTTCGTCGTCAGCGGCCTGCCGGCCGTGCTGCTCGCATGGCCCACGCTGCGGCTGCTGCCCGAATCGCCCGCGCATGCGCGCTGGCTGAACGACGACGAGCGCCGCTGGATCGCGCGGCAGCTCGCCGCCGATCGCGACACGTATCGCCCCGATTCGCACGGCAATCCGCTCGCCGCATTACGTGACCGCCGCGTACTGCTGCTCGCCGCGCTGTTCCTGCCGTTTCCGCTGTGCATCTACGGGCTGTCGCTGTGGCTGCCGACGATCATCCACGCGTTCGGCACCGGCGATGCGGCGACGGGGATGCTGTCCGCGGTGCCGTACCTGTTCGCGGTGGTCGGCCTGCTCGTCGTGCCGCGTCATTCGGATCGCAAGCGCGAGCGTTACTGGCACATCGTCGTCGTGTCGGCGGCCGCCGCCGTGACGATGGCCGCGAGCGCGTGGGTGCGCGAACCGGCGCTGCAGTTCCTGTTCATCTGCCTGACCGCGTTCTCGCTGTATTCGATCCAGGCCGTCGTATGGGCGCTGCCCGGCGAATTCCTCACCGGCACGAGCGCGGCGGTCGGCATCGCCGCGATCAATTCGCTCGCGAATCTCGGCGGCTACCTGGGGCCGTACGGCATCGGCCTGATCAAGGCGTCGACCGGCAGCCTCGCGGCCGGCCTGTACTTCCTCGCGGCGACGTTGCTGTTCGCGGTGCTGATGACGTTCGTGGTGCGCGCCGCGCTGCGCGCGCCCGAGCCGGCCGCGGGCACATTCGCCGGCGAATCCTGAACCCCGTGTTTTCCGGCTGAACGCCGCTTCGACCGACGCAGGACCGAACCATGACATCGAGCAGCACGCCGCGCTATCGCGGCATCTTCCCCGTCGTCCCGACGACGTTTTCCGAGACCGGCGAGCTCGACCTCGCGAGCCAGAAGCGCGCGGTCGACTTCATGATCGACGCGGGCTCGGACGGGCTGTGCATCCTCGCGAACTTCTCCGAGCAGTTCGCGATCACCGACGACGAACGCAACGTGCTCACGCGCACGATCCTCGAACACGTCGCCGGCCGCGTGCCGGTGATCGTCACGACGTCGCACTACGGCACGCAGGTGTGCGCGGCGCGCAGCCTGCGTGCGCAGCAGCTCGGCGCGGCGATGGTGATGGCGATGCCGCCGTATCACGGCGCGACGTTCCGCGTGCCCGAAGCGCAGATCTTCGAGTTCTTCGCGCGCGTGTCGGACGCGATCGACATCCCGATCATGATCCAGGATGCGCCCGCGAGCGGCACCGCGTTGTCCGCGCCGTTCCTCGCGCGCATGGCGCGCGAGATCGAGCAGGTCGCGTACTTCAAGATCGAGACGCCGGGTGCGGCGAACAAGCTGCGCGAGCTGATCCGGCTCGGCGGCGACGCGATCGAAGGGCCGTGGGACGGCGAGGAGGCGATCACGTTGCTCGCCGACCTGCATGCCGGCGCGACCGGTGCGATGACGGGCGGCGGCTTTCCGGACGGCATCCGGCCGATCCTCGAAGCATTCCGCGAAGGGCGGCACGACGAGGCGTTCGCGCGCTATCAGACGTGGCTGCCGCTGATCAATCACGAGAACCGCCAGTCCGGGATCCTCACCGCGAAGGCGCTGATGCGCGCCGGCGGCGTGATCGCGTGCGAGCGGCCGCGGCACCCGATGCCGGAACTGCACCCGGACACGCGCGCGGAGCTGCTCGCGATCGCGCGCCGGCTCGATCCGCTCGTGCTGCGCTGGGCGCACTGAGCAAGTGGCGAAGGAGAAACGCAGATGAGCGACGTGATTTCACTGGGCGTGATCGGGGTCGGCAAGATCGCGCGCGACCAGCATTTGCCGGCGATCGCCGCCGAACCGGGTTTCGTGCTGATCGCGTGCGCGAGCCGTCATGCGGAAGTCGACGGCGTGCGCAACTACCAGGACCTGGGCGCGCTGCTGGCCGCCGAGCCCGAGCTCGACGCCGTGTCGCTGTGCGCGCCGCCGCAGGTGCGCTACGCGCAGGCACGTGCCGCGCTCGAGGCCGGCAAGCACGTGATGCTCGAGAAGCCGCCGGGCGCGACACTCGGCGAAGTCGCCGCGCTGGACGCGCTCGCGCGCGAACGCGGCCTCACGCTGTTCGCGACCTGGCATTCGCGCTGCGCCAGCGCGGTGGAACCGGCGCGCGCGTGGCTCGCGACGCGCACGATCCGCGCGGTGCAGGTGCGCTGGAAGGAAGACGTGCGGCGCTGGCATCCGGGCCAGCAGTGGATCTGGGAGCCCGGCGGCCTCGGCGTGTTCGATCCCGGCATCAACGCGCTGTCGATCGTTACGCGGATCCTGCCGCGCGAGCTCGTGCTACGCGAGGCGACGCTCTACGTGCCGAGCGACGCGCAGATGCCGATCGCGGCCGACCTCGAATGCGCCGATACGCACGGCGTGCCCGTGCGCGCGGAATTCGACTGGCGGCACGGCCCCGTCGAGCAATGGGAGATCGCGGTCGACACGTCGGACGGCGTGCTCGCGATCAGCCGCGGCGGCGCGCAATTGTCGATTGCGGGCGAGCCGGTCGAGCTCGGGCCGCAGCGCGAGTACCCGGCGCTGTATGCGCAGTTCCGCGCGCTGATCGCGCGCGGCGCAAGCGACGTCGACGTGCGGCCGTTGCGGCTCGTCGCCGACGCGTTCCTGTTCGGGCGGCGCGTCGGGACCGACGCGTTCGGCCGCTGACACCGTGCCGCCGCGAGCGCGACCGCGCACGACGAAACGCGCACGACGAGAGTTGAAGACCCAAGCCAACAGACAAGGAGACACCGCATGAACCGCACGACCCACACGATCCGCCGCCACACGTTGCGCGCGCTGCTGGCCGCGCTTTGCCTCGCGCCGCTCGGGATGCAGGGCGCCGCGCACGCCGACGCGCCGCTGAAGATCGGCTTCCTGGTGAAGATGCCCGAGCAGGCATGGTTCATCAACGAGCAGAACGCGGCGTCCGCGCTCGGCCAGAAGGAGAACTTCTCGGTCGTGAAGATCGGCACGCCGGACGGCGAGAAGGTGCTTGCCGCGATCGACAACCTCGGCTCGCAAGGCGCGCAGGGCTTCGTGATCTGCGCACCCGACGTGCGCCTCGGGCCGGCGATCGCGTCGCGCGCGAAGCGCTACAACATGAAGTTCGTGACGGTCGACGACCAGCTCGTCGACTCGACCGGCAAGCCGCTGCCGAACGTGCCGCACCTCGGGATGTCGGCGACCAAGATCGGCAACCAGGTCGGTCAGGCGATCGCCGACGAGATGAAGCGGCGCGGCTGGAAGCCGGAGGAAGTCGGCGCGCTGCGCGTCACCAACTACGAGCTGCCGACCGCGAAGCTGCGCACCGACGGCGCGACGCAGGCGCTGCTCGCGAACGGCTTCCGCAAGGAAAACATCTTCGACGCGCCGCAGAAGACGACCGACGACGAAGGCGGCTTCAGCGCGGCAGCGCCCGTGCTCGCGCGCCATCCGAACATCAAGAAGTGGGTGGTCTACGCACTGAACGAGGAAACCGTGCTCGGCGCGGTACGCGCGACCGAACAGCTGCACATCCCGGCCGCGGACGTGATCGGCGTCGGCATCAACGGCGCGGGCGAGGCGTTCGCCGAGTTCCAGAAGAAGGAGCCGACCGGCTTCTACGGGACGATCGCGGTCAGCTCGACGAATCACGGCAAGGACAGCACGCAGAACCTCGTCGACTGGATCCGCAACGGCAAGGCGCCGCCGGCCGACACGCAGACGAGCGGCAAGCTGATGACGCGCGCGAACTGGCAGGCCGTGCGCGCCGAGCTCGGCATCTGAGCGTGCGGGGCGACGACGCGATGACGATGCAGATGATGACGGCCAGTTCGCGCCACGACGACGTGGCCACGCCCGGCACCGCGCCGCCGCCGCCCGGCGGCGCGCTGCTCGCGCTCGACGGCATCACGGTGACGTTCCCGGGCGTGCGTGCGCTCGACGGCGTGTCGCTGTCGGTGCGCGCGGGCGAGGTGCACGGGCTGATGGGCGAGAACGGCGCGGGCAAGTCGACGCTGCTGAAGGTGCTGTCCGGCGTGAACCAGCCGCAGGCCGGCACGCTGACGCTGAACGGCACGGTGCAGCGCTTCGCGTCGACGCGCGCCGCGCTCGAGGCCGGCATCGCGATCATCTACCAGGAGCTGCATCTGGTACCCGAGCTGACGGTCGCCGAGAACCTGATGCTCGGCCAGCTGCCGAGCCGGCTCGGCGTGGTCGACGAGCGCGCGCTTGCCGTGCGCGCGCTCGATGCGCTGGAGCGGCTCGGCGAGCACATCGATCCGGACATCCCGGTGAAGTATTTGTCGATCGGCCAGCGCCAGATGATCGAGATCGGCAAGGCGCTGATGCGCGACGCGCGCGTGATCGCGTTCGACGAGCCGACGAGTTCGCTGTCCGCGCGCGAGACGACGCAGCTGTTCCGCATCATCCGTTCGCTGCGTGCCGAGGGACGCGCGATCATCTACGTCACGCACCGGATGGAGGAAGTCGACGCGCTGTGCGATCGCGTGACGGTGTTCCGCGACGGCCGCCGGATCGAGACGTTCGAATCGGTCGCCGAGCTCGACCGCGACCGCCTGATCGGCTGCATGGTCGGCCGCTCGATCGAGGACGTGTACGGCTACCGGCCGCGCACGGCCGGCGACGTGCTGATCGAGGCGAAGGGGCTCGTCGGGCCCGGCCTGTCCGAGCCGGTGTCGTTCGCCGCGCGGCGGGGCGAGATCGTCGGCTTCTTCGGGCTCGTCGGCGCGGGCCGCTCGGAGCTGATGAAGCTGCTGTACGGCGCGGCGCGGCCCACGGGCGGGCATGTCGAGCTGGGCGGCAAGCGCGTGGCGTTCGCGAGCCCGCGGCACGCGGTGCGCGCCGGCATCGCGCTGTGCCCCGAGGACCGCAAGCAGGAAGGCATCGTCGCGATCGCGTCGGTGGCCGACAACCTGAACATCAGCGCGCGCCGTCATTTCAGCCCGGCGCGCGTGCTGCTCGACGCGCGGCGCGAACGCGAGCTGGCGCAGCAATACATCGAGCGGCTCGCGATCAAGACCCGCGACGGCGAGACGCCGATCGGCGCGCTGTCGGGCGGCAACCAGCAGAAGGTCGTGCTCGCGCGCTGGCTGGCCGAGCGCATCGACGTGTTCCTGATGGACGAGCCGACGCGCGGCATCGACGTCGGCGCGCGCGCGGAAATCTACAACCTGTTCTACGAACTCGCGGAAGCGGGCCGCACGGTGATCATCGTGTCGAGCGATCTGGCCGAGGTGATCGGCGTGGCGGACCGCGTCATCGTGATGAAGGAAGGACGGATCGCGGGCGAGGTCGCGAAGGCGCAGGCGACACCCGACGCGCTGATCAAGCTCGCGCTGCCGCGCTAGCGGCCTGCAGTCAACCGGAAAGCAAACGTTATGAGCCAGGCAATGCAACCCCAACGCACTTCCCCGTCCCCCGATGCCGCAGCCGCGCCCGCGCGAGCGCGCGGCGGCGTGTGGCAACTGATCAACCGCTCCGGCATCGTGATGGTGTTTCTCGTGCTGTTCGCGACGCTGTCGCTGACCGTGCCGGACTTCCTCACGCCGCGCAACATCCAGGGCCTGCTGCTGTCGGTCACGCTGATCGGCTCGATCGCGGTGACGATGATGTTCGTGCTCGCGCTCGGCGAAGTCGACCTGTCGGTCGCGTCGATCGTCGCGTTCTCGGGCGTCGTCGCGTCGACGCTGATCACCGCGACGCACAGCGTCGTGCTCGGCATCGCCGCCGGCGTGCTCGCGGGCGGCGCGGTCGGGCTCGTGAACGGCGTGCTGATCGCGCGCTGGCGGATCAACTCGCTGATCGTCACACTCGCAATGATGGAAGTCGTGCGCGGGCTCGCGTTCATCACGTCGAACGGCGACGCGGTGATGATCTCCGAGGAGCGCTTCTTCGATCTCGGCGGCGGGTCGTTCCTCGGCATCTCGTATCCGATCTGGAGCAACATCGTCGGCTTCGTCGTGTTCGGCTTCCTGTTGCGCAAGACCGTGTTCGGCAAGAACGTGCTGGCGGTCGGCGGCAACGGCGAGGCCGCGCTGCTCGCGGGGCTGCCGGTGATGCGCATCAAGATCGCGGTGTTCGTGCTGCAGGGCCTCGTGACCGGCTTCGCCGGCGTGATGCTCGCGTCGCGGATGAGCCTCGGCGACCCGAAGACGTCGGTCGGTCTCGAACTCGGCGTGATCTCCGCGTGCGTGCTCGGCGGCGTGTCGCTGACGGGCGGCGTCGCGACGATCTCCGGCGTGCTGGTCGGCGTGCTGATCATGGGCTCCGTGCAGGATGCGATGAGCCTCTTGAACGTGCCGACCTTTTACCAATATCTGATACGCGGCGGAATTCTGTTGCTCGCGGTGCTGTTCGACCAGTATCGTCGCAACCAGCGGCGCGCGATGAAGATCTGACCCTGACGCACGCGCGGCCGCTTGCGAATGCGAAAGATATCGGGAGACGGCATGCAACAGACTCATCCGGGCACGGCGGCGGCGCTGCTGGTCGACAGCCGCAACACGCTCGGCGAAGGCGCGACGTGGTGCGACGCGACGCACGCGCTGTACTGGACGGACATCGAAGGCGCGCGGCTGTGGCGCTGCCGCGCGGACGGCTCGGACCTCGCGCAGTGGCCGATGCCCGAACGGCTCGCGTGCTTCGCGCTCACGCATGATCCCGACGTGCTGCTGGTCGGGCTTGCGACGCATCTCGCGTTCTTCGATCTGCGCAGCGGCGAATTCATGCGGATCGTCGACGTCGAACCCGACCTGCCGACGCGGCTGAACGACGGCCGCGGCGATCCGTTCGGCGCGTTCGTGTTCGGGATGAAGGACGAAGGCGGCGATCCGCCGCGCGCGGTCGGCGGCTTCTACCGGCTCAATCCGGACCTCACGCTCGAACGGCTTGCATTGCCGGCGGCCGCGATCGCGAACAGCATCGCGTTCTCGCCGGACGGCGCGAAGATGCATTTCTGCGATTCGATGGTGCGCGAGATTCTCGTCTGCGATTACCGCGCGGGCGGCGACGTGGCCAACGTGCGGCCGTTCGCGCGACTGACCGATGCTGATGGCGACCCGGACGGCTCGACGATGGATCGCGACGGCGGGCTGTGGAACGCGCAATGGGGTGGCCGGCGGGTGGTGCGTTACGGGCCGGACGGCGTCGAGACGGACCGCGTGGCCGTGCCGACCGCGCAGCCGAGCTGCGTTGCAATCGACGGTGAAGGCCGGTTGTACGTGACGAGCGCGCGTGTCGGGTTGGGCGACGACGCGCTGGCGAGCGATGCCGATGCCGGCGGCGTGTTCGTCGCCCGGACGCGCTACGCGGGGTTGCCGACCGCGCGATTCGCGGGCAAGCCCGCGAACTGAGCGCGCCGGTGCGGGCGGCAGCGCGGTCGGTCGTGCCGCCGCGCGCTGCCGGCGCCGTCACGGCCGGACGGGTCACGACTGCTGCGCGGCCTGCAGCCCCAGCAACGCGACTGCGTTGTCTTTCAGAATCAGCGAATGCACGTCGGGCCGGAACCCGGCGCCCTGAAAATCCTCGAGCCAGCGGTCCGGCCGGATCAGCGGAAAATCGGACGCGAACAGCACCTTGTGCCTGAGCAGCGTGTTCGCGTATTTCACCAGCTCCGGCGAGAAGTACTTCGGCGACCATCCCGACAGGTCGATGTAGACGTTCGGCTTGTGCAGCGCGATCGACAGCGCCTGCTCCTGCCACGGCCATGAAGGGTGCGCGATCACGATCTTCATGTCCGGGAAGTCGGCCGCGACGTCGTCGAGGTGAATCGGTTCGGAATACTTCAGACGCAGCCCGCCGCCGCCGCGCATCCCCGATCCCATCCCCGAATGCCCGCTGTGGAATACGGCCGGCAACCCGTATTCCGCGATCACCTCGTAGATCGGATATGCGAGCCGGTCGTTCGGGAAGCATCCCTGCATCGTCGGGTGGAACTTGAAGCCCCTCACGCCATGCTCGTCGATCAGGCGGCGCGCCTCGCGCGCGCCGAAGCGGCCCTTGTGCGGGTCGATGCTCGCGAACGCGATCATCACGTCGGCGTTGTCCTGCGCGAATTGCGCGATTTCCTCGTTCGGAATGCGCCGCCGGCCGATGTTCGTCTCGCAGTCGACGGTGAACATCACGAAACCGATCCGGCGCTCGCGGTAATACGCGATCGTCTCCGGAATGGTCGGCCGACGGCCCTGCTTCAGCACGGTGCCGAAGTACTTGTCGGCCGCGTCGTCGAATGCCTTCGCGAACAGGTCCGGCGGCTGGCAGCACGACACTTCGGCGTGCACGTGCGTGTCGATGGCGATCAGGTTGTCGATGTCCAAGCGTGTCTCCTCATGTCGTGATTCGTCGGCCGGCACGGCGCGAAATCGGCTGTCCGGGCCCGTTTAGGGGTTTGTCCGGAGCCACTTCCATTCTACTTTACATATCAGGTTACCTGATAGTAAATTGGTCGCGAGTCGCACAGGGCGGCATCGTCATTGGAGAACGAAAATGGGTTACGAAGGGCGCTGGAAAACGGTGAAGGTCGAGGTCGAGGGCGGGATCGCATGGGTGACGCTGAACCGTCCGGACAAGCGCAATGCGATGAGCCCGACGCTGAACGCGGAGATGATCGACGTGCTGGAGGCGATCGAACTCGATGCCGAGGCGCAGGTGCTCGTGCTGACCGGCGAGGGCGACGCCTGGACGGCCGGGATGGACCTGAAGGAATATTTCCGCGAAGTCGACGCGGGCCCCGAAATCCTGCAGGAAAAGATTCGCCGCGACGCGAGCCGCTGGCAGTGGCAATTGCTGCGCATGTATGCGAAGCCGACGATCGCGATGGTCAACGGCTGGTGCTTCGGTGGCGGCTTCTCGCCGCTCGTCGCGTGCGACCTCGCGATCGCGGCCGACGAAGCGGTGTTCGGCCTGTCGGAAATCAACTGGGGCATCCCGCCGGGCAACCTCGTCAGCAAGGCGATGGCCGACACCGTGGGACATCGCCAGGCGCTCTACTACATCATGACCGGCGACACCTTCACCGGCCCGCAGGCCGCGCAGATGGGGCTCGTCAACAAGAGCGTGCCGCGCGCGCAGCTGCGCGACGAGGTGCGCGCGCTGGCCGCGAAGCTGCTCGACAAGAACCCGGTCGTGATCCGTAACGCGAAGCACGGCTTCAAGCGTTGCCGCGAGCTGACCTGGGAGCAGAACGAGGACTACCTGTACGCGAAGCTCGACCAGGCGAACTACCGCGATCCGGAAGGCGGGCGCGAGCAGGGCCTCAAGCAGTTCCTCGACGACAAGAGCATCAAGCCGGGCCTGCAGGCGTACAAGCGCTGACGCGCGCCGCCGCACGCAACCGGATCCGAGTGGAGACACGGAAATGCACGAAGTGAGTTTGTTGATCGACGGCGTGTCGCGCGGCGCGTCGGACGGCGGGACCTTCGACCGGATCGATCCGGCGACGGGACAGGTTGCGTCGCGCGCCGCCGCGGCGACGCTTGCCGACGCGGACGCCGCGGTCGCGGCAGCGGCGCGCGCATTCCCCGCGTGGGCCGCGCTCGCGCCGACCGAGCGCCGTCGGCGGCTGCTCGCGGCGGCCGACCGGATGGACGCGCGCGCGGGCGAATTCATCGAAACCGGCCGCGCGGAAACCGGTGCGATGGCGAACTGGTACGGCTTCAACGTGATGCTCGCGGCGAACATGCTGCGCGAGGCGGCCGCGATGACCACGCAGATCGACGGCGCGGTGATCCCGTCGGACGTGCCCGGCAGCCTCGCGATGGCCGTGCGCCAGCCGTGCGGTGTCGTGCTCGGGATCGCGCCGTGGAATGCGCCGGTGATTCTCGCGACCCGTGCGCTCGCGATGCCGCTCGCATGCGGCAACACGGTGGTGCTGAAGGCGTCCGAGGGTTGCCCGGGCGTGCACCGGCTGATCGGCAGCGTGCTGCACGACGCAGGGCTCGGCGACGGCGTGGTCAACGTGATCACGCATGCGCCGCAGGATGCGCCGGCGATCGTCGAGCGGCTGATCGCGAACCCGGCGGTGCGCCGCGTGAACTTCACCGGTTCGACACGCGTCGGCCGCATCGTCGCGACGCTCGGCGCGCAGCACCTGAAGCCGGCGCTGCTTGAACTCGGCGGCAAGGCGCCGGTGCTCGTGCTCGACGACGCCGATCTCGACGCGGCGGTCGAGGCAGTCGCATTCGGCGCGTTCTTCAACCAGGGGCAGATCTGCATGTCGACCGAGCGCGTGATCGTCGATCGCAAGGTCGCCGATGCGTTCGTCGAACGGCTCGTCGCGAAGGCACGCACGCTGAAGGCCGGCAACCCGGCCGCGCCGGGCGCCGTGCTGGGTACGCTCGAGAGCGCGGCCGCCGCGCAGCGGATCGCGGCAATGGTGGACGACGCGCGCGAGCACGGCGCCGCGCTGCCGCTCGGCTGTGAAGTCGACGGCGCGGTGATGCAGCCGACGATCGTCGACGGTGTCACGCGCGACATGCAGCTGTATGCGGACGAATCGTTCGGGCCGGTGGTGACCGTGCAGCGCGTCGACGGCGACGCCGCCGCGCTCGCGGCCGCGAACGACAGCGAGTACGGGCTGTCGGCGGCGGTGTTCAGCCGCGATATCGCGCGCGCGATGCAGGTCGCGAAGCAGATCGAATCGGGCATCTGCCACATCAACGGGCCGACGGTGCACGACGAGGCGCAGATGCCGTTCGGCGGCGTGAAGGCAAGCGGCTACGGCCGGTTCGGCAGCAAGGCGTCGATCGCCGAGTTTACCGACCTGCGCTGGATCACGGTCCAGACCACGCCGCGTCACTACCCGATCTGAGCAGTCCCGGGCGCCGCGGCGCCCGAGTTAAGACAACGACACAATGAAGTCTCCGCCCGGCGCGCGCACGCGCGCGGGGCGGAACCGACCGGAGACAGAACTTGGATGCGGATCCGACCCAACTGCGCGACGCGGCTGCCGCACAGCGCGTTCCCGCCGGCTATCGTCCCGTGGCGATCGGCACGGCGCCGCCGGAGATCGTGCAACGTGACGGCTGCTGGACCTTGCGCGCGACGACCCCGCTCGGCGCGTACCCGCACCGGCTGACCGACCGGCTCGCGAGCGGCGCGCGCGCGCATCCGGACCGCTGGCTGGTCGCGCGGCGCGGGCCCGACGGTACGTGGATCGGCATCACGTATGCGCAGATGCTCGAGCGCGCCCGTGCGATCGGCCAGGCGCTGCTCGATCGCGGGCTGTCGGCCGAGCGGCCCGTCGCGATCCTGTCGGGCAACGACCTCGAACATCTGCAACTCGCGTTCGGCGCGATGTGGGCCGGCATTCCGCATGCGCCGCTGTCGCCCGCGTATTCGCTCGTGTCGAGCGATTACGGCAAGCTGCGCCACGCGCTCGCCCTGCTCACGCCGGGGCTGGTCTTCGCGTCGGACGGCGCGGCGTTTCGTGCCGCGCTCGACGCGTCGGTGCCGCCTGATGTCGAGCGCGTGGTCGTGTCGGCACCCGACGGGATGGACGGCGTCACGCGTTTCTCGTCGCTGCTCGACACGACACCGGGCAGCGTCGATGCCGCGCACGATGCGATCACCGGCGACACGATCGCGAAATTCCTGTTCACGTCGGGATCGACACGGCTGCCCAAGGCGGTGCCGACCACGCACCGGATGCTGTGCAGCAACCAGCAGATGCTGCTCGAGACGTTTCCGCAGTTCGGTCTGGAGCCGCCGGTGCTGGTCGACTGGCTGCCGTGGAATCACACGTTCGGCGGCAGCCATAACGTCGGCATCGCGCTGTACAACGGCGGCACGCTGTACATCGACGACGGCAAGCCGGTCGCCGGCAAGTTCGGCGAGACGCTGCGCAACCTGCGCGAGATCGCGCCCACCGTGTATTTCAACGTGCCGAAGGGCTGGGAAGAGCTGACCGCGGCGCTCGAAACGGATGCCGCGCTGCGCGAAACCTTCTTCTCGCGCGTGAGGATGTATTTCTTCGCGGGCGCCGGACTGTCGCAGGCCGCGTGGGACCGGCTCGAGCGCGTGACGCTCGCGCATTGCGGCGAGCGCATCCGGATCATGGCGGGCCTCGGGATGACCGAGGCCGCGCCATCGTGCATGTTCACCACCGGGCCGGTGTCGGGGGCCGGCTACATCGGCCTGCCCGCGCCCGGCTGCGACGCGAAGCTGGTGCCGGTCGACGGCAAGCTCGAGGCGCGCTTTCGCGGGCCGAACGTGATGGCCGGTTATTGGCGCGCGAGCGGCGACGACGCGCGCGAGGTATTCGACGAGGAGGGCTACTACCGCAGCGGCGATGCGGTGCGTTTCGTCGATCCCGCGCGGCCGGAGATCGGCCTGATGTTCGACGGGCGCATCGCGGAGGATTTCAAGCTATCGTCCGGCACCTTCGTGAGCGTCGGGCCCATGCGCGCGCGGGTCGTATCGAACGGCGCGCCGTACGTGCAGGACGCGGTCGTCACGGGGATGAACCGCGACGACGTCGGCGTGATGATCTTCCCGCGCGTCGACGATTGCCGTCGCCTGGCCGGCGCGGCACCGGATGCCGACGTGCGCACCATCCTGCAGGCGCCCGCGGTGCGGGCGTTCTTCGCGGACCTGCTCGAGCGCCTGAACCGCGATGCGACCGGCAGCGCGACGTTCGTCACGCGGCTGTGCGTGCTCGATACGCCGCCTTCGCTCGATCTCGGCGAAGTCACCGACAAGGGCTCGATCAACCAGCGTGCGGTGCTCATGCACCGTGCGGCGGTGGTCGACGCGATGTACGAACCGGGCGCGGCCGACACGGGCGTGATCGTCGCCGCCACGGCGCGCCGGGCATGAGGTGCGCGCGATGAGCAACGCGTATTGCGCGCCATTGCGCGACATGCTGTTCGTGATCGGCGAATGGCTCGATGCGCCGGCGCTGTGGCGCCGCGTGCCCGACTGGGCGGAGCTCGACCTGTCGACTGCCGGGCAAGTGCTCGACGAAGCCGCCCGCTTCGTGGTCGAACGCATCGCGCCGCTCGATTCGACCGGCGATCTCGAGGGCTGCCGGTTCGACGGTGCCGGAGTGACGATGCCGGCGGGCTTTCGCGATGCGTACCGCGACTACGTCGACGCCGGCTGGCCGACGCTGGCGCTCGACGCCGATTGCGGCGGCCAGGGGCTGCCGCATCTGCTCGACGTCGCGCTGCAGGAGATGCTCGCGGGGGCGAACCACGCGTGGCTGATGTCGCCGGGGCTCACGCACGGCGCGGTGGCGTGCCTGCGCGCGCACGGCGGCGAGCGCCTGAAGCGCGACGTGCTGCCGAAGATCGCGAGCGGCGAGTGGCTGACGACGATGTGCATCACCGAGCCACAGGCGGGCAGCGATCTCGGCCTGCTGCGCACGCAGGCAGTGCCGGACCCGGCCGCCGACGGCTACCGAATCAGCGGCAGCAAGCTGTTCATCACCGGCGGCGAGCACGACCTGACCGACAATATCGTGCACCTCGTGCTCGCGCGGCTGCCCGATGCGCCGGCGGGAACGAAGGGGCTGTCGCTGTTCGTCGTGCCGAAGTGGCTCGACGCGCCGGGCGGCCGTGTGCGCAACGGCGTCTGGTGCGACGGCATCGAGAAGAAGATGGGGCTGAAGGCAAGCCCGACCTGCACGATGCGTTTCGACGCGGCCACGGGCTGGCTCGTCGGCGAGCCGCATCGCGGGCTCGCATCGATGTTCGTGATGATGAACGCGGCGCGCCTGCAGGTCGCCATGCAGGGTGTCGGGCATGCGCAGAGCGCGTGGCAGGCCGCGTCGGCCTATGCGCGCGAACGCGCGCAGGGCAGGGCGGCGCCGATCGCGCAACATGCCGCGATCCGCCGCATCCTGCTCGATGCGCAGGCGATCGTCGAAGGCGAGCGCGCGATCGGCTACTGGATCGCGCACTGGCTCGACGTCGCCGCGCACGATCCGCAGCCGCCGGCACGGCTCGCGGCGTCGCGGCTGGCATCGTTGCTCACTCCGATTGCCAAGGCGTTCTTCACCGCGAACGGCTTCGCGGCCGCGTCGAACGCGCTGCAGGTATTCGGCGGCTACGGCTACGTTCACGAATACGGGATCGAACAGACGGTGCGCGATTGCCGCGTGTCGATGCTGTACGAAGGGACCAACGAGATCCAGGCGATCGATCTGCTGGTGCGCAAGGTGCTGGGGGATCGCGGCGAGGCGCTGCATGCGCTGCTCGAGTTGATTCGCGCGGAAGCCGCGCAGAGCGTCCAGGCGGCGGACGAGCGGGCGAGGGACGCCGGGGCGCGCGTCGCCACGCTGTGCGCGGAGCTCGAGCGCGTGACGGCCGGCGTGATCCGCGCGAGCGAGCACGATCCGGATCTGCCCTACCGGGTCGCGGACGACTATCTCGCGCTGGTCGGCTGGCTGCTCCTCGCGTTCGCGTGGGCGCGCACGCTGCGCATCGTCGGCGATGCGCCGGGGGACGATTCGTTCCGTGCGGGCAAGCGCGCGGTCGGCACCTACTTCTTCGACTATCCGCTCGCGGCATTCGCACACCGGCTCGCGCTGGTGGACGCGGGCTGCCGCGCGGCGTTGCCGGCTGCCGCGGCATAAGGTTCGTCCGAGCCGGGCGTGGACGGCCCGGGGCGGCTCGCCGGCCGGCACGCCGTGCGGGCCGATATACGGACCGCGTGAGGTAAGATGGCCCGCGATCCTCCTTCCGACACGTTCATGAGTTCGACACCCGTCAAACCGGCCGGCACGAAACGCACGGCCCGCGCCAGCGAAGCCAGGCCGCGCATGCGTTCGCAGCAGCGGCTTACCTACCTGATCGGCAATCTCGACCGGCTGCTGCGCCGCCAGATGAGCGATGCGCTCGCGCCGCTCGGTGTGACGCTCGCGCAGTACACGGCGCTGTCGGTGCTCGAGGCGCGCGGCGCGCTGTCCAATGCGCAGCTCGCGGTGCGCTCGTTCATCACGCCGCAATCCGCGAACGAAGTGATGGTTGCGATGGCCGCCCGCGGCTTCGTGACGCGCGAGGCCGATCCCAGCCATGGCCGCGTGATCCTGCTGCGTCTGACCGACGAGGGCTCGGCAATCCTGCGCGAATGCGAGCAGGTGCTGCGGCCGCTCGAACGCCGGATGCTCGGCGACGACGTGAGCGCCGACGACGTCGCGCAGGTTCACCGTACGCTCGAACTGTTCGTGCGCAACCTGCGCGACTGAGCACGCCGCCGCGTCTTTCGTTCCGGTTCCGCCGGCCGCGCCGGGCCAAGCCGCAGTGTGGCCCGGGTTGCGAACGGGTTGCGGGTTAACACCGCGCTCGCGACACTTGAAATATCAGGTTACCTGTTATTAAATCATCCCGTCCCTCGACGGGATTTTCTTTCGGGTTCTTAATCAGGTTACCTGATAAATGGACGAGACCCGATCACGATAAAGCAAGGACACCGCGCATGCGTTCCGCGTATGCCGCGCGAGTCACGGTTAGGAGACGACATGGACACTTCCGTTGCCGCAAGGCCGGCCGTCGCGACGACGCTCGGCCTGTGTTTCGCGATCGCATTGCTCGAGGGGCTCGACCTGCAGTCGGTCGGCGTCGCGGCACCGCGCATGGCCCACGAATTCGGGCTCTCGGTTTCACAGATGGGGCTTGCGTTCAGCGCGGGCACGTTCGGCCTGCTGCCGGGCGCGATGCTCGGCGGCTGGCTGGCCGACCGGGTTGGCCGCAAGCACGTGCTGATCGCGTCGGTCTGCCTGTTCGGGCTGCTGTCGATCGCGACCGCGCAGGTGTCGAGCTTCGCGATGCTGGTCGCCGTTCGTGCGCTGACCGGCCTCGGCCTCGGCGGCGCGATGCCGAACCTCATTGCATTGTCGTCGGAAGCGGTCGACGCACGCTCGCGCAGCAGCGCGGTGGCCGTGATGTACTGCGGGATTCCGTTCGGCGGCGTGATCGCGTCGCTGATCGGCGTGCTGCTCGCAGGCGACACCGAATGGCGGCACATTTTCTATGTCGGGGGCGTCGGCCCGCTGCTGCTCGCGCCGCTGCTGCTCGCACTGCTGCCCGAATCGCGTGCGTTCCTCGACGTCAGCGCATCGGGCGCGGCGCGCCCCGGCGTCGGACAGACGCTGTTCGGCGGCTCGCGCACCGGCACGACACTGGCGTTGTGGCTCAGCTACTTCTGCACGCTGATCGTGCTGTATTTCCTGCTGAACTGGCTGCCGTCGCTGATGGCCGCGAAGGGGCTCGCTCGCAGCCAGGCCGGTATCGTGCAGATCTTCTTCAACATCGGCAGCGGCCTCGGCGTGCTCGGCATCGGCATGTCGATGGACCGCTTGCGTCCATCGCGCGTGGTCGGCGGCATGTACGCGGGGATCGTGCTGTCGCTTGCCGCGCTGGCGATCGCGCCCGGACTCCTGTGGCTGTCCGCCGCCGCGTTCGCGGCCGGGATGTTCGTCGTCGGCGGCCAGTCGGTGCTGTATGCGCTGGCCGCGATCTATTACCCGACCGCGATGCGCGGCACCGGCGTCGGCTCCGCCGTTGCCGTCGGCCGCCTCGGCTCGGTGGTCGGGCCGCTCGCCGCCGCCGAACTGCTCGCAATGGGCCGCAGCGCGTCGGTCGTGATCGGCGCGAGCATTCCCGTCACGCTCGTCGCCGCCGTCGCTGCGCTGGTGCTGATCCGGCGCCCGCAGGCGCACGACTGATTTCTTCCCATTTCAACCACGAGCGCCGGTAGAGCGCGATTACGACACAGGTCTGGAGACGAACACCATGAAGCACACCAAAGCCTTGCTGGCGGCCGGCGCATGCGCGCTCGCCGCGACCGGCGCGCACGCGCAGTCGAGCGTGACGCTGTACGGGATCATCGATACGGGCGTCGAGTTCGTGTCGCACGCGAACGCGGCTGGCGACCACGTCGTGCGCATGCCGGGCGTGACGGGCGAGCTGCCGTCGCGCTGGGGCCTGCGCGGCACCGAGGATCTCGGCGGCGGCTACCAGGCGGTGTTCACGCTCGAAAGCGGCTTCAACGTGCGCGGCGGCGATCTCGGCCAGGGCGGCCGGCTGTTCGGGCGGCAGGCGTTCGTCGGGCTGAAGAGCGGCTTCGGCACGCTCGCGTTCGGCCGCCAGTACACGATGACCTATCTCGCGCTGCAGGGCGCGGACATCATCGGCCCCGACATCTACGGGCTCGGCTCGTTCGACGCGTACGTGCCGAACGGCCGCGCCGACAACGCGGTGACCTACGTCGGCACCTATCGCGGCGTGACGCTCGGCGCCGCGTATTCGTTCGGCCGCGACGGCGCGGGCACCGGCAACTCGCCGGGGCAGGGCACCTGCGCGGGGCAGGTGCCGGGCGATGCCGTCCAGTGCCGCAACTGGTCGGTGATGCTCAAGTACGACAGCGCGTATTTCGGCGCGGCGGCGTCGTACGAGGAGCAGCGCGGCGGCACCGGCGCGGCCGCGAACTTCTTCGATGGCGTGGCGCCCGTTCCTTTCACGAGCAGCGGCGGCAAGGACGCGCGCACGCACGTGAGCGCGTATGCGCAGGCGGCAGGCGCGCGGATCGGCGCGGGCTGGATCGGGCGGCGCGTGTCGACCGGTTCGCCGGCCGCGCCGGGCGCGCATTCGGACCTGTTCTTCCTTGGCGCGTCGTATGCGGTGAAACCCGATTTCGTCGTCGACGGCGAAGGCTACCGGATCGTCAACAGCGCGCACGACACGCGCGCGACGATGGCCACGCTGCGCGCGACCTATCTGCTGAGCAAGCGCACGGCCGTCTACGCGCAATCGTCGTATCTGTGGAACAGCGCGCATGCACGCTACGCGGTCAGCGGCGGCGGGCCCGGCACGACACCCGGCGCAGGGATGGGGCAGCTCGGCGCGATGGTCGGCGTGCGGCACATGTTCTGATCCGGCAGCCAGACGAACGGGAGCTATCTTGAACAGGAAATCTGCATTCCTCTGTATTGCGCCGCTGTCCGCGGCGGCCATGCTCGCCGGCTGCGGCGGCGACGATTCGGTCAGCGCCACGCCGACGCACCTGAGCGCCGCGACGCCGGCCGCGATGGCGCAGACGTGCGACGCGCTCGCCGCGAAGCTCGCGTATGCGAACACGTCGTTCACGTCGGTGACGACCGCGGCCGCCGGTACGCTGACGGTGGCCGGCAAGCCGATCGCCGAGCACTGCGTGATCGAAGGGAAGATGAACGAGCGCGTGAGCGCGGTGGACGGCAAGACCTATGCGATCGGCTTCGAGATGCGCTTGCCGAAAGCGTGGAACGGTCGCTTCTTCTACCAGGCGAACGGCGGGCTCGACGGCAACGTCGTGACCGCGACCGGCGAGGTCGGCGGCGGCGGGCCGCTGACCGATGCGCTGAACATGGGCTTCGCGGTGATCAGCTCGGATTCCGGGCACAGCGCCGCGCAGAACCCGCTGTTCGGCCTCGATCCGCAGGCGCGGCTCGATTACGGCTACAGCGCGGTCGACGCGCTCACGCCGATGGCGAAGCAGGTGATCCGGCTCGCATACGGGAAGACGCCCGACCGCAGCTATTTCGGCGGCTGCTCGAACGGCGGCCGGCACGCGATGGTCACGGCCGTGCGCAACGCGGGCGACTACGACGGGATCATCGCGGGCGATCCGGGCTTCCATCTGCCGAAGGCGGCGATCGGCGAGATGTACGGCGCGCAGCAGTTCGCGAAGATCGCGTCGGCGACCGGGACGAACGGGCTGCCCGACATCCGCAGCGGCTTCACCGATGCGGAGCGCCGGTTCGTCGGCGCGAAGATTCTCGACAAGTGCGATGCGCTCGATGGCGTGGCCGACGGGATGGTGCAGGACGTCGCCGCGTGCCAGGCGCATTTCAGCGTCGAGACGGACATCCCGACCTGCGCGAACGCCACGCGCACCGGCGCGTGCCTCACGACCGCGCAGAAGAGCGCGCTCGAGAACGTGTTCGCGGGCGCGCGCAACAGCGCGGGCACGGCGCTCTATGCGAGTTTTCCGTACGATCCGGGCATCTCGGGCCCCGGCTGGGCCGCATGGAAACAGTCGAATTCGGTCATGCTCGACCCGGCCGCGATGGCGTTCACGTTCATGACGCCGCCGAAAACCGCCGCGACGCTCGCGAACCTCGCCGGCTTCGCGCTCGGCTTCGACATGGACAACGACGCGCCGGCGATCTTCGCGACGAACGGCGTGTACACGCAATCGTCGTGGTCGTTCATGACGCCGCCCGACGAGACCAACCTGTCCGCGCTGAAGTCGCGCGGCGCGAAGCTGCTCGTCTATCACGGCACCGGCGACCCGGTGTTCTCGTTCAACGACACGAGCGACTGGTACGGGCGGCTCGCGCAGGCGAACGGCGGCGACGCGTCGGGCTTCGCGCGCTTCTATCCGGTGCCGGGCATGAACCACTGCTCGGGCGGGCCGGCGGCCGACCAGTTCGACATGCTGACGCCGCTCGTCGCGTGGGTCGAGCAGGGGCAGGCGCCCGCGGCGATCGTCGCCACGGCGCGCGACACGACGAACGCGGTGCCGAACGCGGACGTGCCGACGTCGTGGGGCGCGGGACGCACGCGGCCGTTGTGCCCGTATCCGCAGGTCGCGCGCTACAACGGCTCGGGCGACGTGAATTCGGCGGCGAGCTTCAGTTGTCGATGATGTAGGGAAGAGGGATGTACCGACGCGCGGAAGCTTCGGTACATTCGCCGCTGTTCGGCGGCGGATGGCGCGAGCGTGCCGGTCCGTCCGGATGGAAACGGCGGTGCGCCGCGCATGACGATCGAGTTTGCCGCCCGACGCGGCATCCGGGGATACACTGTGGCGCTTTCGCGTCGGCGAGACACGTCCCGGCCGACGTGCGCCGCCAGCTATCCTTCCTCCGATTCGACCATGCAAACCGTAGCGGTACTCGACTTCGAAACAACCGGGCTTTCTCCGAACATGGGCGACAGGGCGACCGAGATCGCCGTGATCCTTCTCCGCGACGGCGAGATCGTCGACCGTTACCAGAGCCTGATGAACGCCGGCCGTCGCATTCCGTCCGACGTCGTCGCGCTCACGGGGATCACGAACGACATGATCGCGTCGGCGCCGCCGGTGGAGAAGGTCATGAAGGAAGCCGCCGCGTTCGTCGGCAGCCATCCCGTCGTCGCGCACAACGCCGGCTTCGACAAGCGGTTCTGGCAGTCCGAACTCGGGATGCTCGGGATGGCGGCCGAGCATGCGTTCGCGTGCACGATGCTCGTCGCGCGGCGCCTCTACCCGCACGCGCAAAGTCACCGGCTGTCGAACCTCGCGACCATGCTGCGCTTGCCGCAGACGGGCCGTGCCCACCGCGCGATGGTCGACGCGGAGATCGCGAGCCATCTGTGGTGCCGGATGCAGCGCGACATCGGCGAGACTTACGGGTTGCGGCAGGTCGATCACGGGCTCATGTCGCGATTGCAGACGACGAGCAAGGCGAAGGTCGCGACGTTTTTCGGTTCATTGGCTGCCGACAGGCGCTGACGTTCGAGCGTCACTCGCCGGGATCCACCGGCACCTCGAGCCCGACCTTCACGCGGCTCATGCTCACGAGCGTCTTGAAGCGCTTCACGTTGTTGTTCGCGAAGAACAGCTCGCGCGTGAGCGCGTTGTACTGATCCATGTTGCGCACGGCGAGGATCAGCACGAAATCCCATTCCCCGGTCACGTAGTAGCACTGCTGGATCTGCGGGCAGCGCTCGAAGGTCCGCTTCATCGCGTCGAGCTGGTCGATCTGCTCGCGCTCGACCTCGACGTTCACGACGATCGTCAGCGGATGATCGACCTTCTCCGGCGCGACGACCGCCGTGTAGCGCTCGATCACGCCGTCTTCGGCGAGCCGCCGCAGGCGGCGGTTCACGGCGGCGGTCGACAGGTTCACGCGGGCGCCGAGTTCGGTCTGCGGCGTGTGCGCGTCGCGCTGGACTTCCATCAGCAGCTTGCGATCGAACGCATCGAGTGGGGTGGGCATGATGGCGCGGCAGCCTCGAAAGAATGAGAAATTTTTGCGTCCGGAGCGCCGATTTGGCGATTTTATTGACCGGGACGCGCAATATTATTTTTCGGACCGACGGCGCGCGCAACCCGTATGCGCCCGCACCGCATCCACCGCCGGGCCGCCCGCGCGGCCCATTTCCGGAGCCCTTCCCGCCATGCTGATCGCCAATCCCCGCGCGTCGCGCACCGACTATCCCGACACGCTGCGCCGCATCATGAACATCGCCGCGGCCGACGAGAGCGGCGCGTGGCTCGCACACTGGCCGCTCGTCGGTGCGGCCCGCACGCCGTTGCGCGCGCTGCCGGATCTGGCCGCGCGACTCGGCGTCGCGAGTGTCAGCGTGAAGGACGAGGCATGCCGTTCGCCGCTCGGCAGCTTCAAAGCGCTCGGCGCGCCGATCGCGCTGATGCGGCTCGTGAAGCGGTTGCGGCGCAACGAGCCGCTCGATCCGCAGGGGCTCGTCACGGGCCGCTACGCGGCGTCGCTGGCCGACCTGACGGTGATCAGCGCGACCGACGGCAATCACGGCCGCGCGCTGGCCGCCGCCGCGCGCGCGATCGGCTGCCGCTGCGTGATCGTGCTGCACGCGCACGTCGACGCGGAGCGCGAGCATGCGATTGCCGCGCACGGCGCGCGGATCGTGCGGATCGCCGGCAACTACGACGAATCGGTCGTGCATGCCGCGCAGCTCGCGGACGCGAACGGCTGGCATGTGGTGTCGGATACGTCGTACGACGGCTACGAGGCGATTCCGCGCGACGTGATGCAGGGCTACGGCCTGATCGCGGCCGAGGCGCTCGCGCAGGCGGCGGGAGAGGGCAACCTCGGCGATGGCGATGGCGACGGCAGCGGCAACGGCAACGGCGATCACCGGCCGTTCACGCACGTGTTCCTGCAGGGCGGCGTCGGCGGCCTTGCGGCCGGTGTCGCGAGCTATCTGTGGGAGCATGCCGGCGCACGGCGGCCGCATTTCATCGTCGTCGAGCCGCGCCAGGCCGATTGCCTGTACCAGAGCGCGCTCGCCGGGCGCGCGACGAAGGCGACCGGCAGCGTCGACTCGGTGATGGCGGGGCTCGCGTGCGGCGAGGCGTCGCCGCTCGCATGGGACTTTCTCGAGCCGGGCATCGATCACTTCATGCTGATCGACGACGACGACGCGGTGCAGGCGATGCGCGCGCTGGCCGTCGGCAGCGAACGTGACGTGCCGTTCGTGTCCGGCGAGTCGGGCGCGGCGGGCATCGCGGGGCTGACCGTGCTGATGCGCGATCCGGCGCTCGCACGCCAGGTCGGGCTCGATGCGAACGCGCGCGTGCTGGCGATCAACACGGAAGGCGCGACCGCGCCGACCGTCTACCGGCGGTGTGTCGGCGAGACGGCCGACGCGGTGCTGGCGCGCCAGCGCGACTGGCTGACGCGGACCCGCGCGGCCGCAGAAACCTGAGCGACCCGAACGACATGACGACCGACGAGGCAAGCACGATGGACGCACTGGACGCAATGGCGGAAAGCACGCTGCAGGGCCGGCTGAAAACCTGGCGCCGGCATCTGCACCAGCACCCGGAGACGGGTTTCGAGGAAGTGAACACGTCGGACTACGTCGCGCGGATCCTGACGACGCTCGGGCTCGACGTGCAGCGCGGGATCGGCGGCACGGGGCTCGTCGCGAACCTGACGGTCGGCACCGGCACGCGCGCGATCGGCATCCGCGCGGACATGGACGCGCTGAACATCGCCGAGCACGCGCCGGGCCGCGAACATGCGTCGCGCACGCCGGGCAAGATGCACGCGTGCGGGCACGACGGCCACATGTCGATGGTGCTCGGCGCCGCGCAACTGCTGGCCGAGCGCAAGGACTTCGACGGCACCGTGCGCTTCATCTTCCAGCCGGCCGAGGAACATGGCCGCGGCGCGAAGGCGATGATGGCCGACGGGCTGCTCGAGCGTTTCCCGGTCGACGCGATCTTCGGCGCGCACAACATGCCGGGCATGCGCGCCGGCACGTTCGCGACGCGCGCGGGCGGCATCATGGCGAGCGAGGACAACTTCGTGATCCGGATCGACGGGCGCGGCACGCATGCGGCGCGCCCGCACATGGGCATCGATCCGATCGTGATCGGCTCGCAGATCGTGCTCGCGCTGCAGACGATCGTGTCGCGCAATCTCGATCCGGGCCTGCAGGCGGTGATCTCGTGCACCGAGTTCATCACCGACGGGCTGCGCAACGTGCTGCCGTCGACGGTGACGATCAAGGGCGACACGCGCAGCTATGCGCGCGACGTGCAAACGCTGCTCGAAACGCGGATGCGCGAGATCAGCGAAGGGATCTGCCGCACGCACGGTGCGACCTGCACGTTCGAATACACGCACGAGTTCGCGCCGACGGTGAATTCCCCGGAATGGGTCGACACGGCCGTCGAGGCCGCGGCGCACGTCGCGGGCGCCGACGCGGTGAACGCCGACGTGCAGCCGATGATGATCTCGGAAGACTTCGGCGCGTTCCTGCAGGCGGTGCCCGGCAACTTCGTGTTCATCGGCAACGGCGAAGCGGCCGCGCGCGGCGGGGTGCCGCTGCACAACGCGGCGTACGATTTCAACGACGAGATTCTGCCGGTCGGCGCGCGGTATTTCGCGGAGGTGGCGCGGCGGGCGTTGAAGGCGGCGTAGCAGGCCGTCGACGGTCTGTTCGCAGGCCCCCGCTACGTGTTCGGTTCGTCGGCAGGCCGTTACGCTTCGGCCGCCCGCTTGGCCGACACGTCGGCCGTGCCGGTGCGATCGAGGATCGCCAGCACTTCGCGCGCGGTGTTCTCCGAATGGCTGCGCAGCACCTGCGGCAGCCGCGCGTGGTCGGGATCGGCGAGCGCGGCCATGATCGCTTCGTGCTCGTGCAGCGATTCGGCCCAGCGCAGCGTGTCCGCGTTCGCGGCGCCGCGCGCGCGGTGCACCTTCGACATCAGCGACGCATAAATGCCCGACAGCACCGGGTTGCCGGCCGCGTCGATGATCATCTGATGAATCTGCTGGTTCAGCCGGAAATACTCGACCCGCTTGCCGGCCTCGTGACACTCGACCATCCGTCGGTGCTTCGCCTGCAGCGCGGCGAGCGTCGACGTGCCGATCCGCTTGCGCAGCAATTCGCCCGCCATCGCCTCGAGCCCGTGCAGCAGCTCGAACGTCGACACGAGATCGTCGATGTCGATCGACGCGACGCGATAGCCGATGTACTGGCGATGCGTGACGGCGCCTTCCGCGACGAGCACCTTCAGCGCTTCGCGCAGCGGCGTCTTCGACACGTCGAACGCGAGGCTCAGTTCCTTTTCGTCGATCCGCGCGCCGGGCGGCAGTTCGCCCTCGTCGATCATCACGCGCAGGCGCGCGGCGATCTCCGCGGCCATGCCGCGCGTGCGCAGAAGCAGGGGATTGCGGGGTGTCTGGCTCATGATGGCGCAAGCTTATCACGATATCGGGGCTTACCCTGCACCACGATAGTGATAAAACAAATTCAATGAAACCAAGCGTTTACGCTAACGGTAATTATAAATTTCTAATCCTATACTCGGCTCAACGTTGCGCGACGTCCTGACCATCCTCGTTCATCCCTGGAGTCCGTTCATGTCTTCAACCTCCGGTGTCGCTGCCCTGACGGTCGGCAAGTCCGCCGTCCGCTGGAAGATATTCGTCGTCATGCTGAGCCTCATCGCGATCAACTACGTCGATCGCGCGTCGCTGTCCGTCGCCATGCCTTACATCTCGCAGGAGTTCAAGATCGGGCCGGCAATGGAGGGCCTGATCCTCAGTTCATTTTTCTGGACCTATGCGGTGATGCAGATCCCGGGCGGGATGCTGGCCGACCGGTTCAAGCCGCGTATCGTGATCGCGACGGCGACCGTGTTCTGGGGCTTCTTCCAGGCGATCGCCGCGCTGTGCACGAACGCGCCGTCGCTGCTGCTCACGCGCCTCGGCCTCGGCGCATCCGAAGCGCCGATCTATCCGGCCGGCGGCAAGCTCAACGCGATCTGGATGACGCAGACCGAGCGCGGCCGCGGCGCCACGCTGCTCGACGGCGGCGCGCCGCTCGGCGCGGCCCTGGGCGCGGTGCTGATCGCCGGCCTGATCGCGCTGCTCGGCTCGTGGCGGCTCGCGTTCGCGGTGGCCGGCGTCGGCACCGTGCTGGCTGGTTTCCTCGCGTGGTACTACATCCGCAATACGCCGCGCGAGCATCCGGGCGTCAACGATCTCGAGGCCGACTACATCGAGGCGTCGCACGCGAGCGACCTCGCGGCCGAGCCGGCCGGTGCATCGGGGCGCTCGCGCGACTTCTTCAAGTACCGCTCGGTGTGGTGCATGTTCTTCGGCTGGATGTGCTTCAACAGCGTGTTCTACGGGCTGCTCACGTGGATGCCGAACTACCTGCACAAGGTGCACGGCTTCGACATCAAGCAGATGGGCGGGTCGACCTTCATCATCTTTTTCTGCGGCTTCGTCGGCGAATTGCTCGGCGGCTGGATCGCCGACAAGTGGAAGGCCGCGGGCGGGCGCCCGAACGTCGTGATGCGCACGCTGTTCGGCATCGCCGCGGTGATCGCGACCGTGTCGATCTTTTCCGTCGCCTACGTGAAGAGCCCGGTCGTGTGCGTCGCGCTGCTGTCGACGACGCTGTTCTTCCTGCGCTGGTGCGGGCTGTACTGGTGCATCCCGTCGTCGCTCGGCACACGCAACAAGATCGGCTTCCTCGGCGGCCTCATGAACCTCGGCGGCAACATCGGCGGCATCACCGTGCCGATCCTCGTCGGCGCGATCGTGCAGTTCACCGGTTCCTACTTCCTTGCGCTGATGGTGTTCGCGGCGGCCGGCGTCGGCCTGCTCGTGTGCTCCAGCGCGATCGACTACGAAAACAAGCTCCCCGTCTGACCGACCCCTTTCACTGCATCGACTGCATTTACTGGTAGAGAGAAAACCACCATGAAGAAACGTACCCTGCTCGGCATGCTCACCCCTTCGTCCAACACGTCGCTCGAACCGCTGACGAGCTCGATGGTCGCCGGCCTGCCGGGCGTGTCCGCGCACTTCGCGCGCTTTCCCGTCACCGAAATCTCGCTGACGGGCCAGGCGCTCGGCCAGTTCGACGACGACAAGATCATCCAGGCCGCGATGCTGCTCGCCGACGCGAAGGTCGACGTGATCGCGTGGAACGGCACGTCGTCCGGCTGGCTCGGCTTCGAGGCCGACGAGCGGCTGTGCGAGCGCATCACCGCAGCGACCGGCATTCCGGCCACGACGTCGGTGCTCGCGCTCAACGAGATCCTGAAGAAGACGAACGCGCACGAGTTCGGCCTCGTCACGCCGTATCTCGACGACGTGCAGACGAAGATCGTCGACAACTATCGCCGCTCGGGGCTGAACTGCATCGCCGAGCGCCACCTGAACCTGAAGGTCAATTTCTCGTTCTCCGAAGTGACGGGCGACCAGATCGGCGGGATGGTGCGCGAAGTGGCGAAGGCCGGCCCGCGCGCGATCTCGATCTTCTGCACGAACCTGAACGCCGCGCACCTGGTGCCGGCGCTCGAGGAAGAGACGGGCATTCCGATCTACGACACGATCTCGACCGTCGTGTGGAAGTCGCTGCAGCTCGCCGACTACGACACGCGGCAGGTGAAGGGCTGGGGGCGTCTCTTCAGCGACGTGATCTGAGGCGCGAGTCATGTCGAACGATCTCGATTTCGTGATCCGTCACGCGGACGTCGTGACGGCGGCGGACCGGTTCTCGTGCGACATCGGCATTCGCGCGGGGCGCGTGGCCATGCTCGGCCACGGGCTGCCGCGCGCGCCGCGCGAGCTCGACGCGAGCGGGATGCTCGTGCTGCCGGGCGGCGTCGATGCGCATTGCCATCTCGACCAGCCGATGCCCGACGGGCTGAAGATGGCCGACGATTTCCTGTCCGGCACGCGCTCGGCGCTGTGCGGCGGCACGACCACCGTCGTGCCGTTCGCCGCGCAGGCGAAGGGGCAGTCGCTGCAGGCGGCCGTCGACGACTATCACCGGCGCGCGGAAGGGCGCGCGCTGATCGACTATGGTTTTCACCTGATCGTCGCCGATCCGACGCCGCACGTGTTGGCCGAGGAGCTGCCGCGGCTGATTGCGAACGGCTACACGTCGTTCAAGGTGTACATGACCTACGACGACCTGAAGCTGAACGATCGGCAAATGCTCGACGTGCTGTCGGTCGCGCGCGAGCACGGCGCGCTCGTGATGGTGCATGCGGAGAATTCGGACTGCATCGGCTGGCTGACCGAGCGGCTGCTCGGCGACGGCCACGTCGCGCCGCATTTTCATGCGCACGCGCGGCCGGCCGTGGTCGAGCGCGAGGCGACGCATCGCGCGATCGCGTTCGCGGAACTCGTGGACGTGCCGATCCTGATCGTGCACGTGTCGGGCGCCGAGGCGATCGAGCAGATCCGCTGGGGACAATCGCGCGGCCTGCCGATCCTGGCCGAAACCTGCCCGCAGTACCTGTATCTGACGGCCGCCGATCTCGGTCATCACGGTCACGACGGCTACGAAGGCGCGAAATGCGTATGCAGCCCGCCGCCGCGCGATCCGGCCAACCAGCAGGCGGTGTGGAAGGCGCTGAAGCAGGGCGTGTTCTCGGTATTCTCGTCCGATCACGCGCCGTTCAACTACGACGATCCGTGCGGCAAGCATCCGGGCGGGCAGGCCGTCTCGTTCGACCATATCCCGAACGGGATTCCCGGTCTCGAGACGCGGCTGCCGTTGTTGTTCGATGGCGTGCGCAAGGGGAAGCTGTCGCTGCATCAGTTCGTCGAGCTGACGTCACTGCGGCCCGCGAAGCTGTACGGGCTGTATCCGCGCAAGGGGACGATCGCGGTCGGCGCCGATGCGGATATCGTCGTGTGGGATCCGGACAAGCGCGTGCGGATCGCGAATGCGTCGCTGCATCATGCGGTCGACTACACGCCTTATGAAGGGACCGAGGTGACGGGCTGGCCGCGTCATTGCCTGTCGCGCGGCGAGCTGCTCGTCGAGGACGGCCGGCTGCTCGCCGCGGAGCCGGGGCGCGGGCAGTTCCTGCCGGCCGGCAAGCCGTGTCTTGATTGACGTCGCGCGATGCGATTGCGATATGAGCGCCCGCGCGACGCGGCGGGCGCCGTTTCAACAGGAGCTACGATGAGCGTTTCCCTCGCAATGCGCGGCCTCGCGGCCGCGGCGATCGTCGCCGGGTCATGCGGCGGCGGCCCGGCGCTGGCTGCCGGCGGCGCGCCGCAGGACCCGCCAAGCGTCGTGCCCGAGTCGGCCGGCGTCGATTCGGCGCCGCTCGTGCGGCTGTCCGAATGGCTGCGCCGCGACCGGATGGACGTGCGCAGCCTCGTCGTCGTGAAGGACGGCAAGATCGTGTTCGAGCGCTACGGCGACGGCCTCACGCGCGACAACAACTACGAGCTGTATTCGGTGACGAAGACGATCACCGCGCTGCTCGCCGGCATTCTCGACGGCGAAGGCAAGCTTGGCCCGTCGACGAAGGTCGCGCCGCTGATCGCGGCCGCGCGGCCCGATCTCGCGAGCGAACTCGCGGACAAGCAGGATATCGAGCTGCGGCACCTGATGTCGATGTCGAGCGGGTTGCGCTACACGACGCGCGAAGGCACCGATCCGCTGTACTACGACGCGCCCGACCGGCTGCAGGTTGCCGTGACGAGCCGCGCCGCGCAGCCGCCCGGCACGCACTTCGACTACATCGACGTGAACCCGGTGCTGGTCGGCACGGCCGTGTCGATCGCCGCGCGGGAGCGGGAGGACGACTTCGCGCGCAGGCGGCTGTTCGAGCCGCTCGGCTTCGCGCACTACCGCTGGAGCGGCGCCGACGGCACCGGCGCGGTGGCGGGCGGCTGGGGCCTGCGGCTGCGTGCCGTCGACATGGCGAAGATCGGCATGCTGCTGCTCGACAACGGCCGCTGGAACGGCAAGCAGGTCGTGCCGGCCGGCTGGGTCCGGCAGATGACGACGCCATCGCCGGCCGCGGCCGACTACGGCTACTACTGCTGGATCGGCCATGTCGTCGAGCACGGCACGCCGGAATTCGGCGCGATGGGCTTCAAGGGGCAGTTCATCACGGTGCTGCCCGCGCAGCGCGCAGTCGTCGTGATGACGAGCCTGCTGCCGACCGACGGCGGCTTGCGCGACGCGACCTACCTGAACCTCTATCGGCGGATGGTCGGCGACTACATCCTGCCGGCGCTCACGCCCCCGCGGCCGCCGGTCGAAAGCGCGGCAGCCACGCAGGCGCTGCGCGACGAACTCAAGCGCAGCCGGCAGACGAAGGGAGTGCCGGGTACCGCCACCGCGTTCAACGATGCACCGGAGATTTGATGAGGATTGCAAACTTCAGTGACCATTCGTCCGCGTGGCGTTCCGATGCGCGGCGGCCCGCTGCGCCGTTCATGCGCCGGCTGCTCGCGCGGGTTGCCGCGTTGCTGATCGGCGGCGGGGCGCTGGCGTCGGCATCGGCACCGATACTGTCCGTGGCGCACGCGGCCGACGCGTTGCCGCTGCCGCCGCTGCATGAAACCGGCATCGCGGCGGCCGCGCCCGAAGACGTCGGCGTCGATTCGCGCAGGCTCGTCGCGCTGTCGCGCTGGATCCGCGAGCAGAAGCTCGACGTGTACAGCCTGCTCGTCGTGAAGGACGGCAAGCTGATCTTCGAGCGCTACGGCGCGAACGCGTCGCGCGACTCGACCTACGAGCTGTACTCGGTGACGAAGGCCGTGACGTCGCTCGTCGCCGGCATCCTGGTCGAACAGGGCGCCGTGCAGCTCGACGAGCCGGTGGCCGCGCGGCTCGCCGCGTGGCGCCCCGAGCTCGGCGGCGCGCTCGCGGACAAGCGCGGCATCGAGCTGAAACACGTGCTGTCGATGTCGAGCGGCCTGCATTACGACTTCAGCCCGAAGGACGATCCGATCTACTACACGGCGCCGGACCGGCTGAAGCTCGCCGCGTCGGCCGCGCCGAAGGTCGCGCCGGGCACCGTATTCGAGTACACCGACGTGAACCCGATTCTCGCGTCGGCGATGTTGAGCGCGGCGGCCGGCGAGCCCGTCGAGCGCTATGCGCGCACGAATCTGTTCGGCCCGCTCGACATGAGGCGCGCGGCATGGGAGCGTGCGGACCGCACGGGGCTCGTGTCGGCCGGCTGGGGGCTGCGGCTGCGTGCCGTCGACATGGCGAAGATCGGCATGCTCGTGCTCGACGGCGGGCGCTGGCAGGGGCGGCAGGTGGTGCCGCAGGCGTGGATCGCGCAGATGACGGCGCCGCGCGTGTCGCCGCAATTCGGCTACTACTGGTGGATCAACAACATCGTCGACAGCGAGCCGGAATTCGACGCGATGGGCTTCAAGGGGCAATTCATCACGGTGCTGCCGAAGCGCAATACGGTGATCGTGATGACGGGCGTGCTGCCGGTGGACGGCGGCCTGCGCGACGCGGAGAACGTGAAGCTGTTCCGGCGGATGGTGAACGGTTACATCCTGCCGTCGCTCGATGGCGGTGCGGTGTCGGGGCAGGGCGGCGGCGATACGCGTGCGGCGCTGCGCGACGAACTCGAAGTGAGTGCGCGCACCGCGGGCGTGCCCGGCACGCAGGTCGATCCGACCGATCTGCCGAAGTAGGCGCGTCGATACGTGTGCGGCGCTGCGTGCGGAGCGGGAAGTGAGTGCGTGCTCCGTGGGCGTGCTGGGCGCGCAGGTCGATTCGACCGATTTGCTGAAGTGGCCGCATCGATACGTGTGGGGCGCTGCGTGCGGAGCGGGAAGTGAGTGCGGGCTCCGTGGGCGCGCTGGGCACGCCGGTCGATTCGACGGATCTGCTGAAGTAGCGTCGGGCATGCGTCCGGTCGGCCCGATGCAGGCGAGCCGGACGCACCGCGTGTCTCACATCACACCAGTTCACCCAGGCACGCGTCGAACTGCGCGACGAGCGTGTCGACATCGTCGGCTGTCGTCTGCGGACATACGAGCATCATGTTGTGGAACGGCGTGATCAGCACGCCGCGGTTCAGCAGATACAGATGCACGATGTGCTCGAGTTCGCTGTCGAGCTGCTCGCCCGCGATCGTGCCGTTGCGTGGCGGCACCGGCGTGAACTGGAACTCGGTGCGTGCGCCGATGCGCGTCACGCACCACGGCAGCCCGTGTTTTGCGATCGCCTGTTCGAGCCCGGCCGCGAGCCGCGCGGCGAGCGCGAACATATGCGCATACGCGGCATCGGTCGCGACGTCGGCGAGCGTCGCGCGCATCGCATGCATCGCGAGCATGTTCGCGGTGAGCGTCGTGCCGATCCCGGAATGGCCGGGCGGTGCGCTCAGCTTCGCCTGTTTCGCGCGTTCCGCGAAGTCGGCGCTGAACCCGTACACCGCGCACGGCACGCCGCCCGCGATCGGCTTGCCGACCACCAGCGCGTCCGGTTCGAGACCGTGCGCGGCCGCGTAGCCGCCCGGGCCGCTGCTGATCGTGTGGGTTTCGTCGATCACGAGCAGCGTGCCGTAGCGGCGCGTGAGGTCGCGCGCCGCCTCCCAGAAGCCCGGCTCGGGCAGCACCATCCCGATGTTCGTCATTGCCGGCTCGGCGAGCACGCATGCGACGTCGCCATCCTTCAGCGCCGCCTCGAGCGCGGCCAGATCGTTGAACTCGACCACGCGTGTGTTCGCGAGCAGGTCGTAGGACTGCCCGAGCAGGCTGTCGCGCTGCACCGGGCGGCCGTCGACGAGATCGACGAACACGTCGTCGACCGTACCGTGATAGCAGCCGTTGAACACGACGATCGTGTTGCGGCCGGTGGCCGCGCGCGCCCAGCGCAGCACGAAGCGATTCGCGTCGCTCGCGCTCAGCGCGAACTGCCAGACCGGCAGCCTGAAGCGGCGCGCGAGTTCGCGCGACACCCAGGCGGCGTCCTCGCTCGGCAGCATCGTCGTGTAGCCGCGCGTCGCCTGTTCGGCGAGCGCGCGTGCGACCGGCTCGGGCGCATGGCCGAACATCGCACCCGTGTCGCCGAGACAGAAGTCCGCGTAACGATGACCGTCGACGTCGGTGAAGGTCGCGCCGCGCGCCTCCTTCACGACCAGCGAGAACGGGGTCGACCAGTCCTGCATCCAGTGCAGCGGCACGCCGAACAGCAAATGCTCGGACGCTTCCGCGGACAACGCGCGGGAGATCGGCATGGCTTCGGTGAATGCACGGCGCTCGCGATCGAACAGCGCGCGGGCGCGGATGAGGTCGACTCCGTGGCGGGTCTGCAATTGAGGCTCCTGTGACGGTTTGAATGGAAGAGTGAGGTCTCCGCGAGCTTGTCATATTCCATGCGCGTGGTCGATTCGGACTCGACCGTGTATCCGTCAGACGTGGAGTTTTTGCGCATAAACATACGACAACGGATATCTATGTAGGCCGATCAGGAAGTGAGTGTGCGCACACATACGGGGCGAGGTATCGGTAAAAGTGGGGTAAACGACCGTCATGTACGCGGTGGCGACCATGTCTGGACTTCGCAATGTGGTGTGACGACGTATGAGTAGAGATATGCCGCCCGGCGTGTCGATACCTGAACCGCTGAAGGAGTCGCACCCACGGCCGCAAGCCGCCGCCCTTCGTCTTCACCCGTCCGATCGCTCGCGTCGCGCCTTCATCGGCTGGACCGGCGCGCTCGCCGACCGTCACGTCGCCGGGGCCGATCCATGCATTCAACGTGAGCGCGATGACGCTGACGAACGTGTCGATCGCCGGGCAGGCGGTCAACACGACGATCGGCGAAACGCGGTGACGTGACGGGGCAGGAGTGCGATCGCGTGCGGACGGCCGATGCATGCGATCGCGACGCATCATGCGAGCGTCTTGACCATGTGGTGTTCATCGTAGAAGCGGCCGTCGACGAACAGCGAGCGCGGTTCCGTGCCGAACCGGACGAACCCCTGCGACGCATACAGCCGTTCCGCGGTGCCGTTGATCTCGTTGACGCACAGCATCAGTTGCCTGCATTCCCAAGCCTGTACCGCGTGCACGGTCGCGCTATCGAGCAGCGATTGCGCAATGCCGCGGCCGCGGTACGCGGGGTCGACGAACACGCCCCAGATCGTCGCCTTGTGCGCGACCTTGGCGCGCGCGTCGCGGCGCACGCCCGTGATGCCGACGAGCGATGCGTCGGCGAATGCGCCGAACACGGCGCGCTCGTGGGTGGGCGTGATGCGCGTCGCGAATTCGTCGACCGGGACGCCGGCTTCCTCGTCGCGGGTCGGCAGGAACGAAGTTGGCGACGTGGCGACCGCGCGCAGGCGGACGGACTGGAATTGCGCCGCGTCGGCGGCATCGAGCAGGCGGATCGTGATCATCGGTCGGTGTTGTCGTTGGTGTGCCGGAAGGTCGGAATCTGCGGCGCGGTGCGCGGCAGGGCATCGACCATGCTAATCGGAAACACACGCATTTGCTGGTGCGTTCGACATGCCGCATCGACAGGCGTGAAGCGCTGTACCGAGGCGCGAATGATGGCGGGGATGACGCGTGGAGAATCGATGCGTGTTCGCGAAGTCTGCGGGCAATCGCACGCGGCGCCGAACGCATGCACGCGGAAATGAGCCGGATGATGCGAACGCACCTGCCGTTGCATTGGATGCGACCGCGACCGCGGGTGGCGCGCGACGTGAGGAACGTGACGACGCAGTGCCGTGCGCGACAGGCATGCCGCGCCGACTCGTGGAAGGGGGATGAAGTGAAGCGCGTGCCCGCCGTTGCGCCGAAGCACCGCTGAGCACGCGAAATACGTCCGCGACGTGAAGTGTCCGCGATATATGTGATGCACCCGATCAACTCAGGCGCATGCGACCCGCATCGACACCGCCTCCGCGACGTGCGGTGTCCGCGATACGTGTGATGCACCCGATCAACTCAGGCGCATGCGACCCGCATCGATACCACCTCTGCGACGTGAGGTGTCCGCGATACGTGTGATGCACCCGATCAACTCAGGCGCACGCGACCCGCATCAATACCGCCTCTGCGACGTGATGTGCGCGCGATACGTGTGATGCACCCGATCAACTCAGGCGCATGCGACCCGCATCAATACCGCGACAACTGATTCCCGTTGATCTGCACACGATCGCCCGGACGCAGGTCGCCCGGCGACTGCACGTCGAACGAGCGCGTCGAGCCGTCGCTTACCCGCACGTCGATCCGGTAGCTGCTCGGCGGTTGGGCCGCGCCCATCTGCTGACCGATCTGGTTGCCGGCGACGGCGCCGCCGAGCGCGCCGATCACGGTGGCCGCATCGCGGCCGTGGCCGCGGCCGAACTGGTTGCCCACCAGGCCGCCGACCAGCGCACCGACGACGGTGCCGGCGACGCCCGACGTGCCGACCGAGCCGTTGATCGGCTGGATGTTCGCGACGGTGCCGTATTGCGTGCCGTAGCCGTTGCCGTACTGGCCGCCGTAAGGCTGCGGGTTGCCGTACTGGTCGTACTGCGGCGCCTGGTTCGGATAGGCCGGCTGCTGCGGCTGCACGTAGCCCGGTTGCGAATACGCGGGTTGCGCGTAGCCGGGCGTCGCGTACTGCTGCTGCGGATAGCCCGGTTGCGCGCCGTAGTAGCCCGGCGCGACACAGGCGGTCAGCGGAAGCGCCGCCACGGCGACGAGCGTGGCGAACAGAACGGTCTTCGTGGAAGGCATGCGCATCATGATGTTTCCTGCATCGGCAACGTGTTCGCCGACGAATACCGGGACGGGTGGCGAACTCGGCGTGAGTATAAGGAATGGGCGGATGCGCGTCCGGTGCGGCCGGGTAACAACGTGTAAAGTCTGTTGCCGCGCAAATCGCGGTGCGGCGCGGCCGAGATTCGACGATGCGGTTCGCCGTCCGGCAGCCGCGTGAGGGCGCCGATTGCGCGACGATCGGCACCGGCGCACGCCCGCGCGGTGATCACGCCCCATCTTCGCGCCACGCCCGACAGGCAGCTCGCCCGCATATCGCGAAATCGAATGCCCGGCATCGCGACATTTAATTGGCCACTGGCCGCCCCGTCCGATATCGTGACCGCACATCCCTGCCAACGGTCGCGCCGTGCCGGCTGCGGTGCCTTCCCCTGTCCGCGTCGGCGTCGCGCAGCGGCCGCCCCACTCATTCCGACTCATGACCGATCGCTTCTTCACCAACGCCGTCGATGCCGGCGGCCGGCCCGTCAACCTCGTCGTCCATGACGGCCGCTTCGTCGCGATCGGCGCCGCTTGCACTGCCGCGCCCGGCGCCGAAACGATCGACCTCGGCGGCCGCGTCGTGCTGTCCGGCTTCGTCGACGGCCACATCCATCTCGACAAGAGTTTCGTCGGCGACCGCTGGGTGCCGCACCAATCGGTCGAGTCGCTGCGCGAGCGACTCGTGGTCGAGAAGCGCCAGCTCGCGGCCGCGCCGCCGATCGTCGAGCGCGCGAATGCGCTGATCGCGCAGGCCGCCGCGTTCGGCACGATCGCGATGCGCAGCCACGTCGACGTCGACGCGACGACCGGCCTGTCGAACCTGCACGCCGTGATGGCCGCGCGCGAACAGTGGCGCGGGATCGTCGACATCGAACTGGTCGCGTTTCCGCAGGCCGGCGTGGTGACGTGCCCGGGCACCGCCGCGATCCTCGATGCGGCCGTGCGCGAAGGCGCGGACGTGGTCGGCGGGATCGACCCGACGACGCTCGACGGCGACGCGGACGGCCAGCTCGACATCGTGTTCGGCATCGCCGAGAAGCGCGGCGCGAAGATCGACATCCACCTGCACGAACCGGGCGAGACCGGCGTCGCGCAACTGCTGCGGATCGCGGCGCGCACGCGCGCGGCCGGCCTCGGCGGCCGCGTGAACGTGAGCCACGCGTATGCGCTCGGCCAGGTCGAACATGGCGACGTCGAGCGTGCGGCCGCCGCACTCGCCGACGCCGGCGTGTCGATCCTGACCAACGCGCCGGGCGACTGCGCATTCCCGCCGGTTCAGCAACTGCGCAACGCGGGCGTCCACGTGTTCGCCGGCAACGACAACATTCGCGACGCGTGGTGGCCGTACGGCAACGGCGACATGCTGCAGCGCGCGATGATGGTCGGCTACCGCTCGGGCTTCTTTACCGACGAAGCGCTCGGCATCGCGCTCGACATGGCGACGCACGCCGGCGCGCGCGCGCTCGGCCTCGCGCACTACGGCATCGCGGTCGGCTGCGACGCGAGCTTCGTCGCGGTGCGCGCGCCGAATGCGGCGGCCGCCGTCGCCGGCGTGCCGGCCGAACGCTGGGTGTTCCGGCGCGGCGAAAGCGACACCGGCGCGCCGTTCGCGCCGGCGCTGCGTTTCACGCGCTGACGACCCGACCGCCGTCGCGGTGCGTGCATCGCGGCTGCTTCGTACTGACTGACCGACTGACCGACCGACTGACCGACCACACCGGAACCGACATGACGAACCTGCTGATCCGCAACGTCCGCACGCACGCCGACGAAGCGCTCGACATCCTGATCGACGGCGAGCGCATCGCGCGCGTCGGCCCGTCGCTCGACGCGCCCGCCGGCTGCGCGATCGAGGACGGCGCGGGCGCGCTCGCGCTGCCCGGCCTCGTCGAAGGCCACACGCACCTCGACAAGACCCACTGGGGGATGCCGTGGTATCGCAACGCGGTGGGGCCGCGCCTCGTCGACCGCATCGAGAACGAGCGTCACTACCGCGCGACGAGCGGCCATGACGCGGGCGCCGCGTCGCTCGCGCTGTCGCGCGCGTTCCTCGCGGCCGGCACGACGCGCATCCGCACGCACGTCGACGTCGACACCGAAGCCGGGCTGCGCCATCTGCACGGCGTGCTCGCGACGCGCGAGACGCTGCGCGGCCAGGTGGAAATCCAGATCGTCGCGTTTCCGCAGTCGGGCGTGCTCAAGCGGCCCGGCACGGCCGCGCTGCTGTCCGACGCGCTCGGCGCGGGCGCCGACCTGCTCGGCGGCCTCGACCCGTGCGCGATCGAAGGCGATCCGGTCGAAGCGGTCGACGTGCTGTTCGGAATCGCCGAGCGTCATGGCCGCGGCCTCGACCTGCATCTGCACGAACGCGGATCGATGGGCGCGTATTCGCTCGATCTCATCTTGCAGCGCACAGCCGCGCTCGGCATGCAGGGCAAGGTCACGATCAGCCACGGCTTCTGCCTCGGCGACATCGCCGAGCGCGAGCGCGACGCGCTGCTCGCGCGGATGGCCGAACTCGGCGTCGCGATCGTCACGACCGCGCCGGCCGCGGTGCCGGTGCCGTCGGTCGTTGCGTGCCGCGCGGCCGGCGTGACCGTGATCGGCGGCAACGACGGCGTGCGCGACACGTGGACGCCGTACGGCTCGCCCGACATGCTCGAACGCGCGATGCTGATCGGCATGCGCAACGATTTCCGCCGCGACGACGCGCTCGAAGTCGCGCTCGACTGCGTGACGCACGGTGCGGCACGCGGTTGCGGCTTCGCCGACTATGGTCTGGAAGCAGGCAAGCGCGCGGACGTCGTGCTGGTCGATGCACTGACGTTCGCCGAGGCCGTCGTCGCGCGGCCGACGCGGCGGCTCGTCGTGTCGTCGGGGAAGATCGTCGCGCGCGACGGCGCGCTGGTCTGAACCGGGCGCCGCATCGTGCCGGTTATGATCGGGCTTCCTTCAGCCTGATCTTCCGGGAGACGACGATGCGACGCACACGCACGATGGCCGCACGGGCCGCAGGATGGATCGTCGCGGCGACGTTCGCAGCGGCGGCCGCGCACGCAATGGCGGCCGGCCAGGATGGTGCGGGCGGTGCGGACAGCGCGCAGCAGGAAGCGAATCGCCGCACGGTGCTCGCGTTCTACGAGAAAGGCCTGAACGAGAAGGATGCGGATGCCGCCCTCGCGTACGTCGGCGACCGGTACGTGCAGCACAACCCGAACGCGGCCGACGGCCGCGACGGTTTTCGAAAGTTCGTCGCGTTCCTGCGCGACAAGTATCCGCAGTCGCACAGCGAGATCACGCGCTCGTTCGTCGACGGCGACTACGTGATCCTGCACGTGCACGCGGTGCGCGAACCCGGCACGCGCGGCAGCGCGATCGTGGACATCTTCCGGCTCGAACACGGCAAGATCGTCGAACACTGGGACGTGAACCAGCCGGTGCTGGAGCAGGCGGCGAACGGGAACACGATGTTCTGACGGGCGTCGGTTTTCTCGACATGCGCCGCCGCCCGGTCGATGCCCGCCCGCATCGCTGCGCTCATTCCTGCTCGTGCTCCAGCATCGTTGCGAGCGCCTTCGTCAGTTCGCTGACCATCGGATCGGCGGTCGGCCGATGCAGGATCGCGATGTCCATGTGCTCGATCGGCGCGAATCCGCCGTGCGCGTCGGTCAGCACGACGTGCTCGTCGGTCACCACGCGCGCGGGCAGCACGCTGATGCCGAGCCCGTCCGCGACGGCTGCCTGGATCCCGCTCAGGCTCGACGTCGTGAAGCTGATCCGCCAGCGGCGGCCGCGTTCCTCGATCGCCTTGATCATGTCGTCGCGATAAAGCCCGCGCGGCGGGAACACGACGATCGGCACCGGATCGAGGTCGATCGTCGGATGCTGCGCGCTGTCGATCCAGCGCAGTTTCTCCGGCCAGCGCACCACCGCCTCGCGGCTGTCGCGCCGCTGCTTGATCAGCACGAGATCGAGCTCGCCGCGATCGTAGGCCGCACAGATGTCGCGGCTCAGCCCGCACGTCACCTCGAGCTTCACCTGCGGATGATCGCGCTTGAACGCGGCAAGCGCATGCGTCGTGCGGCCCGCCGCGAAATCGTCGGGCACGCCGAGCCGGATCGTCAGCGCGACGGTCGCGCCGGACAGCGCTTCCAGCATCTCGTCGTTCAGCGCGATCATGCGCCGCGCGTAGCTGAGCACCGTCACGCCGGCGTCGGTCGGCCGCACGTCGCGCGTGCCGCGGTCGAGCAGGCGATGCCCGGCGATCTCCTCCAGCCGCCGCACCTTCTGGCTGACCGTCGACTGCGTCGAATGCAGGCGCGCGGACGCGGTCGTGAAGCTGCCGCAGTCGGCGACCATCACGAGCGCGCGCAACAGGTCGAGGTCGAACAAAGGTCTATTCATTTCTGCACTTTTGCGGGTTCGAGCATTTCATTTTCAAATGCGTGCGACGACTTTTAACATGGCCCGAGATCGCGGGCAATCGCGGTTTCGCCGGACCCGGCGCGGCTGTGCGGGCGGACTTGCTTTTCAAACGGATGGCGATCGTCGGCACGCTCGCCGGCGCTGCGCGGCCTGATGGCGGCGGGAGCGCGGTAGCATCGAGGTGGTATAGATCGGAAGGCCGCCTTTCGGCAGCCAACGATGGGTGGCGGTCTGATTCACCGTGAAATTTGGACCGCCACGGCTTGTGGATATCGAATCGAACCTACTCTCGGCCGACTGTGCACATTATCGGGTAAACGCCTGAACGCCAGGAAAATTATCGTAAATTGTTGCATATGTCGTGTTACATCGCTCTTTCTTGGCGATCTCTCCGTCCAATTCTCCTGGTCGGCCGCACCTCTATTCCTTCCGCTTGCGCTCGAAAATCAAGCGGTCTAGACTGCATCGCAGCTCCATCGAAGTCCCTGTCTTTCGCGTACCGCGCCGGGCCAGCCGGCACGACGCTCCCCAACGGACGCCCGGCGCCTTCCCCCGCCACGTCGAGACCAAAAGGACACACCATGAACCGCACTGCAAGGCTTCTCGCTTCCGCGCTGGCGTTCGCGCCGCTCGTCTCGTTCGCGCAGGACACGGCGACGATCCGCTGGGGCATCGATCCCACCTATCCGCCGTTCGAGGCGAAGCAGCCCGACGGCTCGCTCGCCGGCTTCGACATCGACCTGCGCAATGCGATCTGCGAGCAGCTGCGCGCGAAATGCGTGTGGGTCGAGCAGGGTTTCGACGGAATGATTCCGGCGCTGCGCGCGCGCAAGTTCGACGTGATCATGTCCGCGATGACGGCCACCGACGAGCGGCTCAAGCAGATCGACTTCTCGAACAAGCTGTATGCGTCGCCGGGCGCGCTCGTCGCACCGGCCGGCTCGAAGCTGCTGCCGACCGCGGCGTCGCTTGCGGGCAAGCGCGTCGGGATCGACCAGGGCACGACGCAGGAGGCCTACGCGAAGGCCGAATGGGCGACCCAGGGCGTGACGATCGTGTCGTACCAGAACCAGGACCAGGTGTATCAGGATCTGGTGAACGGCCGTCTCGACGCGACCTTCCAGGACAAGACGCAGGCCGGCTATTCGTTCCTGAAGACGCCGCGCGGCAAGGGTTATGCATTCGCGGGCCCCGACGTGACCGACGTGCGCATCACCGGCTACGGCGTCGCGATGGGCGTGCGCAAGGGCGACGCCGACATGAAGAAGCGGCTGAACGACGCGATCGTCGCGATCCGCGCGAATGGCACGTACCAGAAGATCGCCGCGAAATATTTCGACTTCGACATCTACGGCGCAAAGCAGCAGCTGACTTCCGCGCCGTGAACCCGTGACCCTGCCATTCCATGACCCCGTGGCTCAATCAATCGACAGGCAACCCATGACGAGTATCCAGGAACGCGTCGCGCAAGCCGTGACGCCCGAACTGATCGCCGCCTTCCGCGACGAAGGCGCGGTATGCATCAAGGGCATCTTCTCGCCCGACGAAGTGGCCGCGCTGCGTGCCGGCATCGACGCGAACCTCGCGCAGCCGAGCGCGCGCGCGAAGGTCGCGAGCCGGCCCGACGATCCGGGCTGGTTCTTCGAGGACTTCTGCAACTGGCAGCACAACGACGCGTATCGCGACTTCATCGTGCGTTCGCCCGCGCCGTCGGTGGCCGCGGCGCTGATGGGCACGCAGACGGTGCGGCTGCATCATGACCACCTGCTCGTGAAGGAGCCCGGCACGCGGCAGCGCACGCCGTGGCACCAGGACCAGCCGTACTACAACATCGAAGGCGACGACAACGTCAGCATGTGGATTCCGGTCGATCCGGTGCCGCTCGAATCGACGCTGGAATTCGTCGCGGGTTCGCACCAGGGGCCGTGGCTGATGCCGCGCACGTTCATGGACAAGGAGGCGAAGTGGTTCCCGGAAGGCAGCCTCGCCGACCTGCCCGACATCGAAGCCGACCGTTCGGCGTTCCCGATCCGTCACTGGGCGCTCGAGCCGGGCGACATGGTGTGCTTCCGGATGCTGACGCTGCATGCGTCGGGCGGGACGCAGAACCGCCGGCGCGCGTTCTCGATCCGCTTCGTCGGCGACGATATCCGTCACGCGCCGCGCCGCTGGAAGACGTCGCCCGATTTCCCGGGACTGGCCGACGAACTGCCCGACGGCGCGCCGCTCGAGCATGCGCTGTTTCCGGTCGTATGGTCGCGCGGCGCGGGGCAGGTCGGGGCGATCTGAGCGGCGCGGATCGACGACGTCACGCGACATCGAGCGACGTCAAGCCACGCAAGCCACGTCAAGCGACATTCAGCGACGTCATGCGCGCGGTGGCCGTTTCTTCGCGAAGCGGCGCGCCGCGCGTGGTCTTTTACCCGCGCTGAAGAAGGTTCAGGTCTGGTGACGTCCGGCGCCCGGCTTGAAGCGCGAGCCGAGCCGGTAGCGGTTGCCCGGATGCAGGAAGTGCACGAACGTGACGGGCAGCCCGTTCGTCCAGGTGCGGCGCGTGAGCGTGAGGCACGGCTCGTCGGCGCGCATGTCGAGCAGCCGCGCCTGTTCGCCGGACGGCAGCGACGCGTCGACCACGTGCTCGATCTCCAGTTCGTAGTGCGACACGTTGTTGAACAGGTATTCGGACGGCGGCTCGGCCTGGAAATCCTGATCGATGAATTCGGGCGCGGCGGCCGGGTTCACGTAGCGATCCTCGAGCTGGATCGGGCGGCCGTTTTCCTCGTGTACGCACACCACGTGAAACACCGGCGTGTTGACCGCCAGCCCGAACGCGGCCGCGACGTCGAACGACGCGGGCTCGCGCGACTGGCTGAGCACGCGGCAGCGGTACTCGTGGCCGCGCGCCCGGATCTCGTCGCGGATGTGCGCGATCATCAGCAGGTTCGACTGCGGCTTCGCCTCGGCGACGAAGGTGCCGACGCCCGCGATGCGCTTCAGCACGCCTTCCTCGGTCAGCTCGCGCAGCGCGCGGTTGACCGTCATGCGCGCGACGCCGAATTGCGCGGCGAGATCGAGCTCGGACGGAATGCGGTCCCCCGGGCGCCAGTCGCCCGCATCGACGTTCTGGCGAACGAGCGTCTTGATCTGCTGGAACGGTGCGGTGGTCTTCGTGACCATCGGGGGATCCTCGGGGAAGGGCAATCGCGAAATTCTATCCCGGATCAGGACGCGGGCAGTTCGCGAACGTCGGCCGTCGGCACGGATCCGAACGCATCGCTCAGCGCATAGCCGATCAGTTGTCGCGCGGCCGCCTCGGGCGTCGACAGCGCGCCGCTCGACTTCAGTTCGTCGAATTTCTCGCGCATCGGGAAGTTCGCTTCGCTGGTCGAGCGGATCGTTGCCTGCATGCCCGTATCGACGACGCCCGGCGCGACGCTGCAGATCCGCAGCGCGCGGTTCGCATCGAGCGCGACGGCGCGCGCGTGATGATCGAGCGCGGCCTTGGTCGCGCAGTAGACGCTCCAGCCCGCGTACGCGTTGCGCGCGGCGCCGCTCGACACGTGCAGGATCCGGCATTCGGTCGGCGCCGCTGCCGCCTGCACGAGCGCGGCCGACAGCATCAGCGGCGCCGCGACGTTCAGGCCGACCGCGCGCGCGACGAGCGCCGGGTCCTGCGCGGCGAGCGGCCCGATCGGATCGACGATGCCCGCGTTGTTGAAGAGCAGCACGATCGACGCGCCGTCGACGAAGCGGCGCAGCGTGTCGCCGGCGAGCCAGGCCGCGACGGCCGACGTGTCCGACAGATCGAGTTCGATTTCGGCGAAACGGTCGCCGGCCTGCGCGGCGAGCGACGGATGACGGCTGCGCGACACGCCGAGCACAGCGATGCCTTCCTGCAGCAATTGTTCGGCAAGCGACGCGCCGAGGCCGCGCGTGTGTCCGGTGACGATGGCGCGCACGTGCGGCGCGAGAGAGGAGGCGATCATGGCGGTGAACGAGTGAACGGTTGAAGCGTGTCGACAGGCGCGGCGCGCAGGCGAGGCGGCACGGCGTGCGGGACGGGCGATGCACGGTATTGACCTGGTGGACGAATCCGGCCGAGCGCCGCGCCGCGTGTCCGGGTGAACGCGTATCGTAGCGCCGGCCTGCGCGACGCGCAAACGCGGGACGACGCCGCGCGCGAGCGTGGAGCCTGCGTTCGTGCGGCCGAACGCAGGCGTCGTCGTGCGCCGCCGCACGGCCGAACCGTTGGACGAAAACCGGCCGCGGCAAGTGCGCGCGCCGTGGCGGCGAGTGGCGCCGGGCCTCACGTCGCGAGCTATCATATGGCTCGCCCGTTCGCGACGCCGGACGGGCCGCGACCGTTTCCCTTCACCTGCTGCACGCTGCGACGTCATCCATGAACACCACGCCGGACATGCCCACGCCCCGCGCCCTGCGCGAACTCACGCCCCTCGAGGCCCGCATTCTCGGGGTGCTCGTCGAGAAGCAGCACACGGTGCCGGACACCTATCCGCTGTCGCTGAATGCGCTGACCGCGGGCTGCAACCAGAAAACCGCGCGCTCGCCGGTGATGAACGTCAGCGAGGACGAAGTCACGACCGCGCTCGACGGGCTCAAGCACCTGAGCCTCGTGATGGAGGGCAGCAGCAGCCGCGTGCCGCGTTTCGAGCACAACGTGAACCGCGTGCTCGGGATTCCGAGCCAGGCGATTGCGCTGCTGACGATCCTGCTGCTGCGCGGCCCGCAGACGGCCGCCGAACTGCGCCTGAACAGCGCACGCCTGCACGGCTTCGCGGACATCTCGTCGGTCGAGGCGTTCCTCGACGAACTCGCGACGCGTGCGCAGCCGCTCGTCGTCCGGCTGCCGCGCGCGCCCGGTGCGCGCGAGAACCGCTGGATGCACCTGATGTGCGGCGAGGTGAACGTCGCCGACTACGCCGGTGCGGACGCGGGCGGCGGCGCGGATTCCGTTCCGCCGTCGGAGTTCGAGGCGCTCAAGGCCGAGCAGAAGCGGCTTGCGGATGAAGTGGCGCGGCTGAACGCACTCGTGCAGCGGATGGCGACCGAACTCGGGATCGACGTCGATACCCCGGGTGACGCCGGCTGATTGCCCGACCGAGCCAACTCGACACCGGCGCGCATGGGAGTCGCGGATGGAGAAGCGATTCAGCCGATGCTGATTCGCGTGGCACCTGCGTCGACGAGCCGGAACAGCAGATCCTCGACGGCCGCGCCCGGCGCCGAGCCCAGGTCCGCATTGACGCGCCATCCTTGCTCCGTGCCCGCCGGTTCCGACAGATAGTGAACGATGCCGTGCAGGCCGTCCTCGGCCGGCTCGCCTGCGTCGTCGGCGTCGAACCACGCGAAGAACCATGTCCTGAACGCGTCGGTGGCCGCGGCCTCGCCGATGCCGTCGGCTTCGATCGTCGCCCAGTCCCACACGAACGGCCGGATCGTCACGGCCGCCGTTTCGAGTTCGAACGCGAACGGCTCGAAGTCCAGTTGCGCGGTCGAGTCGACCATCGCCGGCTGGCCGGCCGATTCGCCTTCGGTGTGGACGATGTCGGCGCGGCACGGCAGTGCGAGCGGGCCTTCGGTGGCCAGCGTGCCGTCGGCTTTCCGGTAGGCCGGTTCGACGACGGCCGCGGGTTGCGCTGCCGCTTGTGCGAGCAGGTCGGCGTAGGGCTGGCGGATGGCGCTGAGCAGTTCGGATACGGTCATCGTGGCGTGTCGGGTCATGTTGCGTACGATCAATCACAGACAGGTGGTGCGTCGTGCCGCCTGCGCCGAAGGCGAGGCGTCATCGGCAGCGGACAGCCATGATCGTACGGTACGTCGGCCACACGCGACCACTCGGCCAAACGGCCGGCGCCCCGGGTTGCGTTGCGGCTGGCGACCGGCGGCGCCTGCATGACGCCGGCTCCTTGAAGCCCTGTCGACAGGCTCGGAAACGTCGGCAGGCGCGCGCCCGAAACGCGCGGCATCGGCGCAACGCGCCGAATGCCCGGGCGATCCGTTGCGGATCGCCGTTCTTTCGCCCGGCCCCTTGACGCAGATCGCATGCCCCCGCCGCGCCTCGCTGCCGCCTTGCGCGAGTGCCATAATCGAGCCTGCACCTTATTCCAGACGTCCCCCGGAGAATCACCATGCAGAACCTCGACAATCCTTCCCATGATCGCGAGGTAGGCAGTGCCGACGCGACGCAGGACACCACGCGTATCGACGACGTCCGCATCGGCGCCGTGCGTCCGCTGATCTCGCCGGCGCTGCTGCAGGACGAACTGCCGGTGCCGGCCGCCACGCAGACGCTCGTCGAGGACACGCGCCGCGCGATCGGCGACATCCTGCACGGCCGCGACGACCGGCTGCTGCTCGTCGTCGGCCCGTGCTCGATCCACGATCACGACCAGGCGCTCGAGTACGCCCGCCGCCTGAAGGCCGCCGCCGATGCGCTGAAGGACGACCTGCTGATCACGATGCGCGTGTACTTCGAGAAGCCGCGCACGACGGTCGGCTGGAAGGGCTACATCAACGATCCGCGCCTCGACGGCAGCTTCCGCATCAACGAAGGGCTGCGCGCGGCGCGGCAACTGCTGCTCGACATCAACGCGCTCGGCCTGCCTGCGTCGACCGAATTCCTCGACCTGCTGAGCCCGCAGTACATCGCGGACCTGATCGCGTGGGGCGCGATCGGTGCGCGCACGACCGAGAGCCAGAGCCATCGTCAGCTGGCATCGGGGCTGAGCTGCCCGATCGGTTTCAAGAACGGCACCGACGGCGGCGTGCAGGTCGCATCCGACGCGATCGTCGCCGCGCGCGCGAGCCATGCGTTCATGGGGATGACGAAGATGGGCATGGCCGCGATCTTCGAGACGCGCGGCAACGACGACGCGCACGTGATCCTGCGCGGCGGCAAGAACGGGCCGAACTACGACGCCGAGCACGTCGAGGCGAGCTGCGCGGTGCTGCGCAAGAGCGGGTTGCGCGAGCAGGTGATGGTCGATTGCTCGCATGCGAATTCCAACAAGTCGCACGAGCGGCAGATCGAGGTCGCGCAGGATCTCGCGCGGCAGCTGTCGCAGGGCGAGCACCGGATCGTCGGCGTGATGGTCGAGAGCCATCTCGAGGCCGGGCGCCAGGATCTGAAGCCGGGCGTGCCGCTGCAGTACGGCGTGTCGATCACCGATGCGTGCCTGAGCTGGACGCAGACGGAGCCGGTGCTCGATGTGCTGGCGGAGGCAGTGCGGCATCGCAGGGTGTATTCGCGCAACGCGTAAGGCGGTGTGACTGCGCGGCGGGGCCGGGGGGCATCGGCCGCGTAGTCCGTGCGCCGGTGACGAGCGGATGCCCGTCTCCGATGTTCTCCCGATCGACATGCCGCGGCGCGCGCTTTTCTCCGCCGCGCGCACATCCTGTCCGCACGGACATTGATCTTCATCCGTCTCGCCCCACCTGTCACGTCGCACTCCGAACGCACGATCCGGCGAATGCCGCTACCATGAAGCCGTGTTGCACGCTGCGGTCCGGCCAAGCCGGTCCGTCATGCACACACGCAGTGGCGGCGCGGCTGGCCGCCACGCGACCGACGAAGCGCGGGGCGCTCACCGATCAGCCGTTGCGCCCGCGTCGCTTCGCTCCCGGAATCAACAACAACCGAACCGGAGTGCAATACATGAAGTTCTACAAGACCCTCATCGCGGCAACCGTCCTCGCATCGAGCGTCAGCGCGCACGCGCAGATCGCCGGCACGCAGCCGCTCAGCGTGACCGTCGAGCAATCGCAGGCGCTGCTCGAAGGCTGGAGCGTGAAGAAGAGCGTGCTCGGCAAGGCCGTGTACAACGACCAGAACCAGAAAGTCGGCACGGTGCGCGACCTGATCGTCGCGCCGGACGGCTCGGTTTCGGCGGCGATCGTGTCGGCCGGCGGCTTCCTCGGTGTGGCCGCGCATGACGTCGCGGTGCCGATCGCGTCGCTCGACGTGCGCAACGGCAACATCTACCTGCCGGGCGCGACGAAAGACGCGCTGAAGGCCACGCCGGCATTCCAGTACGCGAAGGTGCCGTCGCCGCCGAAGCCGAAGAAGGCCGACGACAAGCACTGATCCACGCGGCCCGGCGCGCGACCTGCGATGCCCGGCCGGCCGCGCGCCGGGCCGCGCCCGTCGCGTCGCGCGTCGATCCATCTCGGGCGGCGCGCCCGCCCGCGCTCGGTCTACGTAATTCTACGTAGTCCCGCATACGTAGTTGTGCGCTTGTAAGCTGCCCCCGTCGCGCGGAATACTACGGCCCATCGCCGCGGCATCCACGAGACGCGGCACGACGCATCGACGTCACGCGGGTTCGGCGCCTGGCCGGATCCACTCAAAACCACATTGGAGACCAGGAGACGCCATGAATCGGGCTTCCAGTACCCTGCTATGGATCGCCGTCGCGCTGCTCGGCGCATTCGCGTTCGGGACGATCGCACTTGCGCACGGCGAACGCGTCAGCGCGCTGTGGATCGTGATCGCCGCAGTCTGCGTATATCTGATCGCATATCGCTTCTACAGCCGTTTCATCGCCAGCAAGGTCATGCAGCTCGACGGGCTGCGGATGACGCCGGCCGTCCGGCACAACGACGGCCTCGACTACGTGCCGACCAACAAGTACGTGCTGTTCGGCCATCACTTCGCCGCGATCGCCGGCGCCGGGCCGCTCGTCGGCCCCGTGCTCGCCGCGCAGATGGGCTACACGCCCGGCATGCTGTGGATCCTGGCCGGCGTCGTGTTCGCCGGCGCGGTGCAGGACTTCATCGTGCTGTTCATCTCGACGCGCCGCGACGGCCGCTCGCTCGGCGACCTCGTCAAGATGGAGCTCGGCACGGTGCCCGGCGTGATCGCGCTGTTCGGCGCGTTCCTGATCATGGTGATCATCCTCGCGGTGCTCGCGCTGATCGTCGTGAAGGCGCTGACGAATTCCCCGTGGGGCACGTTCACCGTCGCCGCGACGATTCCGATCGCGCTGTTCATGGGCGTCTACACGCGCTACATCCGTCCGGGCCGCATCGGCGAAGTGTCGATCATCGGCTTCGTGCTGCTGATGGCGTCGATCGCGTTCGGCCAGCACGTGCACGATTCGCCGGCGCTCGCCGCGTGGTTCACGTTCACCGGCACGCAGCTCACGTGGATCCTGATCGGCTACGGTTTCGTCGCATCGGTGCTGCCGGTGTGGCTGCTGCTCGCGCCGCGCGACTACCTGTCGACGTTCCTGAAGATCGGCACGATCCTCGGCCTCGCGATCGGCATCCTGGTCGTCGCGCCGGAACTGAAGATGCCCGCGCTGACGAAGTTCGTCGACGGCACGGGCCCGGTGTGGTCGGGCAACCTGTTCCCGTTCCTGTTCATCACGATCGCGTGCGGCGCGGTGTCGGGCTTCCACGCGCTGATCTCGTCGGGCACGACGCCGAAGCTGATCGACAACGAAACCAACGCGCGCTTCATCGGTTACGGCGCGATGCTGATGGAATCGTTCGTCGCGATCATGGCGCTGGTCGCCGCGTGCGTGATCGAGCCGGGCATCTACTTCGCGATGAACGCGCCGGCCGCCGTGCTCGGCTCGACGCCGGAAGCCGTCGCGAACACGGTCACGCAATGGGGCTTCGTGCTGACGCCCGACATGCTGACGCAGACCGCGAAGGCCGTCGGCGAAACGACGATCATCGCGCGTGCGGGCGGCGCGCCGACGCTGGCCGTCGGCATGGCGCACATCCTGCACCAGGTGATCGGCGGCGAAGCGATGATGGCGTTCTGGTATCACTTCGCGATCCTGTTCGAGGCGCTGTTCATCCTGACGGCGGTCGACGCCGGCACGCGTGCGGGCCGCTTCATGCTGCAGGACCTGCTCGGCACGTTCCACCCGGCGCTCAAGCGCACCGAGTCGCTGCCCGCGAACCTGGTCGCCACCGCGCTGTGCGTGGCCGCGTGGGGCTACTTCCTGTACCAGGGCGTGGTCGATCCGCTCGGCGGCATCAACACGCTGTGGCCGCTGTTCGGCATCTCGAACCAGATGCTCGCCGCGATCGCGCTGGTGCTCGGCACCGTCGTGCTGTTCAAGATGAAGCGCGAGCGCTACGCGTGGGTGACGATCGTGCCGACCGCATGGCTGCTGATCTGCACGCTGACGGCCGGCTGGCAGAAGATCTTCGATGCGAACCCGAAGGTCAGCTTCCTCGCGCACGCGGCGAAGCTGCAGGCCGCGGTGGACGAAGGCAAGGTGCTCGCGCCGGCGAAGTCGATCGCGCAGATGCAGCGGATCATCTTCAACGACTACATCGATGCGGCGCTGGCCGGCCTGTTCATCTTCGTCGTCGTGGCGATCGCGGGGTACGGGCTGCTCGCCGTGCTGCGCGCGCGCCGCGAGTCGAAGCCGACCGTGCGCGAGACGCCGTACGAAGCGATGCCGGCCGCGCAGGCGCTCGGCAGCGGACGTTAAAGGGAGGCCGCGATGTTCACCGATCTCGGCAGCGACCTGCGCAGCGCGGGGCGTTACCTCGGGCAGGCGTTGCGGCTGATGGTCGGCCTGCCCGACTACGACACCTACGTCGCGCACATGCGCGACACCCATCCGGACCGCGAGCCGATGACGTATGAGGAATTCTTCCGCGAGCGTCAGAATGCGCGGTACGGGTCGGGGGCGGGGAAGTGTTGCTGAAGCGGGCCGGCGAAGCCGGCCGGTAAGGGCACCACCAAGTGCAGTCCGGTGACGGACCAGGAAGCGCCGCGAAGGCATTCGCGGCGCTTTTTTATTTGGCGGGCCGGGGCGGGCATGTTTGCTGCCTGTCGTGGTTGCGGCGGTTGGCCGGCTTCAGCGCGGCTTGATCCGGCCGCCGGTATCATAGGGCTCTGCTTTTTTCCGAAGAATCCGCGCAGGAGAACCCGTCGTGCATGTCGGTGAGCGTTTCAACAGCATTTCCCATCTCGTCGGCGCGGTATTGTCGGTGGCAGGGCTGGTCGCGCTGGTGACGATGGGCGCGCTCGACCGCGATCCTTACAAGATCGTGAGCTTCAGCGTGTACGGCGCGATGCTGATCCTGCTGTACGGGATCTCGACCGCGTATCACAGCGTGCGCAACCCGCGGCTCAAGGCGATCCTGCAGAAGTGTGACCATTCGGCGATCTATCTGCTGATCGCGGGCAGCTACACGCCGTTCACGCTCGTCACGCTGCGCGGCCCATGGGGCTGGTCGCTGTTCGGCGTCAGCTGGGGGCTCGCCGCGTTCGGGATCGTGCAGGAGCTCACGCTCGGACGGCGCACGCGCATCGTGTCGATGATCCTGTACGTGCTGATGGGCTGGCTCGCGCTCGTCGCGATCCGCCCGCTGATCCATGCATTGCCGCCGGTGGGTACCGCATGGCTCGTGGCCGGCGGCGTCATCTACAGCGCCGGGATCTACTTCTTCATCAACGACGAACGCATCCGCCACGGGCACGGTATCTGGCACCTTTTCGTGCTGGCCGGCAGCCTGTGCCAGTTCGTCAGTGTCGCGATGTATGTCGCGTGAGCGACGCGGGACGGCGGCGAAGGCGCGGTCGCATGCGGCGGCGCCCGTGTCAGCCGGAGCAGGCGCGCCGCGCGTTCTCCGTGGTCGTCGGCATCAGGTGCGACCGGCCGCTGGCGCGACGTCGCGCAGCGCGTTGAACCCGACCCACCCCCAGTAGACGCGATGATGCGCGATCAGCCCGCCGCGCAGATCCATCACCTCGACGAGATCGACCTGATCGCCGTCCGGCGTTTCGCGCGGATATTCCCACGTGAGTTGCTTGCCGTTCGAAAAGAACAGGCCCGTGCGGTACCAGCGTCCGAGCCGGTTGCCCGGATTGCGCAGCCCTGCCGCGAAGAACGCGCCGATCGCGGGCTTGCCGTGCAGCACGCCCGAGCCGTGATCGGGCAGCGTGGCGACGATCAGCGGCGTTTCGAGGATCGCGTCGTCCGCGTACAGCGACATCAGCGCATCGAGGTCGCGTGCGACGACGGCGGCGTGCCAGTCTCGATGGATGCGGTGCGCATCGGTGTCGGCGTGGGTCATGGTGCGTTCCGGCAAGCGTGGATAACGACACCACTGTATTGATGCAACGCTGCCGGACGTTTCACCGCAGGCCGAAACGTGGACGTTGCGTGCGCCGAGCGCAGCCGCAACCGCAGCCGCAGCCGCAGCCGCAGCCGCAACCGCGTTCCGCCGTTCGCGTCAGCCCCCCAGCGCGCCGAGATTCAGTTCATGCGACTTGCCGATCCACACCGCGCTGTCGCGATGATCGCGTAGTTCGTCGTTGGTATTCGGATGCAGGAAGATGTCGAGCGCGCCGTGATTCAGCACGAGCCACGGCACGATGGTGTCGAACCGCGTGGCGTCGAATGCGATCTGGTACGACCAGGCCGGATGCGGGCCGACGAGGCGTTCGTGAAAGCGGCCGAGCTCGATGATCGCGCCGAACCGCTCTTCGACGACGAGGCGAAACGCCCAGGCCGCGTCGCGGCTGGCGGCGTCGAAGTAGACGTGTGCGTGCCAACTGTTGATCGCGGTGGAATCGATATCAGCCATGACGGGACTCGTGAGAGGAATAGGGAAGGCATGAGCGCCGTCACTTGCGGCGCGATGCGCAATTATCGCGCGTCCTTGTCGGACACGTCTTGTCGCGAAGCGATAAATCGGCGTGAAGAATGGTTGCGCGTCAAACAAACCGGCGGGTTCGTTGAGGTATTTCCCGCGCGGGCCGGCATGCGCGGCATCGCGCCGCAAGCCTGGCCGGCGCGGGCTCCGAGCGAAATCGCTTCGGCAATACGTCATTTCGAAAATGGCAAAAGCGATTCGCGCGCTGCATCGAATCGTCTGCAAAAACGCGATCAGGTCGTTGAATGAAATAAAGAAATTCCGCTCGGGCGGCATTGGCGAGTCGCGCGCGTCGCGCGCCGGCCGTCAGTGCCGAAAATATCAATTGCGGAATCGGCTATTCAAGCGTGCGGCCGCGCGACATACGATGGTTTCACCGCATCGACGTCGAAGATCGATGCGGACGCAACCATCTGGAGGCCATGATGCGAACCGTTGTTTCCCTTGCAGTGCTGTCCGGCGCGCTTGCCGTGCTGCCCGCCGCGAGCTTCGCGCAGTCCGTCGATACCGAGTGGCAGTCGAACGTCGCGCCGTTGACCTGGTCCGCGGCGCGTGCCGAAACCGACGTGCAACTGATGCAGATGACGCGCGCCGGCTATCGCGCGACGACGGCCGGCAACCAGAACTATCCGCTCGCGATGCAGCGTGCGCTCGAACGCGTACGGAACCCGGTGCCCGACCGCTCGCGCGACGAGAAGGCCGCGATGGAAGCGCGGGCGGCCAGCGCCGCGCAAAGCGGCCATCCGGTAAAGGCGTTCTTCGTGAAGACCGCGTACTACCTGAAAGGCGAGAACACGTTCTGATGCGGGAGACGAGCATGGCATGCGCGAACCGACTCGCCGACGCGTGGCGCACGTCGACGATCCGCCGGCTGCCGCACGCGTGCGCGACGCGGCGGCGTGACGATCCGTACGCCGCGCGGCGCCGCGCGAACGGCCATCGCGCCGCGCGCCCCGGCGCCGTCGCGTGCCGCACCGGGTGGCCGCGCTTCGACGCGGACGACGTTGCCGCCAGCGAGAGCGGATCATGAAGGCCGTCCGGAAAAGCCGTCGCCATCCGCCGCTGACGCGCGAATGGCTGCTGCCGTTGCCGCCCGCACATGTGCGCGACATCTCGCTGAAATGCCACATGGCGCTCGTCGCGCTGCGCGGCGAGCACGGCAGCGAAACGTTGCTGATGCGGTTGCGCACGAGCGTCTACCTGGTGTTCCTCGCGCTCGACGACGCGGTATCGGCGGACGCGAGCATCGACCTGTGCGTCGATGCGGAGCGCATGCTCGATGCGAGCGTCGCGCGCGCGGCGGAAAGCGGCGCATGGACGCTGCACGACGACGAATGCGCGGTGCTCGAGCGCATCCTCGCCGCGAACGACGCATGCGTCGCGACGCTCACGCGGCACCGGCTCGCCGAGCTGTGGCGTCACGTCAGTGCGTTCGCGTCGGCCGACCAGCCGGCCCTCGTCGCGCAAGCCGCGGCGAAGATGCGGGAGCCGGCCGTTCTGCATTGAGCGTCGTCGACGCGACCGGCGCCGCGCGATGTTTCATACCTGTCCCATTCCCCGGCGCCGACGCTCGCCGTCTAATGTCATGACAGGAACCGGACGGGTTCGGTCGATGACGAGCCATCCTCGCGTAGGCGATGATCGTGCGTGTCGGCGTGAACGCATCCGTTTCGATCAGGAGGAGCGATGGCGCTATACAGGATCGGCGGCTACTTCACGTGCGGAAGCGGCCGCGCATTCAGCGAGAACCTGCCGCCGGGCAGCGAAGTGACGATCGCGGGCATCTATCGATGCACCGTATGCGGCGACGAGATCGGCATTGCGAAGCGGCAGACGCTGCCGTCCGAAGACGAGCATCGGCACGATCTCGATCCGCCGTCCGACCCGCTGCTCGACCCCGGCCCGACCGCCTGGCAATTGATCGCGGCCGCGGAGTCGAGACACTAGGCGAGCGGCGTTCGCCCGCTCATGCGTGCGCGGATGCGCGCCGCTCCCCGCATGAAGGCCGACACAATCCAAGCCCGACAAAACAAAAGCGCCACGGAGCGAACTCCGTGGCGCTTCTTCGATGCCGGCCGATGCGGAGGCGCGAACCTCCGCATGGCGACACGCGCTTAAGCCGCCGTTGCCGGCTTGGCCGGCTTCTGCAGCTTGCCCTTGCCGGCGCGCTGGATTTCCTCGAGCTTGATCTCGACGTGGCGCGAGAACACGTACTCGGCCGGACGCTGCTTCGCGATCGAGATGTCCGGCGCGAACGCGCCTTCGGTCTTGATGCCCTTCCGGCTCACGGCGAACGCCTTCAGCGGATGCGCGATCGTGTCCATCACGGCGGTGGCTTCGAAGCCGCAGTGGACCATGCAGTCCGCGCACTTCTCGTAGTTGCCGACGCCGTAGTTGTCCCAGTTCGTGTCTTCCATCAGTTCCTTGAAGGTCTTCACGTAACCTTCGCCGACCAGATAGCACGGCTTCTGCCAGCCGAACACGGTACGCGCCGGGTTGCCCCACGGCGTGCACTTGTACGTCTGGTTGCCGGCCAGGAAGTCGAGGAACAGCGACGACTGGCTGAACGACCAGCGCTTGCCGCCTTCGCCGCGCTTCAGGATTTCGCGGAACAGGTTCTTCGTCTTGTCGCGGTTCAGGAAGTGCTGCTGATCCGGCGCGCGCTCGTATGCATAGCCCGGCGACACGGTGATGCCGTCGACGCCGATCGGCCCCAGCGTATCGAAGAACTTCGCGACGCGCTCGGGGATCGCATCGTTGAACAGCGTGCAGTTGATGTTCACGCGGAAGCCGCGGCGCTTCGCTTCCTTGATGGCCGCGACCGCCTTGTCGTACACGCCTTCCTGCGACACGGAATGGTCGTGCATTTCCTTGTCGCCGTCGAGGTGGACCGACCAGACGAAGTACGGATTCGGCTGGTAGTCGTCCATCTTCTTTTCCATCAGGAGCGCGTTCGTGCACAGGTACACGAACTTCTTGCGCTTCATGATGCCCTTGACGATCTCCGGCATCTCCTTGTGGAGCAGCGGCTCGCCGCCGGCGATCGACACGATGGGCGCGCCGCACTCGTCGACGGCTTCCAGGCATTCCTCGACGGACAGGCGCTGGTTCAGGATCGGGTCCGGATAATCGATCTTGCCGCAGCCGTTACAGGCGAGGTTGCAGCGGAACAGCGGCTCGAGCATCAGCGCGAGCGGATAGCGTTTGTTGCCGGACAGGTGTTGGCGCATGATGTATGCGCCGACGCGGACTTGCTGGAGCAGCGGAATAGACAAGAGATGTCCTCCTTAAACTTCGCGGGCGACAGCTTGCGTAAGCTTCGCCGGCAACTTGAATTCGACTTTTTCCTCACGGCCCGCCATCGTCGTGACATCGACGGGCCCCAGCGCGCGCAGCGCGCCAATTACATCCTCGACCATTTCTTCGGGTGCCGACGCGCCGGCGGTCAGGCCGACCGTCTGCACGCCCGCGAACCATTCGGCCTTCACTTCCGAGCCGTCGGCGACGAGATAGCTCGGTACACCGCTTTCGGTGCCGATCTCGCGCAGGCGGTTCGAGTTCGAGCTGTTCGTCGCACCGACGACCAGCAGCACGTCGACCTGGCCGCTCAGCTCGCGCACGGCGGCCTGGCGGTTTTGCGTCGCGTAGCAGATGTCGCGCGTGTCCGGGCCGACGATGTCGGTGAACCGGCGCTGCAGCGCTTCGATGATGCCGCGCGTGTCGTCGACCGACAGCGTCGTCTGCGTGACGTACGCGACCGGCGTGTCGACCGGCAGCGTCAGCGTATCGACTTCGGCCTCGCTCTGCACGAGGATCACCTCGGCCGGGATCTGGCCGATCGTGCCCTCGACTTCCGGATGGCCCGCATGGCCGATCAGGATCAGCCGGCGGCCCGCCGCGACGTACTGGCGGCCCTGCACGTGCACTTTCGTGACGAGCGGGCAGGTGGCGTCCAGCACGTCGAGCCCGCGCGTTTCCGCGTCGCGTTCGACGGTCTGGGCGACCCCGTGCGCGCTGAAGATCGCCACGGCGCCGTGCGGCACCTCGTCGAGCTCCTCGACGAATTGAGCCCCTTTATTACGCAGGTTTTCGACGACGTGCCGGTTATGCACGATCTCATGACGCACATAGACCGGCGCGCCGTGCTGTTGCAGCGCGCGATCGACGATCTCGATCGCGCGGACAACCCCCGCACAAAAGCCGCGGGGCTGGGCAAGGATGACTCGCATAAGTGAGCGAACTCCGACGACAGACGCCGGGTTCGAAGAGCTGGCACCGCTCGCTCGCCCCGGCTTGATGTTATGAAGGCAGGAAACGAACCGGCCAGGCCAGGCCCCGGAACCCCGAATTAATCGCGCATTTTAACCCTATCGGGCCGTCCTTGCTCTGGTGCTGTATCGGCCGTGTTGCATCCACCGCAGCGCCGCATCGGCGCTCGCGCGCGCGGAACCCGGTAAACTGCGCGGTTTCGCGGGCAGCCCGTCCGGCTGCCCGGCGTCGCGCTCATTTCAAGGCCATTCGATGACCGTCGATTCTTACGCGTATTGCCCTGCCGCCGATGCGGTCAAGGGTGTTTTCACTCCGACCCTGATTGAGATCGAACGATCCGGGGCCGCCCGCACCGGCGTCCGGCAGGAGGCGTGCCGATGATGCTGGCGATTACCTTCCTGGTGTCCGGCCTGTCGCTGCTGATCTGGATCGTGCTGCTGGTCGCGCGCGGCGGCTTCTGGCGCGCGCGGCCCGCGCGGGCCCTGCCGCCGGAAGCGCGCGGCGCCGCGGCCGAGGCCGGCTGGCCGGCCGTCGTCGCGGTCGTGCCGGCGCGCAACGAGGTCGACGTGATCGCGCAAGCGGCGACGTCGCTGCTCGAGCAGGATTATCCGGGCCACTTTCATCTGATCATTGTCGACGACCACAGCGACGACGGCACCGCCGCCGCGGCCCGCGCGGCCGCGCTCGCGATCAACCGCGCCGACCGGTTGACGGTGCTGGCCGCGAAGCCGCTGCCGGCCGGCTGGTCGGGCAAGGTGTGGGCGCAGTCGCAGGGCATCGCCGCGGTGCGCACGCTCGGGCTGCCGGCCGACTACCTGCTGCTGACGGATGCCGACATCGGCCATCCGCCCGACGCGGTGGCGCAGCTCGTCACGCGCGCGCAGGCCGAACAGCGCGATCTCGTGTCGCTGATGGTGCGGCTGCGCTGCGATTCGTTCTGGGAAAAGGCGCTGATCCCGGCGTTCGTGTTCTTCTTCGCGAAGCTCTATCCGTTCTCGTGGATCAACAATCCGCGCAACCGGACGGCCGGCGCCGCGGGCGGCTGCATGCTGGTCAAGCGCAGCGCGCTGGAAGAGGCCGGCGGCATCGAATCGATCCGCGGCGCGCTGATCGACGACTGCAGCCTCGCCGCGCAGATCAAGCATCGCGGCAGCGGCCGGCATCCGATCCGGCTCGACCTGGCCGAGCGCAGCGTGTCGCTGCGTCCGTACGACAGCTGGCGCGACATCTGGAACATGATCGCGCGCACCGCGTTCACGCAGCTCCATTATTCGCCGCTGCTGCTCGCCGGCACGCTGCTCGGGATGACGATCATCTATCTGGTGCCGCCTGTGGCCGCGCTCGCATACGGCGCGCGGGCCTGGCCGGCGTGGCTGGCATGGGCGTCGATGTGCACCGCGTATGCGCCGATGCTGCGCTATTACCGGCGCTCGCCGCTGTGGGCGCCCGCGCTGCCGCTCGTGGCGCTGTTCTACGTCGGCGCGACGTTCGCGTCCGCGTGGCGCTACTGGCGCGGCAAGGGTGGTCAGTGGAAGGCGCGCGTGCAGGCGCCGGTGGAGCGCTGAAGCGGGCCGGCGGATGCCGGCCGTCAGGACCACCGGATTGCTGAAAACAGACAGCCCGAATCGACGTGAGCCGATTCGGGCTGTTTGCTTTCCGGCCGACGTCCGGTCGCCGCTGCACGCGTGCTTACCGCTGCGTCAGCATCATGTACATCTGGATCACGACGTCCGGCGAGAACGTGAACGGCACCCAGCCGTAGCCGGTGTGGCGCGCGACCAGCAGACGATCGCCGTTCGACTGCTTCTGCACGGCCATCATCGGGTTCTTCGTCGTCACGAAGCGCCAGCCGGCCGGGATGCCCGGCGGCGGTTCCGGCTGCATCGAAGCGCGCGCATGCGCGAGTTCCTCGATCAGCTGGCCCAGTTGCTCCGGGTGCAACGTGATCGACTGGCCGTTGACGGTCAGCGTCAGTTCGTTCTGCGACGGGCGCGCGACGTGCAGCGTCGCCTTGTCCGCGGGGGCGGCGGCGGCTGCTTCGGCCGCGGGCGCGACTTCGATCGCGGTGTCGGCGGCGGTGGTCGCGACGACGTCGGTGATCGCGTCGGCCGCCGCAGCGGCGACTTCATCGGCGGCAGCCGGCGCGGTGGCGTTCGTCATCGGCTCAACGGCGGACTCGACGGCCGGTTCGACCACGTCAGCCGCGACGGCCGGCTCGGTGGCCAAAGCTGCCGCGTTCGTCGCGGCGTCCTTCACGACGGCTTCGACCAGCGCTTCCGCGTCGGCGATCGCTTTCGCGTGACGCTCGGCGGCCGCTTCGGCCTGCGCGATCGCTTCGGTATGGCGCTGCGCGACGGCCTCGGCCTCGGCGGTCGCCTCCGAATGGCGTTGCGCGGCCGCGTCGGCTTGCGCGATCGCTTCGGCGTGACGCTGCGTGATCGCTTCGGCTTCGGCGGTTGCCTCGACGTGGCGCTGCGCAGCCGCTTCCGCTTCGGCGATCGCCTGCGTGTGACGCTGCGCGAGTGCCTCGGCCTCGGCGATCGCGGCCGCGTGGCGCTGCGTCGCGGCCTCGGCTGCGGCGGTCGCCTCCGCATGGCGCTTCGCGGCGGCTTCGGCTTCCGCGGCGGCCGCCGCATGACGCTGCGCGGCCGCGTCCGCTTCGGTCGCGGCGGCGTGATGACGCTGCGCGGCGGCCTCGGCTTCGGCGATCGCGGCCGCATGACGCTGCGACGCGGCTTCGGCATCCGCGTGGCGCTGCGCGAGCGCCTCGGTCAGCGCGGTCGCTTCGGCGTGCCGCTGGACGGCGGCCTCGGCCTGCGCGGCGGCTTCGGTGTGGCGTTGGGCGGCGGCTTCGGCCGCGGCGGTGGCGTCGGCGTGGCGCTGCTGCGCGGCATCGGCGTCGGCGGCTGCGGCCGTGTGGCGCTGCGCGGCGGCCTGTGCTTCGGCTTCCGCGGCGGCGTGACGTGCGGCGGCGGCCTGGGCTTCCGCCGCGGCGGCGCGCGCGAACGCTTCCGCGCTGCGTGCCGCCTGCTGCGCGGCGTGGTGATCGTGGAGGAGCTGATCGACGCCCGCGTTGAGCGAATCGATCTGTTCGTTCAGGTTCATGCGTGTCTTCTCTGCGTAAGACCCGCGATTTTAACCGCTGCGCCGGTGCCGGTCCGTCAGCGACGTGTAACAAAGTGCGCAAAGCGGCGTGAAATACGCCGCTTTGTGTTACTTCAGGTAGCCCGCCGAGCCGAACCAGTCGAGCGCGTCGCGCAGTCCTTCGCGGTACGGACGCGCGCGGTAGCCGAGCTCGCGCTCGGCCTTCGCGGACGTGAAATACATCTTGTTCTTCGACATCCGCAGCCCGTCGACGGTCACGAACGGCTCCTTCTTCGTGAACTTCGCGAGGGCCTCCGCACCGACGGCGAGCGGGTAGAGCGGCCAGCGCGGCAGCGCGATCGTCGGCGCCTTGCGGCCCGTCATCTGCGCGATGTCGGCCAGCATCTGCTGCAGCGGCAGGTTCTCGCCGCCGAGGATGTAGCGCTCGCCGATCCGGCCGCGCTCGAGCGCGAGGAAGTGACCGTGCGCGACGTCGTCGACGTGCACCAGGTTCAGCCCGGTATCGACGAACGCGGGAATCTTGCCGAGCGCGGCCTCGACGATGATGCGGCCGGTCGGCGTCGGCTTTACGTCGCGCGGGCCGATCGGCGTCGACGGGTTGACGATCACGGCCGGCAGCCCTTCGTCGGCGATCATCCGCTCGACCGCGCGCTCGGCCAGCACCTTGCTGCGCTTGTACACGCCGATCGCCTGCTCGGCGGTGAGCGGCCGGTTCTCGTCGGACGGATCGCCGGCGCTCGTGACCTTCAGCGTCGCGACGCTGCTCGTGTAGACGATCCGTTCGACGCCTTCGGCGCGCGCCGCGCGCATCGTCGCGACCGCGCCTTCGAGGTTCGCGCGCTCGATCTCGTGCGGGTCCGGCGCCCACAGCCGGTAGTCGGCCGCCACGTGCAGCAGGTAGCGCACGCCGCGCAGCGCGGCGCGCATCGACGTCTCGTCGCGCATGTCGCCGGTGACGATCTCTGCGTCGAGATCCGCGACGTTCGTGCGCGGGCTGGTCGGGCGCACCAGCACGCGCACCGCATAGCCTTTCTGCTGCGCGATGCGTGCGACGGCCGAGCCGACGAAACCGGACGCGCCGGTGACGAGAACGAGATCGCGGGAGGTATCAGTCATGCGTTTCCTTCAGGGCCGCGCGCGGGCGGCGCGGCGGTTGTGCGTCGGCGAGATTGTACGTGGTCGGCGCGCCCGGCGACGCGAGCGCCGTCCCTCCGGCACGCACGCATCGCCGGGCAGCAAACCCGCAGTTGCGTGCTCGCGCGGGCGGCTGCACTGGCGACGGCGCCGAGCCGGCCCGCCGGGCCCGTGTGCGAAGCGGCCGACGCGACTACAATGCCGGGCTTGAATGGATTGCACGACGGGAGGGCGACGCGATGAGCCGCAATGAACTGGACGAACGGATCGAGACCTACTACGTGCGGGTGCGCGGCGTCGTGCAGGGCGTCGGTTTCCGTCACGCGACGGTGCGCGAGGCGCATGCGCTGAAGCTGCGCGGCTGGGTCGCGAATCTCGAGGACGGCAGCGTCGAGGCGATGATCCAGGGCCCGGGCGCACAGATCGACCGGATGCTCGCGTGGCTGCGCCACGGGCCGCCGTCCGCGCGCGTGACCGAGGTGACGTTCGAGGAGCGCCACGTCGAAAAGCGCTTCGAGCGCTTCCAGCAGCAGTAACGCGCAAGGCTAGAACAACATGACGGGGTATCCGGAGGCCGGGCGCGGCATCGCGCTGTCGGTGATGGCGTCGACGCTGTTCGCGCTGATGTCCGCCTACGCGAAACTGCTCGCGCCGCTCACGGGGCTCGACATCTTCGCGTGGCGCATCCTGTGGACCGCGCCGGGCGCGCTCGCACTGATCGCGCTGCGCGGCCGCTGGCCGGCGCTCGTCGAACTCGTGCGGCGCGGCGTGCGCGACTGGCGCCTGCTGGTCGCGCTGCCCGCGAGCGCGGCGCTGCTCGGCCTGCAGCTGTGGCTGTTCCTGTGGGCGCCGCTGCACGGACGCATGCTCGAAGTGTCGCTCGGCTATTTCCTGCTGCCGCTGACGATGGTGCTCGTCGGCCGCTTCTACTATCACGAACGGCTCGATCCGCTGCAATGGGCGGCGGTCGCATGCGCGGCACTCGGCGTCGCGCACGAGGTATGGGCGACGCGCGCGTTCGCGTGGCCGACGCTCGTCGTCGCGCTCGGCTATCCGCCGTATTTCGTGCTGCGCCGCCGGATCAACGCCGATTCGCTGGCCGCGTTCGCGCTCGAGATCGTGCTGCTGTGTCCGGTCGCGTTCGCGATGGTGTCGGCGAGCGCGACGCCGGTCGCCAGCCATCCGCTGCTGTGGTCCGTGCTGCTGCCGGGGCTCGGCGTGCTCAGCACGCTCGCGCTCGCGAGCTACCTGAAGGCGAGCCGGATGCTGCCGATGGCGCTGTTCGGGATCCTCGGCTACGTCGAACCGGTGCTGCTCGTCGCGGTGTCGCTGCTGCTGCTCGGCGAGACGCTGAGCGTCGCGCAGCTCGCGACGTACGGGCCGATCTGGGCCGCCGTTGCATTGACCGCGTGGCACAGCGCGATGCTGATGCGGCGCTTGCCCGCGCGCGGCTGAGCATCGCCGCCCGGCCGCGCGACGGCGGCAACGAACGTGCCGCGCAGCGCGCATTGCTTGCGTCGCGTCACGCGATGCCGGCGTCGAACTGGCATCGCGCCGACATGCGGCTGACGTCTGGCTGGCGGCCTCGCCAGCGTTGCATCGCCGATGTCACGCCTGTAATCGAACAGAAGATTCCGTTGCACTTTGTTACTTAGGGTATCTCCCGACCGGCCGCTAGACTGATCTGACCGCCTCCTCTTCGTATGCGGCTTTTCCATGAACGGTCATTTCCGTGCCGGGCCGGCCGGGTTGGCGCGATACGAGCATACGCGTAGCGCCGCCGATCGCGTTCGCCTTCTCCCTTCCGAATCCTCCTTCGGTGCATGCCGCACCGTCGTCGTGCAGGTGCGGCCATGTCGTTGAACATGCCGCCTGCCGTCCCGATGCCGCCGACCCGCGGCGCCCGCCTGATCGAAGTCGATTTCTTCCGCGGCATCGTGCTGCTGATGATCGTCGTCGATCACATCGGCGCGAGCGTGCTGTCGCGCGTGACGCTCCATGCATTCGCGCTGTGCGATGCGGCCGAGGTGTTCGTGTTCCTCGGCGGCTTCGCGACCGCGAGCGCGTACGGCGCGATCGCCGACCGGCACGGCGCGCGCGCGGCGCAGCGGCGGTTCGTGCGTCGTGCGATGCAGATCTACCGCGCGTTTCTCGCGACGTCGACGCTGATGCTCGTCGTGTCCGCCGTGCTCGACCATTACGGGATCGACACGCCGAACCTCGCGCTCGATGACGTCAGCGTGATGCTCGCGTCGCCGCTCACGGGGCTCGCCGAACTGCTCACGTTCCAGCGCCAGCCGTATCTCGCGTCGGTGCTGCCGATGTACGTGCTGTTCGCGCTCGCGTCGCCGGTGATCGTGCCGTTCGCGCGCCGCCATCCGTGGCTGCTCGTCGCGTTCGGCGCGACGTCGTGGCTCGCGGCGGGCTGGCTCGGCCCCGAACTGCTGGATACCGATGCGTTCCGCTGGAACTTCAACCCGTTCGCGTGGCAGCTGATGTTCGTCGCCGGCGTGCTCGCGCGTTGCCAGCCTTTCTACCGGTACGTCGCGCTCGGGCGCTGGAGCGCCGCGGCGACCGGCGTCGCGTGCGCGATCGTGCTCGGTTGTGCGAGCTACAAGCTGTTCTCGGGGCTGCCGTTGCCGGAAGGTATTCTCAAGCGCGATCTCGCGCTGCCGCGCATCGTGAGCTTCGCGGCGATTGCCTGGCTGATGGCCGACTGCGTGCGTTACGGCTGGATCGCGCGCATTGCGCGGGCCGTGCAGCCGGTCGTCGCGGTCGGCCGGCGCGGCCTGATCTGCTTCGTCGCGGGCGCGGCGATCTCGCTCGTCATCGATTCGCTGCTGCATCCGGTCGCGAACGGCGCCGAGCTGCGGCATATCGGCGTGGGCCTCGCGGCCGACGCATGCGCGGTCGGGCTGATGATGGCGGTGGCCGGTTCGGGAACGTGGTTCGCACGCCGGCGCGGCGCGGCCGCGTGAACGGTGCGGGAAAACGCGCGAGCGGCACTCAACGTGCCGCGCGGTGCGCTCAGTGAGGTGAGCCGATACGGGAGCGGGGGACGACGGTCGCGTCGTCGGATTCGGCGTCGTCGCGTTCGTCGGACTTCGGATCGTCCTGCTGCGCGAGCACCGCGTCGGCTTCGGCCGCGGCCCGGGCGGCGCGCAATGTGGTGCAACGCTGCGCGTGCCGGATGTCCGACAGTATCCTCAAGAGCCGAGTCGTCTTGTTTTTCATGATCTTCTCCCGCCAGTGCGCATCACGACGGAGCGGATGCGCCGTTGCAACCAGTGTAGGACGTACTGGCCGCGCTGGCGGGAGAATGTGGCGTGCACGCCGCACGCCGAGGGATAGTACTTACTGCGCCGAGGCCATCGCCTGCGCCTGCACCGCTTCTTCCTCGCGGCGCTCTTCCGCGCAGCGCTGATGCTGGCGCGACAGGCGGTTCATCATCGGCAGCAGCAGCAGGGCGAGCAGCATGCCGATCGCGGCGAGCCAGCCGAGCTTCTCGAACAGCGACAGGTACAGCGGCAGCGATTCGGTGGCCGGCAGGTCGTGCGACGGCATCTGCGCGAAGTTCGCGACGACGCTGCCCAGATACTGCGACACGCCCGTCGCGACGAAATACGCGCCCATCATGAAGCCGCTCATGCGCGCCGGCACGTAGCGGGCGATCATCGCGAGGCCGAGGCCGCTCACCAGCAGTTCGCCGAGCGAGTAGAGGCCGTAGCCCCACACCATGAACCACGACGACACGCGGCCGTCCACCGCGTAGCGGCCGCTGATCGTGAACACCAGGTAGCCGGCGGCTACCGCGCCGAAGCCGAACGCATACTTCGCGGCGACCGGCAGGTCACGGCCGCTCTTCGAGAACGCGTTGTAGACCCACACGAGCACCGGGCTCAGCATCATGATCCAGATCGGGTTCAGCGCCTGGAACTGCGCGGCGCTCCACGTGAACAGCGTCGTGCCGAACAGGATGAAGCGCGGATCGACGTTGCGCAGCGCGAACAGCGTGAGCGACGTCGACATCTGCACGTAGAAGATGAAGAACAGGATCACCTGGCCGATCAGCACGAGCGCCGCGATCAGGCCCGCGCGTTCCGAACGCTCCGACTTCGCGATCATGTACGCGAAGATCGCGAGGATCGCGAACGCCGCCGTCCATACGCTCGCGACCGCGAGCTGCTTGTGCTGCAGCACGTACAGCGTGACCAGCGCGAGCGCCACGCCGCCTGCCGCCACGCCGCCGAGGCGCTTCCAGCGGATCGGTTCGTCGTCGGGCTGCGAGCCGATGTGCGCGAGCGTGCGGTGCATCAGCATGAAGTTCAGGATCGCGAGCAGCATGCCGGCGCAGCAGACCGCGAACGCGGTGTGCCAGCCCCAGTGATCCTTGATCCACGGCGTCGCGAGCATCGACACGGTCGAGCCGATGTTGACCGCCATGTAGTAGATCGTGAACGCGCTGTCGATGCGCGCATCGTCGCCTTCGTAGATGCGGCGCACGAGGTTCGCCGCGTTGGCCTTGAACAGGCCGTTGCCGACGACGATCACGCCGAGCGATGCGTACATGTACGCCAGCGCGTCGTTCGGGACCGCCAGCATCAGGTAGCCGGCGCACAGCACGGCCGCGCCGATGATCATCGTGCGCCGTGCGCCGAGCACCTTGTCGCCGATCCAGCCGCCGATCGACGGCGACGCGTAGACGAGCGCGGTGAACGCGCCCCAGGTCAGGTTCGCATGGCTGTCGGTGAAACCGAGCCGGTCGACCATGAAGAGGACCAGGAGCGCGGCCATACCGTAGTAGCCGAAGCGCTCCCACATTTCGATGAGGAAGACCGTCGTAAACGAACGGGTCTGTGAAACAGGTGCGTGCATCATCAATCTCGTTTGAAACGGACGGCGCGGATCGCGCGTCGCCTTGGGGGTCGAACTGGCGCCGGAGCACGGTGGCCGGGTAGGCTTTGCGTCGGCGATGGAGCAGTCGGGCGGGTTAGCCCGGGCCGGGGTCGGACTCCGCCCGATAAGGCGGTGCGAGGCCCCGACCGGCGCGCGAGTGGTACCGTTTGCCGGTCCGGTGCGTCAGGTCCGCGCCACTCAGGGAAACTCCCGATATGGCAGCAGCTTTCAGGAAAATTTGTCTCATCATCTATTTGTAAGCTTCGCGCCCGTTCTCCGAAAATTCCCGGAGAGCCGCTTGCAGCTTGCCTGTGAAGCCGGCGAGTCTGGCAAGATAGCGCGTCGTTTCGCCCGCTTCGTGCCCTGTTTAGTGCACCGGGCTCAACACCGAAGACGTGTGCGAACCCGAAGATTAAGCTATCTCGTATTAACTTAGTTACTTTCCATCAAACATTTTTTGACGACCACTTTTCGGCCTGCTATGGTTCCCCCCACTGAAAACTCGCGAGCGGCAGACGCTGCCGCACTCGGCAGCAAGATTCGCGCGTTGCGCCAACGACTCAAGCGCACGCTCGACGACACCGCTACCGCCGCGGGGATTTCGAAGCCGTTTCTGTCTCAAGTCGAACGCGGGCTCGCGTCGCCGTCACTGACGTCGCTGGCCGGTATCGCACAGGCGCTCGGCGTGACGGTGCAGTACTTCGTGGATACGCCGAGCGAGGAACGCTCGGTCTGCAGAGGCGATCAGTTGCGCTTCTTCGGATTCGCCGATTCGGCGAACCTGTTCGCGAGGCTGACCAACGTGACCGAAGGGCGTCAGCTCGAGGCGATCCTCGTGCGGATGCCGCCGGGGCAGAAGCGGTCGGAGGTGACGACCCATGCAGGAGAGGAATTCCTGTATGTGATTGAAGGGGAAGTGTCGCTGACGCTGGAAGGCAAGACGTTCGTCCTGCAGGCCGGTGACAGTTCGCACTATCAGTCGACGGTCCCGCACAGCTGGGTCAACACCGCGAAGGTCGAGTCGGTGGTGGTCTGGGTCGGTACGCCGCGGCTGTTCTAACGCACAGGTATTCCTTCGTTTCCAAGACGGAATGCCTGTCGAAAGAAACGTAAGGAATACTAAGATGCAATACGAGAATCACGGGCCTCCTCAATCGCTGTACCCGTCAGCGTCTCACGCGTAACCGCGGCATCCGCCGCGCATCGCTCGCCGAACAACTTTCTCAAGACTGCCACGATGAAATCCTTGCATGCCATGTCGGCCGTGCTGGCCGCGCTCGCCCTGACGACGCCCGTCGCCCACGCCGTTACCGTTCCGTCGAACGTCACGCTCGCTCCTCAACAGGACCTGACGCGCCAGGTGCCCGCCGAAGTCGAGTCGCTCGACCCGGCGCACATCGAATCGTGGACCGGCAACACGATCGGCCTCGACCTGTTCGAAGGGCTCGCCCGCATCGACGCGGCCGGCCAGGTCGTGCCGGGTGTCGCGCAGTCGTGGGAGCGCAAGACGCCGCAGACCTGGATCTTCAAGCTGCGCCACGATGCGAAGTGGAGCAACGGCCAGCCCGTGACGGCCGCCGATTTCGTCTACTCGTGGCAGCGCCTCGTCGACCCGAAAACGGGCTCGAAGTACACGATCCTCGTCGAGTTCGTGAAGAACTCGAAGGACATCATCGCCGGCAAGGCCGCGCCGACGACGCTCGGCGTGCGCGCAGTCGACCCGTACACGCTGGAAGTGACGACCGACGTGCCGGTCGCGTTCTTCCCCGAACTGACCGCGATGGTGCCGCTCGCGCCGGTGAACAAGGACACCGTCGCGAAGTTCGGCGACGCATGGACGCGTCCCGGCAACATCGTCAGCAACGGCGCGTACCAGCTCGTCGACTGGCAGCCGAACAACCGCATCGTGATCTCGAAGGACGCGAAGTACTGGAACGCGCCGAAGGTCGTGATCAACAAGGTCACGTACCTGCCGATCGAAAGCGACGAAACGGCGATGCGCATGTACCAGGCCGGCCAGATCGACTACAGCTACTCGATCCCGTCGGGCATCTTCCAGCAGGTCAGCAAGCAGTTCGGCGGCGAACTGCGCCCGGGCCTGCAGCTCGCGACCTACTACTACTACCTGAACAACAGCGACGCGGCGCTGAAGGACAAGCGCGTGCGCCAGGCGCTGTCGATGGTGATCGATCGCGACGTGCTGACGTCGAAGCTCACGCAGGCCGGCGAGAAGCCGATGTACGGCCTGATGCCGAACGGCACGAAGGGCGTGCACCCGTTCACGCCGGAATGGGCGTCGTGGCCGATGGCCAAGCGCGTCGCGACCGCGAAGGACCTGCTGAAGCAGGCCGGCTTCTCCGATGCGAAGCCGCTGTCGTTCACGCTGACGTACAACACCAACGACCTGCACAAGAAGGTCGCGCTGTTCACCGCATCGGAATGGCGCACGAAGCTCGGCATCGACACGAAGCTCGAGAACGTCGAGTTCAAGGTGCTGATGAAGGAGCGGCATGACGGCAAGGTGCAGATCGCGCGCGACGGCTGGTTCGCCGACTACAACGACGCGATGACCTTCTTCGACCTGATCCGCTGCGGCAGCTCGCAGAATACCGTCGGCTACTGCAACAAGCAGGCCGACACGCTCGTCGAAGAAGGCAACCAGAAGCTCGACGACAAGGCGCGCGCCACGCTGCTCACGCAGGCGCACGACGCGGCGATGAACGACACGCCGATGGTGCCGCTGTTCCAGTATTCCGCGGACCGGCTCGTGAAGCCCTACGTGGGCGGCTACTCGCTGAAGAACGTGATCGACATGCGTGCTTCGCAGGACATGTACCTGATCAAGCACTGAGCGGAGCGATCATGCTGGCCTACGCATTGAGACGCACGTTGTGGGCGGTGCCGACGATTCTCGCCGTCATCACCGTCTGCTACCTGCTGCTGCACTTCACGCCCGGCGGTCCGTTCGATACGGAGAAGCAGCTGTCCGCGGCGACGCTCGCGAACCTGAACGCGAAGTACCACCTCGACGAGCCGCTGTGGAAGCAGTACCTGCTGTATCTCGGTTCGCTGCTGCACGGCGATCTCGGCCCGTCGTTCCGCTACGTCGACTGGTCGGTGAACGATCTCGTGAAGAAGGCGCTGCCCGTGAGTCTCGGCGTGGGCGGCATCTCGATCCCGCTGTCGATCGGGTTCGGCGTGCTGCTCGGCACCGTCGCGGCCGTGCGCCGCGACAGCGTGATCGACCGCTTCGTGATGCTGATCGGCAACTTCGGCAACGTCGTGCCGCCGTTCGTGCTCGGCCCGGTGCTGGTGTGGATCTTCGCGATCCTGCTGAAGACCTCCGCCGGCAACGGCTGGCTGCCGGCCGGCGGCTGGGGCGACGGCGGCTGGCAGTACCGGCTGCTGCCGATCGTGCTGCTGACCTTCATCAACGTATCGCTGCTCGCGCGCGTGATGCGCGGCTCGATGATCGAGACGCTGTCGAGCAACTTCATCCGCACCGCGCGCGCGAAGGGCCTGCCGGGCTCGACGATCGTGCTGCGCCACGCGCTCAAGCCCGCGCTGATGCCGGTCGTGTCGCTGTTCGGCACGGTCTGCATCACGTCGATCACGGCGGCCGTCGTCACCGAATCGGTGTTCGCGCTGCCCGGGCTCGGGCAGCTCGTCGTGAACGGCGCGATCAACCGCGACTACACGCTGGTGCTCGGCCTCGTCGTGCTGACCACCGTCTGCGCGGTGCTGTTCAACCTGCTGGTCGACCTCGCGTACGCGTGGCTCGATCCGCGTATCCGTTATTGAGCGAGGCACTGCGATGACTCCGACTACTCCCGTCGTCAGTCTGCCCGTGCAGACCGACTCGCCGCCGCGTTCGCGCTCGCCGCTCGCGCTCGCGTTCGCGCGCTTCCTTCACAACCGCGCGGCCGTGTTCAGCCTCGTGCTGCTCGCGCTGATCACGCTCGCATGTTTCGTCGGTCCGTGGCTGCTCGCGGCCGATCCCGCCGCGAGCGACTGGGGCTCGATCAGCCTCGCGCCGACGCTCGCGAACCAGCACTGGTTCGGCACCGACGAGCTCGGCCGCGACCTGCTCGTGCGCACGCTGATCGGCGGCCGCGTGTCGATCGAGGTCGGCCTGCTCGGCACGCTGGTGTCCGGCCTGTTCGGCGTCGCGTGGGGCGCGACCGCCGGCTTCGCGGGCGGCCGGGTCGATTCCGCGATGATGCGCGTCGTCGACATGATGTACGCGATCCCGTACCTGCTGATCGCGATCCTGATGATGACCCTGTTCGGCCGCTCGTTCATGCTGGTCGTGCTGACCATCAGCGCGTTCTCGTGGATCGACATGGCGCGCGTCGTGCGCGGCCAGACGCTGTCGCTGCGCAATCGCGAGTTCGTCGACGCGGCGCGCGCGATCGGCGTGTCGCCCGCGTCGATCGTGCTGCGCCACGTCGTGCCGAACCTGCTCGGCGTGGTCGTCGTGTACGCGACCGTGTCGGTGCCGAACATCGTGCTGACCGAATCGGTGCTGTCGTTCCTCGGCCTCGGCGTGCAGGAACCGATGACGAGCTGGGGCGTGCTGATCCAGGACGGCGCGCAGAAACTGGAATCGATGCCGTGGCTGCTGCTGGCACCGGCCGTCATGCTGTGCGTGACGCTCTACTGCGTGAACTTCGTTGGCGACGGCCTGCGTGACGCGCTCGACCCGAAGGATCGCTGAAGATGGCTGCTCTGTTGGAAGTAGAAAACCTCGGCGTGCGCTTCTCGCGCAAGGACGCACCGCCGATCGACGCCGTGAGCGGCGTGTCGTTCTCGCTCGAAGCCGGCAAGACGCTCGGCATCGTCGGCGAATCGGGCTCGGGCAAGAGCCAGACCGTGATGGCGCTGCTCGGCCTGCTGGCCGGCAACGGCGCGACGACGGGCGCCGCGCGCTATCGCGGCGACAACCTGCTCGAGATGGATACGCGTGCGCTGAACGCGGTGCGCGGCGACCGGATCGCGATGATCTTCCAGGATCCGATGACGTCGCTCAATCCGTTCCTGACGATCGAGCGGCAGATGACCGAGACGCTGCAGCTGCATCGCAAGCTGTCGCGCAAGGAAGCGACGAAGCGCGCGATCGAGGCGCTCGAGTCGGTGCGCATTCCCGACGCCGCGCGCCGCATCCGCATGTATCCGCACGAGTTTTCCGGCGGCATGCGCCAGCGCGTGATGATCGCGATGGCGCTTCTTTCGGAGCCCGAAGTCCTGATCGCCGACGAGCCGACCACCGCGCTCGACGTGACCGTGCAGGCGCAGATCATCGATCTGCTGCGCGAGCTGAACCGTGAGCGCGGCACCGCGATCGTGCTGATCACGCACGACATGGGCGTGGTCGCGGGCCTCGCGGACGACGTGATGGTCATGTATGCGGGCCGCACCGTCGAATATGCGCCGGCCGACTCGATCTTCGCGGCGCCGTCGCATCCGTACACGATCGGCCTGCTCAACGCGCTGCCGCGCCTGACCGACGCCGACGACGCGCCGCTCGTCGCGATTCCCGGCAATCCGCCGATGCCCGGCACCGCGCCGGCCGGCTGCGCGTTCGCGAAACGCTGCACGTATGCGGAGGCGCGCTGCGGTACCGCGCGCCCTGCGCTCGAAACCTATGGCGCGGCGGGCGCGGTGCGCGCGTGCCACCGGCCGCTGGCCGATCTGACGGGAGGTCTGCGATGAGCGTCGATGAACGCCGCAATGCCGGCGCGACGGGCACGACGAGCGATACGCTGCTGTCCGTCGACGATCTGAAGGTGCATTTCCGCGTGCCGCTCGGCGGCTATCCGTGGTCGCCGAAGGGCACGCTGCGCGCGGTCGACGGCGTGTCGTTCGACGTGAAGCGCGGCGAGACGGTCGGGCTCGTCGGCGAGTCGGGCTGCGGGAAGTCGACGCTCGCGCGCGCGCTGATCGGCCTCGTGCCGATGACGGCCGGCACGGTGCGCTGGCGCGGCGAAGCCGTCGCGCCCGATCACCTGCGCGGCACCGCGATGCGCCGCGAAGTGCAGATGATCTTCCAGGATCCGCTCGCGTCGCTCGATCCGCGCATGACGATCGAACAGATCGTCGCGGAGCCGCTCGTCACGCACCACGCGGGCCTCGGCCGCGCCGAAGTGCGGCGCCGCGTGGTCACGATGCTCGAACGCGTCGGCCTGAACGCACATCACCTGCTGCGCTATCCGCACGAGTTTTCCGGCGGACAGTGCCAGCGCGTCGGCATCGCGCGCGCGCTGATCGGCGAGCCGAAGCTCGTGATCTGCGACGAGCCCGTATCGGCACTCGACGTGTCGATCCAGGCGCAGATCGTGAACCTGCTGCGCGACCTGCAACGCGAACTGTCGTTGTCCTATCTTTTCGTCGCGCACGACCTGGCGGTGGTGAAGGCCATCAGCCAGCGCGTGCTCGTGATGTATCTCGGCCGCGTGATGGAGTTCGGCACGCGGCATGACGTGTACGGCGTGCCGCAGCACCCGTACACGAAGGCGCTGCTCGATGCGGCGCCGACGCCGGAGCCGGCGCGCGAGCGTGCTCGCCGTCCGATGCTGCTGGCGGGCGAGATGCCGTCGCCGCTCAACCCGCCGTCCGGCTGCGCGTTCCGCACGCGCTGCCCGGTCGCGATCGACGCGTGCGCGCAGGACGTGCCGCTGCCGGAAGTGCGGCAGGGCTCGCCGGCGCGTGTCGCGTGCATCCGGGCGGGCGTGGCGGCGTGAAGTGACGCAGCAAACATAACCAGGCAGGTCAACAGGGGTAGGGTGCGGCGCGAATGATCTTCGCGCCGCGGGTAAAGGCGCGTCCTTAACCGGGCTCGCCGGGGGGCTGGAAGCGGATCGCAACCGGCGTGGACGACATCAACACAAGACGAGAATGACGATGAACAAGCAAAAGACGATCGGGACGGCATCGAAGATGCTGCTTGCATGGGGCTTGCCGGCGCTGGCCGGCGTATCGCTGAGCGGCGTGGCGTACGCCGACGACGCGGCCCCCGCACCGCTGACGGTCGCGCAGGCGGCGCCGTCCGCCGGCGCAGGCACATCGGTTGCGCAGGCAACGACCCCGAACGCCATTATCAACGCCGAGGCGACCCAGGCCGTCACGCCGCCCGACGAGCCTTCGGCACAGTCGAAGTCGAACGGCTTCATTGCCGACAGCCACCTGAATTTCCTGTTCCGCAACTATGCGGACACGCTCGACAACAAGGGCGGCCCGCACCGTCACGCGTGGGTCCAGGGCGCGATGGCGAACTTCGAGTCGGGCTACACGACCGGCCTGATCGGCATCGGCTTCGACGCGTCGCTGTATGCGGCGCTGAAGCTCGACGGCGGTGCCGGCGCGGGCAGCATGGTGCACATCGCGAAGGGCGGCGGCGGTTCGAACCAGCTCGCATGGGCCTATCCGGGCATCTACGACGTGAAGGCGCGCATTTCGAACACGGTGGTCAAGTACGGTCTGCAGGCCGTCGACAACCCGTTCATGGAGCAGCACGACAACCGCGCGCTGCCGCCGACGTTCCTCGGCGCGACGATCGTCAGCAACGAATTCAAGAACGTGATGCTCGAGGCCGGCAGCTTCACGAAGACCGATGCGCGCGGCCACACGACGCTCACCAACCTCACGACGCAATACGGCGGCACGCGCATCAATCGCCTGACCTACGTCGGCGGCACGTGGGACTATTCGCCGGACGGCGAAGTCGCGCTGTACGCCAACCAGGCCGACGACGTGTGGCACCAGTACTACGCGTCGGTGAAGCACAGCATCGGCGATACGAAGTCGATCAAGTGGACCGGCTTTGGTAACGTTTACTCGACGCACGACACGGGCGACGCGCTGCAGGGCAAGATCAACAACAACGCGTACAGCCTGTCGGTGGCTGCGCAGCACGGCCCGCACGAACTGCTGCTCGGTTATCAGCAGGTGCTCGGCGACCAGTTCTTCGACTACCTGAACGAAACGAACGGCATCTTCCTGACCAACTCGATGGACGTCGACTACAACGCGCCGCACGAAAAGTCGCTGCAGCTGCGTTACACGTTCTACGGCAAGGAAGCGGGCCTGCCGGGCTTCAAGGCGATGGTCTGGGGCGTGACGGGCTGGGGCGCGGACGGCAGCGCAGGGGCTGCGAACGATCCGAGCAAGTCGAGCATCTACTGGAGCAACGGCGCGCCGGTGCAGGGCCGTCACCACGAGTTCGGCTTCATCCCGTCGTACACGTTCCAGAGCGGCAAGCTGAAGGACACGAAGGTCACGTTCATCGCGATGTGGCACACCGGTTCCACGCACACCGCGGACGCGACCAACAAGGAATACCGCCTGGTCGTGAACGTGCCGCTGCACGCGTTCTGATCGAAGGGGGGACGCAACGTCCCCTTCAGTCGTTTTCGTCTCGCGCGGCCGGCCTGCGACCCGTTCGATCAGGCCGGCTTGTGCAACCCCGCCACCGGATCGTTCGCGGCGGGCATGTCCTCCACCAGCGACGTGAGCTGGCGGCCCGTGTCGCGCCAGGCATCGAGGCCGCCGCGCAGCGGCAGCGCATCGGTGAAGCCTGCGTCGAGCAGGCGCTTGGCCATCAGCGCGGCCGTCACTTCGTTCGGGCACGAGCAATACACGACGAATTTCTGCGAGAACGGATAGCGCGCGACGATGTCCTCGATGTGCCGTTCGTCCGCGAACTGCGCGCCGGGAATCGTGAACGGGTCGAGCTTGCGGTGTTCGGGCGAACGCACGTCGAGTACCACCGGCGCGGCCGCATCGCGCAGCAGTTCTTCGAGCTCGTCGACGCCGATCCGCGCAGTCGCGAGCTGGCGGATCAGCGCGCGGCGGCGCATCCAGCGCACGGCCGCGTAGACGGCCAGCAGTGCGACGATCACCAGCAGTACCGCGCGGCCGAGCCGGCTCGCGCCGGCGAACAGCCAGTCGATCTGCCGATAGAACACGAGCCCCGCGAGGAGGCCGACGATCGTCCACAGCGCGGCGCCGAGCGCATCGTAGCCGGCGAACGTGCGATAGCGCGTGCCGAGCGCGCCGGCCATCGGCACCGACACGAGCGACAGCCCGGGAATGAAGCGGGCGACCGCGAGCACGCGCACGCCGTAGCGGCCGAAGAATCGTTCGGTCTTCTTCACGCAGGTGTCGCGCGACAGTGACAGCCGGCAGATCGTCTTCAGCGTCGTGCCGCCGTAGCGCCGCCCGGCGACGTACCACACGGTGTCGCCAATCAGCGCGCCGAGCACCGACAGCGCCAGCACCGTCAGGAGCTGCGAGCCGATCATCGCCGGATTCATCGCGGCCATCGCGCCGAACAGCACGAGCGTCGGCATCGCCGGTACGGGCAGGCCGATGGCCGCCGCGAGCACGTTGGCGAAGACGAGAAGCGGCCCGTATTGGGCGACGAGGTCACGGAGCATGACGGCTGGCCGAAAAGGAAGCGCGTGTGGAAGGTACGAAGATGGGCCGATTATCGGCCATTTTCAAGCGGACGGCGGGGAATGACGCAAAGCGCCTGACGGCGGCAGGGTGATGCGGGCGGATCGGTGAGCCGGTGCGTTGTGCGCGGCTCACCGGTCGACATCACGAAGGGGTAGGGGTGCGGACGAGCGAGGCGGCGCCGTGGTTTTCGCCAGGCAGTTCGGCGCCGTGCGAGCGGATCGCCGCGATCAGCTCGGCCGGCGTGATCTCGTAGCGAACCTCACGGTGAATGCCGGGCTTGCGCTCGTCGATGTCGATCAGCAGCACGCTCTTGCCGTCGTCGGTCGATTCGAGCCGGAGCGAGCGCAGTTCGCGGCCGTCGGCCGGGTCATGTTCGGTGAGCAGGGTCATTGCCCCGGATGAGCCGGTAGTGCGCATCGAACCTATCCTCGTATCGTGTGTGCCAGGTTGGCGAAGATGTCGTTGTTGAATGCAGCTTGACGAAGTTTAACGCGAACGGGCCACAACACGGAGCATTTTCGTGGTCCCTGAATGAGGGCAGCACCGGCCATCCTTCTGATGTTTGAGCCGCGCCGGGCGGGCGTTTCAGCCGGAATGGACCGATCCGCGCCCGGCGCCCGGCCGGTGCGCGGCCGGGAGGCGCGGGCGCCGTCAGAAGCGGTCGGCGAGGCCCATCGCCGGGTCGCTGACCGAGTGGCGGCCCGTTTCGACGCGGCCGGCCACGCGGCGGGAGAAGCTGGCGTCGCTGTCGGTTTCATCGACAACCCGGCGGCGATCGCACTGTACGAAAAGCACGGCTTCCGGATAGAAGGCGAGGCGCCGGACTATGCGCTGCGCGACGGCGCGTATGCATCGGTGTTTCAGATGGCGCGGATCAAGGGGCGGCTGTAATGGAAGCGTGCTGAGGCGCGTGTGGGCCGGCGCGCGTCGTTGCATCGGCCGCGGCATGTGCATGCATTGGCCGTGTCGTGCGCCTTGTCGTGCCCGCCTCTGTGTACCCGATCGCGTGCAGCGACCGACGGCAGTCAATGCAGCGCCGCATGCAGCGCAGTGGGTGGTCGCGTCGACCGCGCAGGCGCGCACGTCGGCGACGCCACACTTCATATCCATTCGAGAATTCGTTCGTTTTCAACCGGCCGCGCGAATCGTATCGTCGAATGATCTGCCGGTCGCTGTGGCCTCCGCGGTCGTCGCGGTTGGTACTGCTGCGCGGTGTACGCATGCAGCGACTGGTCGGGGCCTTTCGCGTCGATGCCTGCGTGATCCCTACGCGATGCCCACGGCCGATGCCGGCATGCGTGGTGCCATCCGTCGATACCCTTCGTCGTTGCATCGCTTCGTCGTGTTTTCGCTTCGCCGTTTCGTGCGCATGGGCCGGCCGTCGCAGCGTACCGGTTCCGCCGTCGCGCGACGCCGCTATCCGCAACCGTCTCTTTCAACGGAACCCGCCTTGATGAAAACCGTCCTCCGTAACCTGACTGCCGCCTGCCTGTTCGCCGCCGCGGGTGCGGCGTTTGCCGCCAACGCGCCGCAGGGCGCTCTCGTATCGGGCCCGTCGAGCGGCGGCGCGCATCTGCCGCCCGGCATCGCTTGGCAGCAGGGCGACGTCGATGCCGCGTTCGCGCTCGCGAAGCGCACCGGCAAGCCGCTGCTGCTGTACTGGGGTGCCGTATGGTGCCCGTCGTGCAACCAGGTGAAGTCGACGATCTTCAGCCAGCAGGCATTCAAGGCTCGCTCGACGTTCTTCGTGCCCGTGTATCTCGACGGCGATACCGAAAGCGCGCAGAAGCTCGGCGAGCGCTTCAAGGTGCACGGCTATCCGACGATGATCCTGTTCCGTCCGGACGGCACCGAAGTGACGCGGCTGCCGGGCGAGGCCGATCTCGAGCGCTACATGCAGGCGCTGTCGCTCGGGATGACGGCCGCGCATCCGGTGCGGCAGACGCTCTCGACCGCGCTGAACAACGGCGCGGCGCTGACGCCGGCCGAATGGCATCTGCTGGCCGACTATTCCTGGGACACCGACGGCGCGCTGCCGGTGCCGGCCGATCGTGTCGCGCTGACGCTGCAGACGCTGTCGCAACGTGCGCGCGCCGCCGGCGCGAAGGCGGACGCCGCGCGGTTCGCGCTGAAGTCGGCGGTGGTGGCGGCATCGGACGATCCCGCACAGGCCGGCGCGCTCGACAAGGCGGCGCTCGCCGACGCGCTGCGCGCGGTGTTGCGCGAACCGGCGCTGGCGCGGGCGGATTCGGACGTGCTGGTCGCGGCGCCCGCGCGCGTGGTCGCATACCTCGGCGGCGACGCCGCGCAGCGCACGACGCTGCGCGACGCGTACGACACGGCGCTCGCGCGCCTGTCGACCGATTCGACGCTGTCGTCGATCGACCGGCTGATGGCGCTGCACGGCCGTGTGCTGCTCGCGCGCAACGACGCGCACGGTGGCGCGCCGCTCGCCGCGCCGGCGCTGGTCGATACCGCGCGCAAGCAGATTGCCGCATCGGTGCAGGGCGCCGCGAACGCGTACGAGCGGCAGGCGCTCGTCAGCGAAGCGGCGGACACGCTGACCGACGCGGGGCTGTACGACGAATCCGACGTCTTGCTGAAGGCCGAGTTGCCGCGTTCGGCGACGCCGTACTACTTCATGTCGGGGTTGGCCGCGAATGCGAAGGCGCGCGGCGACAAGGCCGCGGCGCTCGACTGGTACCGCAAGGCATACGACTCGGCGAGCGGACCGGCGACCAAGCTGCGCTGGGGCGCGACCTATTTCGCGAATGCGGTCGCGCTGGCGCCGGACGATTCGGCGCGTATCGAAGCGATCGCCGCGAGCGTGCTCGCGCAGGCCGGCAAGACCAAGGATGCGTTTTATGGGGCGAACTTGCGCGCGCTGACCAAGGTCGTCACGCAACTGAATCGCTGGCGCGGCGGCGGCGCGCACGATGCGTCGGTCAGGTCGGTCGTGAAGCAGTTCGACGGAGTGTGCGCGAAGCTGCCGGCGGGCGATCCGCAGGCAGCGGCATGCGCGAAACTGATCGAGCCGGTGAAGGCGTGACGGCTCGCGACGGAGCGGTCGGGCGGGACGGCCGCGTCGTTGCGGCGATTACCGGGCCGACTCCGGTGATGCACCGCGGTCGTTGCCATATCCGGCACCTTGCTGGCGCGCGATCTTCGCTTCGGCGGAAACGATGCTGGCCGGATAGAACCAGTCGCTCGGCTGGAAGCCGGCCTGCTTGAGCGCCTTCACTTCGGCGCGGACCTGCGCGCGCGTGAGCGGCGGGTTCGACTGCGCGTGCGCGGCGAGCGGGGCCGATACGGCCAGGGCAACGGCAACTGCGTGAATCAGGCGCTTCATGATCGTGACCTCCATGTTTCCAGCTGGGCGGCCGGACTTCGTTTGACGAAGCGGCGACGGTTGAAAGCAGTGTAGGCCCGACCACGCGCGGGAAAAATGCGATCGCTCCCAACGCAGTGTTCTGCTGCCGGAAACAATGAACGGTGGAGCGGACGGCGCCGGATGGCGGCGCGTGACGGGCGATGGGCCGTCCGGTCTGCACCGCAATGTGGCGTCGAGCGGTTCCGGTCGGTCGGGGACGAAGTGGCGGATGCGAATCCCGGCGATCCGTGCTGGTTTGCAAGCGGAGGTATCGGGAAGGTGCGGCGCGTCGCGACAAGCATCGCGCTGTGATGCCGCTGCCCCGCTGCGGCAATGCCGGACGGTCGAACAGCCGGGAACCCGCGGAGGGAGGAAGGCGCGCCGGCCGCGTCGATGCGGCCGGCAGGGTTGGGCGGCGCTCGGAACGCCGCCCGATGCGGCGGCTTACACGAGGCCCGTCGTGTAGTACACGGCGATCACGAAGAACACCGCGAGCGTCTTGATCACGGTGACCGCGAAGATGTCGCGATACGACTCGCGGTGCGTAAGGCCCGTGACCGCGAGCAGCGTGATGACGGCGCCGTTGTGCGGCAGCGTGTCCATGCCGCCGCTGGCCATCGCGACGACCCGGTGCAGCACCTCCATCGGAATGTTGGCGGCCTGCGCGCCCTTGATGAACAGGTCCGACATCGCGGCGAGCGCGATGCTCATGCCGCCCGACGCCGACCCGGTGATGCCGGCGAGCGAGCTGACCGACACGGCCGCGTTCACGAGCGGGTTCGGAATGCTCTTCAGCGCGTCGCTGACGACGAGGAAGCCCGGCAGCGCGGCGATCACGCCACCGAACCCGTATTCCGATGCGGTATTCATCGCGGCGAGCAGCGCACCGCCGACGGCGGCCTTCGAACCGGCCGCGAAGCGGTCGCTGACGCGCTTGAACGCGGTCAGGACGACCAGCACGATGCCGAGCAGCAGCGCGGCCTCGACCGACCAGATCGCGACGACGGTCTTGATCGACGTCGTGACCGGCGTGTGCACGCCGGGCAGCACGTCCGGCGCGACCGTATACGACGCTGCGCCGTACCACTGCGGAATCAGCTTCGTGAACGTGAAGTTCGACGCGCCGACGAGGAGCAGCGGCAGGATCGCCAGCGCCGGATTCGGGAGTGCCGTCGCTTCGACGCGCTCCGGCTCGTTGACGAGCGACGTGCCGTAGCCTTCGCCCTTCGCCATCGCCGAACGGCGGCGCCATTCCAGGTACGCGAGGCCGACGACGATGATGAACAGCGAGCCGATCGTGCCGAGTGCGGGTGCCGCCCAGGCGGTCGTCTTGAAGAACGTGGTCGGGATGATGTTCTGGATCTGCGGCGTGCCGGGCAGCGAGTCCATCGTGAACGAGAACGCGCCGAGCGCGATCGCGCCGGGCATCAGCCGCTTCGGAATGTTGCTCTGGCGATAGAGCTCGGCCGCGAACGGGTACACCGCGAACACCACGACGAACAGCGACACGCCGCCATAGGTGAGCAGCGCGCACACCGCGACGATCACCGCATTCGCGCGCGAGCGGCCGATGTAGCGGATCGCGGCGTGCACGATCGACTCGGAGAACCCGGACAGTTCGATCACCTTGCCGAACACGGCGCCGAGCATGAATACCGGGAAATACAGTTTGACGAAGCCGACCATCTTCTCCATGAAGATGCCGGAGAAGACCGGTGCGACGGCGGCGGGTTCGATCAGCAGGACTGCGCCGAGCGCGGCGATCGGCGCGAACAGGATCACGCTGTAGCCGCGATACGCGGCGAACATCAGGAACGCCAGCGCGGCGAGGACGATCACGAAAGACAAGGGAGTCTCCTAATAGCTTGGAATGGCTTTGGTTGTTGTTCGATCGCGGAGCGCGCCGCGGACCGGCCCAGGTTCTTGCAGATTTCGTGCCATCGGCCGCATTGCGCCGCCGGACATGGGTCCGGCGCAGGCCGGCGGGCCCGCGCCGGCCAATGTCTGAAGATTCTACATAAATCGTCTCCATCCGGAGACGCTTTGGCCGTCGGGACAGCCGATCGAAGCGGGCAGGGCTTTCCCGGACAAGGCATTCCGGCGTGTCTCCAAAATGAGATACTGCGTCCCGTTCCGGAGACATCCGGCCAAGCGTACGCGGAGACGACGACACGATGATGAACGACTGGGCGCGCCTGCCCGTCAATTACGGCGACGTGCTGCTGCGCGCCGCCGAGTCGCTGTTTCGGACCTTCGAGGATTCGAGTGCGGGCACGGTGGTCGTCGATCGCGACGCGCGCGTCGTGTGGATGAACGAGCGTTATGCGGCGCGCTTCGGGTTCGCCGATCCGCAGCAGGCGGTCGGCCTCGACTGCGAGGCGGTGATTCCGAACAGCCTGATGCGCGAGGTCGTGTCGACCGGACAGCCGATCCTGCTCGACATCATGGAGACGGGCCGCGAGCCGCTCGTCGTCACGCGCCTGCCGTTGAAGAACGAGGCGGGCGAGACGGTCGGCGCGATCGGCTTCGCACTGTTCGACCAGTTGAAGACGCTCACGCCGATCTTTTCCCGTTACGCGCAGCTTCAGCAGCAACTGATCGCGACGCAGCGTTCGCTCGCGCAGGCGCGCCGCGCGAAATACACGTTCGCTAGCTTCGTCGGCACGAGCGCCGCAAGCCTCGAAACCAAGCGGCAGGCGCGGCGCGCGGCACAGGTCGATTCGCCGGTGCTGCTGCTCGGCGAGACGGGGACCGGCAAGGAACTGCTCGCGCATGCGATCCACGCGGCATCGGCGCGCGCGCTCCAGCCGCTCGTGACCGTCAACGTCGCGGCGATTCCCGACACGCTGCTCGAAACCGAATTCTTCGGCGCGGCGCCGGGCGCGTATACCGGCGCCGACCGCAAGGGACGCGTCGGCAAGTTCGAACTGGCCGATCGCGGCACGCTGTTTCTCGACGAGATCGGCGACATGCCGTTGCCGCTGCAGGGCAAGCTGCTGCGTGTGCTGCAGGACAAGGAGTTCGAACCGGTCGGCTCGAACCGGATCGTGCGCGCCGACGTGCGGATCATCGCCGCGACGTCGGCCGACCTGCCGGCGCTGGTCGAGGCCGGCCGCTTTCGCGCGGATCTCTATTACCGGCTCAACGTGCTGACGATTCACGCGCCGCCCTTGCGCGAGCGCGCGTCCGACATCGCGGCGCTCGTCTATGCGACGCTCGAGGAACTCGCCGCGCAGCACGGCTGTGCCGCGCACTGCGAACTGACCGACGATGCGCTGCGGATGCTGTGCGCGTACCCGTGGCCGGGCAATGTGCGCGAGTTGCGCAATACGCTCGAGCGCGCGCTGATGCTGTCGGATCGCTCGGTGATCGATGCGGGTGCGCTCGCGCCGTTCCTCGGGCCGGTGCGCATGGCGCCGGACAGCGTGCCGGCGGGCACGCGGGCTGTTCCGTTGCCGCTCGGCCGGGACGCGGGCGACGCATCGGGTGCCGCCGGTGTGCCGGTCGTTTCGTATGCCGATGCATTGGCCGCGTGGGAGCGCCAGTTCCTGATCGACGCGCTCGCGGCCTGTGACGGGAAGGTCGTGGAAGCGGCCGCCCGCATCGGCATTGGCCGGGCGACGCTCTACAAGAAACTCGCGGCGCTCGGGATCGACCGGTAGCAAGCGGCGGCGGATGCGCCCGGACATGACGAACGGCACCGGTGAAGTGCCCGACAGGAGACAACGATGAAGCGAATCGGCATTGCCGGATGGCTGGCCATACTGGCGGCGACGTCCTCGTTCGCTCAGTCGGGCGACGAGGATTCGCCTGCGGTGCGGCGCAACTGGTACAACGATCCGTTCGTCGCGTTGTCGCGGGGCTTCGCGGAATGCCCGCTGCCGCTCGGCCCGTGGATGACGCGTGCCGAGATGACGGACGACGCGCATTACCGCGCCGAGCGCGGGACCACCTGCTGGCTCGCTCACCGCTGCACGAAACCGAATTCCTATATGTATGACGCGCCGATCGCCGAGGCGGCGAAAGCGCATTTCGCGGGCACCGATCGTCTGCAGGGCACGAGCCTGTGGATCACCGTGCAGCGGCGCTTCATCTATGTCGAAGGGTGCGCCGATCCGGCATTCGATCGGGAGGCGCTGGCGCGCGAACTCGGCGCGCTCCCCGACGTCGAGCAGGTGTTCGTTCGCATCACCGACGATCCGCACCGGGCCGTGCCGTACAAGACGCGCGGACGCCCGGACCGGACGCCGGACCGAGCGCGGGACTGAACGTGTGACGACGGTGCGTGGCATACTCGCGGCATTCAAAAATCGGTTGACGGAAAGAACAATGAATCACATGCTTGCGTCGGTCTGTCGGTGGCCTCGAACGCATTGGCGTCGGGCCGGATTGTTGGCCCTGGTTGCGGGGCTCGGCGGCTGCGGCGGTGGGGCGCCGCTGTTCACTTCTGACGGGCGCCCGACTACGCAGGTGCAGTGCACCGGCAGCGACTGGAGCAATTGCACGGACAATGCCCGCGCCATCTGCAATGGGGAATACGACGTTCTCCAGCAATCGACCGATGACGCCGTGCGAAATCTTCTCTTCGCATGCAAGAGGAAAAGCGGCTATTGATCCCGATATGCCTGGATAAGGAGACCATAATCGGGTGAAGCGCTTTTCCATTCGCTTGGAGTCGGCTATTTTTCATGAATAACACTCACGGAGTCCCATCCAATATGGCGACCTACAGGCAACTGACAGCGCAGCTCGAAAGACTTCAGCAAAAGATCGACAAGGAACGCGAAAAGGCGATTGCCGATGCGATTGCCGCCATTCGGGCGAAAATCGAGGAGTTCGACATTACCGCGGAAGAGCTCGGTTTCCGGCCGATCGGCACTGCTGCCGCCGCGAAACCGAAGCGTCCGTTGCCGCCGAAGTACCTGAATCCGAAGACGGGCGAAACGTGGAGTGGCCGCGGGCGTGCGCCGGCATGGCTCGGCAAGAACCGCGCGCGTTTCCTGATCAAGGACTGACTCCCGAAAATTCTCACCTTTCGTGCGCTGACTGACGGTGCGAACGGCCATGCGGCCGTCGCACCGTTTTGTTTTTGGGTGGCGGCAGCACGACTTGAAACCGCGAATTGAGCGCCAATGCCGCGCGATTGACGGATGCCGTTTTGCGAATTCACCGCGATTCGACCGGATATCGCCGCGAATTCCGGTAAACAACCCCGCAATTACGCGGCATGCGCGCATTGGCGTTGTCGATCGCCGCGGTGCTGACGTACCGCCGATTGCCGTCACCTCTCGCGCATTGGCGCATTGCGCCGTGCAATTCCCGAACTTGCTCACCATGGTTCCTGTAAATCCTCACCTTTGAAGTGACGGCCGGATGACCGCATCGTGTCGCCTTCGCCCATTGCGTCGTGCGAAGGCGTCGGCGACCGGCCCATGTTGCGGGCATTGATGCGCGTCGCACAGTCGGCCGTTCGGCATATAGGCAGCCGCATCGGGTTCGCCTATGCTTGGAGTTCGCGTCGACCGGTGCACGGCCATCCGTGCCTGTGTGCCGGTCGGGTCGTCTTTCGTTACCGTATGGAGCCGATGTGACCGTCCGCCATCTCGATGCGTTATTCCAGCCCAGTTCCGTCGCGGTCGTCGGTGCATCGTCGCGCGCGGGCAGTATCGGTGCGATGGTGTGGGCGCGCGTGCTCGACGGCGCGTTCGAGGGGCCCGTGTGGCCCGTCAATCCGAAGCATCGCGAACTGAACGGGCACACGGTCGTGGCCGATGTCGACCGGCTGCCCGCGCCGCCGTCGGTCGCCGTGATCTGCACGCCGCCTGCCACGTGGGCCGGCATCGTGCGCAAGCTCGGCGAGATCGGCACGCGCGTCGCGGTGATCGTCGGCGAGGCGCGCACCGACGCCGATCGCGCCGCGCTCGAGCGCACGCTCAAGGCCGCGAAGCCGTTCGTGCTCCGAATCGTCGGGCCCGGCAGTCTCGGCGTGCTGTCGCCCGCGCGGCATGCGCATTTCGGCGCGCCGGCCTATACGGCACGATCGGGCGGCGTCGCGTGGGTGTCGCAATCGAACGCGCTGACGAACGCGGTACTCGGCTGGGCCGATGCGCGAGGCCTCGGTTTTTCGCATGTCGTCGCGCTGGGCCGCGAGGCCGACGTCGATGCGGGCGACGTGCTCGACTACCTCGCCAGCGATCCCGGCACGCGCGCGATCCTGCTGGAACTCGACACCGTGTGCGCCGCGCGCAAGTTCATGTCGGCAGCGCGTGCGGCGGCGCGCAACAAGCCGGTGCTCGCGCTGCGCACTGGGCGCGCCGATCCCGGCGACGCGCTTTACACGGCGGCGTTCCAGCGCGCGGGGTTGGTGCGTGTCGATGCGCTCGACGATCTGCTCGACGAGATCGAGACGCTCGGCGTCGGGCGCGTCACCGCGCGTGGCGCGGCGACGCTCGTGACGAGCGACGCAGGCGTCGCGAAACTCGCGGTCGATGCGGTCGCGGAGGTGCGCGACGTGCTGGCCGACTGGCCGGCGGCGGCCACGTCGGCGGTCGCGGCCGCGCTGCCGCATCTGGCCGCCCCCGGCAATCCGCTGACGCTCGGCGACGATGCGCGTCCCGAGCATTTCGGCGCCGCCATCGAGGCGCTCGCGCCGTTTCCGCAAACGGGCACGCTGTTCGTCGTGCATTCGACGTCTCACAGCGCGCCGGCCGACGCGGTCGCGCGCACGCTGATCGAATCGCGGCAGTACGCGTACCGCGGCATCCTCGCGTGTTTCTTCGGTGCGGTCGACGCGGCGACGCGCGACGCACTGCACGCGAACGGCATTCCCGTGCACACCACGCCGCAGCGGCTTGCGCGCGCATACGCACGGCTCGTCGACTACAACCTCGGGCGGCAGTTGCTGATGCAGACGCCCGAGGGCACGCCGCCGCAGCCGGCCGAATGCGTTGCATCCGCGCAGGCCGAGGCGCGACGGATGGTCGAGGCCGGCGAGCATGAACTGGCCGGCGAAGCGGCGTTGCATTGGCTCTCCCACTTCGGCCTGCACGGCGAGCCGGCCGATTCACCGGCCGACGAATCGGCCGGAGCCAGAATCGTCGACGTCACGGTCGACATGTACGACGATTCGAACTTCGGCCCGGTGTTCCGTTATGCCGTGCCGCCGGCGGATGGCGTATCGGCGCCGTTCGTCGTGTACGGGCTGCCGCCGTTGAATACGGTGCTCGCCCGCGCGGTGATGGAGCGTTCGCCATATGCGCGCCGCACGCCCGTCGAACCCACGCTCGATGCGCTGACGGCACTGTCGCAAGTCGTTTGCGACGTGCGCGAAGTCGTCGCGATGTCGGTCACGCTGCGCGTGCTGTCCGATCGGGCATACGTGGTCGGGCCGCGCATCACGGTGGCGGCCGGGCGCAGCCGGCTCGCGATCATGCCGTATCCGCGCCATCTCGAGCAGACGCTCGAATGGCGCGGCGAGACTGTGACGATCCGTCCGATCCGTCCGGAAGACGAGGAAGCACACAACGAACTGCTCGGCGCGATGACGCCGGACGATCTGCGGATGCGGTTCTTCGGCGCGGTGCGCAGCTTCGATCATTCGCAAGTCGCGCGCATGACGCAGATCGACTACGACCGCGAGATGGCCTTCATCGTGTCGTTCACCGACGTGTCGGGCCGGTCGCACACGCTCGCGGTGGCGCGTGCGGTTACCGATCCCGACAACGAGACGGCGGAGTTCGCGATCGCCGTGCGGCCCGATCAGAAGGGCAAGGGGCTCGGGCGGCTGATGATGACCCGCATCATCGACTATGCGCGATCGCGCGGCACCGGATGGATGATCGGCGAGGCGCTGCGCGAGAACACCGCGATGATCTCGCTGGCGAAGGCGTGCGGCTTCGCCGTGTCGACGACGGAGGAACCCGGCGTGGTGGGGTTCAGGATGAAGCTGCAACCGTAATCGCGTGGGTGCGTGTGTTCGCACGTCCGGCGCAGCATGCAGAGTCGGTACGGCATGCATGATGTCGATGATGCACAGGCACTGCCGAGCGAATTCGTCGTGGTTCGGTGCGCCGATCGTTCGGCTGGTTCGCTCGATTGCGCGGATCGGTACAACGTTCGCCCGGTGACCGGCGGGGAATGTCGAACGCGTCGAGTCACGGCATCCGCGGCGGGCGCGTTGCGTGCGCCGATGACCTCCGCGTACCACCGGTTCCGGGGCCGTGGTCGAGCGCACGAACTCCGGCATTTCGCACGCGCAGCATCGGAAACAGAGCAAAGGTGAGACTTTTCGGGAGCCGCGAGTGAGCTTTTCCGGGAGCTGTCGGGTGAGCCGATACGGGAGTGCTCGGTGAGCCTTTCCGGGGAACTGCCGGTGAGCCCTTGCAGGAAGCCCTGGTGAGCCTTTCCGGGAGGCCCCGGTGAGCATCTCCGGGAGGCATCGGTGAGAACGTTCGGGAAGGGGTTGGTGAGCGTCTCCGGGGGCTTCAGGTGAGCTTTTCCGGGATGTCTGGGTGAGCGTTTACGGGACGCTTCGGTGAGACTTTTCGGGAGCTTGCGAACGCAGTGCTCCGGCTGGCGCGGCGCCGGCTTTTGCCGGCGTCCGCGCCGGTGCGGGCATGCATGAACCGTGCCCGCAGCAGCGTTTATGCGGCGAGTTTCGACGCCGCGTCGTTCACCTGCTCACGCGAAATCGCGAGTTCTTCGAGGTGCGCGTCGGCATAGATGCCGCCGGTTTCGCGCTCGAGGCGGGCGATCGTCAGCGCGCAACGCGCGATGTCCTTCGGCATCGCGATGAAGCGCTTGACCGATTCGCCGGCCGTGAATGCATCGAACAGCGCACCGCGCACGTCGTCCGGAAGCGTCTTGGTCCATTGGTACGGCTTGCCGTTGAACGTGATCGACGGCGGCAGCGTGCGTTCCTTCTTGGTGGCCGTGATGAGGCCGTAGGTACGTGCGGCGTCGCCGATCTGCTCGGGCGAAAAGAGTTCGTCGGGCGTGATGTCGAACTGCTCGATGTAGTTCTCGATCGCCCGCATCGCTGCGGCACGGTCGTCGCGCTTCTTCTGCGCGCGCGCGACGATGTCGCGCAGCTCGTCCGCTTCCTCGGACGTGATCGTGAAGCTCGCCTGCTTCTGCTGAAGTTCGGAGAAACGCTGGAATTCTTGATCGTTCAGAAGTTTGGCCATGACATCCATCGGATACGACGGCCGCGACAGCCGGCCGCCGTAGTTTTTGAGAGGGCCGCTATTCTAGCGTAGCGCGGCGTCCGCGCATCCGGAAACGGTCTGCGGAATGCCGGTACGAACGCCTGCGCGACCGGCGCGCATCGCATACCGCGTGGGCGGCGTCGCACCGGCCTGCCCGACCCGCTGACCGAACGACCGCCCGCCGCGCCCGACCGCCCGACCACTTTCAACGCGGTCGCCGGCTCAACCACATTCAGCAAGTCTCCGCGCGGCACATCGACAACTGGCCTGCCGTATCGCGCAGCCTTGCGACGACCACCTCCACGGACGGCGCCATGTGCGAGTCGATCCGGCGCATGTACGGGCAGGTCAGCACCGCGATCGCATGGCCGGCCGGGCCGAGGATCGGCGCGCTCAGGTCGGTGACGCCGTATGCCTGGCGGCTGTCCTGGCGCACGTAGCCGGACTGGCGGATGGAGTGGCACGCGTGCGCGAGTTCCTGCTCGTTCATCGGCGTTTCACCCTTGACCTTGCGATGCTCGACCAGCATGTGCGCGCGCTGCTCGGTACCCTGGAACGACAGCATCACGCGTCCCGACGCCGTATCGGCAAGCCCGACGCGCGAGCCGAGCCGCACCGACACGCCCCACGGGCCGGGGCCGTCCACCTGTGCGATCACGAGCAGGTTGCCGCGATCGTAGACGGTCAGATGGCACGATTGTTCGGCCGCATCGGCGAAGCGCTGCATCAGCGGCAAGGCCTCGGCGATCAGCCGGTTCATCGGCGGATGGCGGTGCGCGAGCGCGAACAGTTTCAGGCTGAGCGTGTAACGGTCGCCGCCGCTCGAGCGCATCACGTAGCGGCGCGCGACGAGACGTTCGAGCATCCGGTAGATCTCGCTCGCGTTGCGGCCGAGCTCCTTCGTGATTTCGGTGCGGGTGAGCCCTTCCTTTTGTTCCGACAGGAGTTCGAGAATGTCGAGCCCCTTGTCGAGGGCGGGTGCGCGATAGCGGTCGGCTGCGCCCATCGACGCCCGTGCGTCGCTGCCGGGGAGCGGGTTATTGGTCGTTTGCGTCATGGTAGGAAGTCCGGGAATGGCCAATCGGTTGGCGACGCACGCTGGCCGGTTTGCACGCAGATTCGCGAAGCCGCATGCGGATGTGACTGCCGTCCGGACGAGCCTGACAATAAACGTTCAGTGTGCAATGCGGCGTCTTTTTGCCGATCGTTGTCCAGCAAGAACGGATCACATGCCGTTCTCGATGACAGGGTCGTAAGAAATATTCGACATTCATCTTTCGGTATCGAAGGACCGCAGCATTGGGCGTAAAGCCGATGGTTCGGCGGCCCCGATGCTGCTGTGCAACCTCCGCAGGCGCACCAATAGTCGGTATCCGTCGCGCGCCATTTCACGGCGGGCCGCCGATGGTACAAAGAGCGGCGGGCCAGCGACGGTGCGGCCGCGCGTGAAGCCGACCGGCATCGGCCGGCACATGGCGCGGATGCCGGGCCGTCGTCGCCGATGCGCAGACCGGCGGCCGCCCGTTCGATGCGCGTCGCACCCGGTGCGGCGCCGCGATCGCTGCGCCTGCGCGAGCCTCGCGTGTCGATTGGCCTGCCGGATTCGGGGGCCGACGCGCGTCATCGACGATCGGCATTCAGTCCGGCGCGTGGCCGTCAGCGGCCGCGTCGGCCGGTATCCTGTCACATTCGACAACAGAGGTTGAGCACGATGAAACTGCTTCGCTATGGCCCGTCGGGCCAGGAAAAGCCCGGTATTCTCGACGCGGACGGCCGGATTCGCGACCTGTCCGCGCACGTGCCGGATCTTGCCGGCGACGCGCTGTCCGACGCCGGTCTCGCGCGCCTGCGCGCGATCGACCCGGCCACGCTGCCGCTTGTCTCCGGCGAGCCGCGCATCGGCGCCTGCGTCGGGCGCGTCGGCAAGTTCATCGGCATTGGTCTCAACTATGCCGATCACGCAGCCGAAGCCGGCATGCCGGTGCCGAAGGAACCCGTGGTGTTCGGCAAGTGGACCAGTTCGATCTGCGGCCCGAACGACGGCATCGACATCCCGAAGGGCTCCGTGAAGACGGACTGGGAAGTCGAACTGGGCGTCGTGATCGGCGCGACGTGCAAGGACGTCGACGAAGCGCGCGCGCTGGATTACGTCGCCGGCTACTGCGTCGTCAACGACGTGTCCGAGCGCGAGTGGCAGATCGAGCGCGGCGGCCAGTGGGACAAGGGCAAGGGCTTCGACACGTTCGGCCCGATCGGCCCGTGGCTCGTCACGCGCGACGAGGTGCCCGATCCGCAGCGCCTCGACCTGTGGCTCGAGATCGACGGCCACCGCTATCAGAACGGCAACACGCGCACGATGGTGTTCACCGTCGCGCAACTGATCGCCTACCTGTCGACCTGCATGACGCTGCAACCGGGCGACGTGATCACGACCGGTACGCCGCCGGGCGTCGGGATGGGCATCAAGCCGTCGCCGGTGTTCCTGAAGGCCGGTCAGACGGTGCGCCTCGGGATCGCGGGGCTCGGCGAGCAGTTGCAGAGCACGCGCAACGCGCAGTGAGCGCTCGCGCGGCGCGGGCGAGGCTGGCGGACGTAACCGGCCGGCTATCCGCCAGCGCCGCCGGACCCGTCGCCGGATCGCCGGCGGCGACCGACGCGAGTCGAGCGCCGACCCCGATGCAACAAAGACAAGGGCCCGGTTCCGCATGACGCGGAACCGGGCCCTTGTCGTTCATCCGCGTTGGGACTCGGCGGATCAGACGACGTTGCCCAGCTCGCAATGGGCTTCGAGGCGATACCCGTCGGGATCGACGACGAACGCCGCGTAATAGCCGGGGCCGTAGTGCTCGCGTTTGCCCGGCCCGCCGTTGTCCTGTCCGCCGTGCTGCAGCGCGGCGCGGTAGAACGCATCGACTTCCACCGGCGACGCCGCGCGAAACGACAGGTGCAACCCTGAATCGGGATCGGCGACGACCGGACGTGCCGCGTGCTGCAACCACAGCACCGGTTCGCTGGTGCCGTAGCCGAGGGATCCGTCGTCGCTGTACAGCCGCTTGTAGCCGAGCGCGCCGAGCGTGCTGTCGTAGAACGCGCGGCTGCGGTCGATGTGGGCAACGCCGAACGAAAGGTGATCGATCATCTGTGGCTCCTTGAACTGAAGGGGGGCATCAGTGCAGCAAACCTGTTTATAACCATCAGGCCATCCGCTTGTGACGAAGCGCGCGGAGCATGCTGTCGTGGAACGCGCGGCTGTGGCCGGTGTGGACAACGTCGTGCGAAAAACGATCGATCATCTGTGGCTCCTTGAACTAAAGAGGGGACATCACAGCAGCAAACCCGTTTTTAACCACCATGCTGGTTATGTTAGGAAGCGCCCGGATGCTTGTCAACCGGCATGGTGGTTAGATACGATCGCGTCATGAGCAAAACGCAACCTTCCGTCACGACGGACTGCCTGGTTCCGGCGCCGTCCGAAACGCTGAGCATCGATTTCGCGAACACGCTGTACTGGCGTGGCGCCGACGTGCCGACCGAAACCTTCGGCACGCTGGACGACCTGTTCACGTGGTGTCGCGAGCAGGCGGGCGTGCCGGCCGGCCTGACCGACGCGTGTCGCGCACAAGCACAAGCGAACGAGAAGGAGGACGCGCCGGCGATGCTGACGCGCGCGCTCGCGCTGCGCGAGGGGTTGTACCGGCTCTTTCACGCGCAGGCCGAGCGGCGCGAGCCGCAAGCCGACGATCTCGCGCTGCTGGGCGGTTTTCTGGCGGAAGCGGCGCCGCGCGTCGCGCTCGCGCGGATCGACGGCGGTTACGCGTGGCGGATCGGGGCAGCGGGCGCGACGCTCGCGGGGCTGCTGAGCCCGGTGCTGTGGTCGGCGACCGACCTGCTGGGCGGTGCGCGCCTCGCGAAGGTCAAGCGCTGCGCGAACGACGCATGCCAGTGGCTCTTCATCGACGACAGCAGGAACGGCAGCCGCCGCTGGTGCTCGATGTCGTCCTGCGGCAATCGCGCGAAGGCGTACCGCCACTATCACAAGGCCGATTGACGGCAGCGCGCGTCCCTGTGCGTCACGCGTCGATCGCGCCCATCCCGCCCGAACCTATTTCGCCGACAGCTTCCGCCACAGCGTCGTCTTGCTGATGCCGAGCATCGCGCACGCGCGATCGCGATCGCCGCCGCACGCATCGAGCACCGCGCGGATCTCGTCGGCTTCCGCGCGACGGCGGCGCGCGTGGAGCGTCTGCGCGTCGGTGGCGTCGGCATCGGCCGCATCGGGCAGCGCCGCGAACAGCTCGGGTGCGATCGCCTGCAGCGCATCGGGCGCGAGTGCCGCGCACGCGGCGCCCGGATCGTGCTCGTCGACCTCCTCGGCCAGTTCCACCGCGATCCGCTCGATCACGTTCTGCAGTTCCCGCACGTTGCCGGGCCAGCGGTAGCGCGCGAGCGTCGCCTGCGTCGCGCCGAGCACGCGCATCGCATCGTCGGCCTCGCGTATGCGTTCGGCCAGCCGCGGCTCGCGCCGCGCGGCCTGCACGAGCAGCGTGGCGGCGAGCGCCGGAATGTCGGCGGCGCGCTCGCGCAGCGGCGGCAGGCCGACGTTCAGGATGTTGAGCCGGTAATACAGGTCCGCGCGGAACGTGCCGGCCTCGACGGCCGCGAGCAGCGGCCGGTGCGTCGCGGCGATCACGCGCACGTCGATGCGGATCGGCTCGGTCGAGCCGAGACGGATCACCTCGCGCTCCTGCAGCACGCGCAGCAGCCGGCTTTGCAGCGACGGCGGCATCTCGCCGATCTCGTCGAGAAACAGCGTGCCGCGGTGCGCGGCCTCGAACAGCCCGGTCTTGCCGCCGCGCCGCGCGCCGGTGAACGCGCCTTCCTCGTAACCGAACAGCTCGCTCTCGAGCAGCGCCTCCGGAAACGCGCCGCAGTTGATCGCGACGAACGGATAGCTGCGCCGCACCGACAGCGCGTGCAGGCTCTGCGCGATCATTTCCTTGCCGGTGCCGCTTTCGCCGAGCACAAGCACCGTCGCATCGGATTTCGCGTAGCGGCGCACGAGATCGCGCACGCGCGCCATCGGCGCGGACGCGCCGACCACGTCGTCGAGCGTGTAGCGCGCCGCGAACTGCTGCGTGTTCGGCTGCGAACGCAGCGCGCGGTCGAGCCGTTCGACCGCGCGCGATTCCTGGAACGTCAGCACGCTGCCCGACGTGACGCCGCGATCGACGAGCGGCCCGCGATGCACGACGTAGCGCACGCCGCGCACGGTCGCGAGCGCGTCGCCGTCCTCGCCGCGCAGCGTGCGCAGTTCCGGACGCAGGTCGACGAGCGCGCGGCCGACGGCCGCCGCGGGTTCGACCCCGAGCGCCGACGCGAGCCGCTCGTTGATGGCTTCGACGCGGCCGCGCGCGTCGAGCGCGACCACGCCGTCGCGCAGGTGCTGCAGCAGGTTGTCGAGCCGCTGGCGGCGAAACGCCTCGGCGTGCGTCGCGTACGCGACTTCGAGCGCCGTCTCGACCGCCTTGCGCACCGACGCGTGCGAATACAGGAACACCGCGCCCATGCCGGCGCTCGCCGCGAGATCGGTGACGAGGCCGGGGCCGACGATCGTCTCGATGCCGCGGTCGTGCAGGTCGTGCACGCAGGCTTCCGCTTCCTGCGCGGACTGATATGACGCAAACTGCACGTCGAGGCCGTAGGCGGCGACGAAGCGGCGCACTTCGGGCGGCGTCTCGCCCGCGCTGACGAGCGCGATCCGCGATGCGTCGCGCCGCGCGCGCGCGAGCGCCTGCATCACGTCGAAGCCGGTCGGCGACACGACCACGACCGGCACCTGCGCACGCGTTTTCAGGAAGCCGCCGTTCGAGCCGGCTGCGACGATCACGTCGGGGCGCGCGGTGCCGGCCTCCGCGATCGCGCTCAGCGCGTCTTCATAGGCCCGCGTGACGATGCGCACGTCGGCGCGTTCGTCGAATTCGCCGGCGATCTCGCGAAACAGGTCGCGCAGGCGGCTGATGCCCATCGCCCAGATGCGCGGACGCACCGTGCGGTCGGCCGGGCCGACGGGCTTGGTCGAGGAGAGGTCCATGGCGACCGATTATGCGCGCGCGATTTCATTTTTGAAACCTGAAATTGCTGAAATGAAATCATTGGGCGCTGCCTCGCCCATGCCGGTTGCTTAAAAATCAGTGGGTTAGCCCCGCTTCACAAGCTGGCCCGGTCCTTGCTGTTCATGGTCATTCCTTCAGGAGGCCGTTCATGAGCAACACGCATCTTCAGAGCGCCGGCGCGAAATTCCGCGCGGCAGTCGCGGCCGAGCAGCCGCTGCAGGTGGTCGGCGCGATCACCGCGTACGCAGCCAAGATGGCGCAGGCCGTCGGCTTCAAGGCCGTGTACCTGTCGGGCGGCGGCGTCGCCGCGAATTCGCTCGGCATTCCCGATCTCGGCATCAGCACGATGGAAGACGTGCTGATCGACGCGAACCGGATCACCAACGCGACCGACCTGCCGCTGCTCGTCGACATCGATACGGGCTGGGGCGGCGCGTTCAACATCGCGCGCACGGTTCGTTCGTTCATCAAGGCCGGTGTCGCGGCCGTCCACCTCGAGGACCAGGTCGGCCAGAAGCGCTGCGGCCACCGTCCGGGCAAGGAAGTCGTGCCGACCGACGAAATGGTCGATCGCGTGAAGGCCGCGGTCGACGCGCGCACCGACGACCAGTTCGTGATCATGGCCCGCACCGACGCGGCTGCTGCAGAAGGGATCGACGCCGCGATCGAGCGCGCGATCGCCTACGTGGAAGCCGGCGCGGACATGATCTTCCCGGAAGCGATGAAGACGCTCGACGACTATCGCCGCTTCAAGGCCGCGGTGAAGGTGCCGATCCTCGCGAACCTGACCGAGTTCGGCTCGACGCCGCTGTTCACGCTCGACGAGCTGCGCGAGGCGAACGTCGACATCGCGCTGTACTGCTGCGGCGCGTATCGCGCGATGAACAAGGCCGCGCTGAATTTCTACGAGACGCTGCGTCGCGACGGCACGCAGAAGGCGGCGGTGCCGACCATGCAGACCCGCGCCGAGCTGTACGACTTCCTCGGCTATCACGCGTACGAGCAGAAGCTCGACGAACTGTTCGCGCAGGGCAAGAAGTAACGCGGCCCGCGCGCCGGGACACGGTTCCCGGAACGCTTTGCATGAAGCCGGGCCGCGCGCACGAGCGCCGCGTCCGGCCGACGTGACACCCCAGATACCCATTGGAGAACGGAAACATGAGCGAGACGAAAGACGCAGCAGCACCGGCCGCCGCAGGCGCATTCAAGCCGAAGAAGTCGGTGGCGCTGTCGGGCGTGACGGCCGGCAACACGGCGCTGTGCACGGTCGGCAAGACCGGCAACGACCTGCACTATCGCGGCTACGACATTCTCGACGTCGCCGAATCGTGCGAGTTCGAGGAAATCGCACACCTGCTCGTGCACGGCACGCTGCCGAACCTGACCGAACTCGCCGCATACAAGACCAAGCTGCGCGCGCTGCGCGGCCTGCCGAGCGCGCTGAAGGCCGCGCTCGAGCAGATCCCGGCGTCGGCTCATCCGATGGACGTGATGCGCACCGGCGTGTCGGTGCTCGGCACCGTGCTGCCGGAGAAAGACGATCACAACCTGCCGGGCGCGCGCGACATCGCCGACCGCCTGATGGCGTCGCTCGGCTCGATGCTGCTTTACTGGTATCACTTCTCGCACAACGGCAAGCGCATCGAGACGGAAACCGACGACGACTCGATCGGCGGTCACTTCCTGCACCTGCTGCACGGCAAGACGCCGTCGAAGTCGTGGGTCGACGCGATGCACACGTCGCTGATCCTGTACGCGGAGCACGAGTTCAACGCATCGACGTTCACCGGCCGCGTGATCGCGGGCACGGGTTCGGACATCTATTCGGCGATCACCGGCGCGATCGGCGCGCTGCGCGGGCCGAAGCACGGCGGCGCGAACGAAGTCGCGTATGAAATCCAGAGCCGCTACAGCTCGCCGGACGACGCCGAGGCCGACATCCGCCGCCGCGTCGAGAACAAGGAAGTCGTGATCGGCTTCGGCCACCCGGTCTACACGATCTCCGATCCGCGCAACAAGGTGATCAAGGGCGTCGCGCACAAGCTGTCGAAGGAAGCGGGCGACCTGAAGCTGTACAGCATCGCCGAGCGCCTGGAATCGGTGATGTGGGACGCGAAGAAGATGTTCCCGAACCTCGACTGGTTCAGCGCGGTGTCGTATCACATGATGGGTGTGCCGACCGCGATGTTCACGCCGCTGTTCGTGATCTCGCGCACGTCCGGCTGGAGCGCGCACATCATCGAGCAGCGCGTCGACAACAAGATCATCCGCCCGAGCGCGAACTACACGGGTCCGGAAGACCTGCAGTTCGTGCCGATCGAGAAGCGCTGATCTTCGGCCGCGCGCGCCGGCGCCCGTGATGCGGGCCGCCGGCGCGCGCGCAACGTCTTACCCCGAATTCCGCCCCACATCATGAATACCGCCAACCGCAAACCCCTGCCCGGCACGTCGCTGGACTACTTCGACGCGCGTGCCGCGGTCGAAGCGATCGCCCCCGGCGCGTACGACACGCTGCCGTACACGTCGCGCGTGCTCGCCGAAAACCTCGTGCGCCGCTGCGATCCGGCGATCCTCGCCGAGTCGCTGAAGCAGATCATCGAGCGCAAGCGCGAACGCGACTTCCCGTGGTTCCCGGCGCGCGTGGTGTGCCACGACATCCTCGGCCAGACGGCGCTCGTCGACCTCGCGGGCCTGCGCGACGCGATCGCCGAGCGCGGCGGCGACCCGGCCAAGGTGAACCCGGTCGTGCCCGTGCAGCTGATCGTCGACCACTCGCTCGCCGTCGAGTGCGGCGGCTTCGATCCCGACGCGTTCGCGAAGAACCGCGCGATCGAGGATCGCCGCAACGAGGATCGCTTCCACTTCATCGAATGGACCAAGCGGTCGTTCGAGAACGTCGACGTGATCCCGCCGGGCAACGGCATCATGCACCAGATCAACCTCGAGAAGATGTCGCCGGTGATCCAGGCGCAGGACGGCGTCGCGTTCCCGGACACCTGCGTCGGCACCGACAGCCATACGCCGCACGTCGACGCGCTCGGCGTGATCGCGATCGGCGTGGGCGGGCTGGAAGCGGAGAACGTGATGCTCGGCCGCGCATCGTGGATGCGCCTGCCCGACATCGTCGGCGTCGAGCTGACCGGCAAGCGTCAGCCGGGCATCACGGCAACCGACGTGGTGCTCGCGCTGACCGAGTTCCTGCGCAAGGAAAAGGTGGTCGGCGCGTACCTGGAATTCCGCGGCGAAGGCGCGGCGAGCCTCACGCTCGGCGATCGCGCGACGATCTCGAACATGGCGCCCGAATATGGCGCGACGGCCGCGATGTTCTTCATCGACGGCCAGACGACCGACTACCTGCGCCTCACCGGCCGCAGCGACGAGCAGGTGAAGCTGGTCGAGACCTACGCGAAGGTGACGGGCCTGTGGGCCGATACGCTGAACGATGCGCAGTACGAGCGCACGCTGACGTTCGACCTGTCGAGCGTCGTGCGCAACATGGCCGGCCCGTCGAACCCGCACAAGCGGCTGCCGACGTCCGACCTCGCCGCGCGCGGGATCGCCGGCCAGTGGGAAGAGAAGGCGGGCGAGATGCCCGACGGCGCGGTGATCATCGCCGCGATCACGAGCTGCACGAACACCAGCAACCCGCGCAACGTGATCGCCGCGGCCTTGCTCGCGCGCAACGCGAACGCGCGCGGCCTCACGCGCAAACCGTGGGTGAAGAGCTCGCTCGCGCCGGGCTCGAAGGCGGTCGAGCTGTATCTGGAAGAAGCGAACCTGCTGCCGGAGCTCGAGAAGCTCGGCTTCGGCATCGTCGCGTTCGCGTGCACGACCTGCAACGGGATGTCGGGCGCGCTCGACCCGAAGATCCAGCAGGAGATCGTCGATCGCGACCTGTACGCGACGGCCGTGCTGTCCGGCAACCGCAACTTCGACGGCCGTATCCACCCGTATGCGAAGCAGGCGTTCCTCGCGTCGCCGCCGCTCGTCGTCGCGTATGCGATCGCCGGCACGATCCGCTTCGACATCGAGAAGGACGTGCTGGGCCACGACCAGGACGGCAAGCCCGTCACGCTGAAGGATATCTGGCCGACCGACGAGGAGATCGATGCGATCGTCGCGTCGAGCGTGAAGCCCGAGCAGTTCCGCAAGGTCTACGAACCGATGTTCGCGCGCGCGGCCGATGCGGGCGAGCGCGCGGCGCCGCTGTACGACTGGCGCGCGCAGAGCACGTACATCCGCCGCCCGCCGTACTGGGAAGGCGCGCTGGCCGGCGAGCGCACGCTCGAGGGCATGCGCCCGCTCGCGGTGCTCGGCGACAACATCACGACCGACCACCTGTCGCCGTCGAACGCGATCCTCGCGAACAGCGCGGCCGGCGAATACCTCGCGAAGATGGGCCTGCCTGAAGAAGACTTCAACTCGTACGCGACGCACCGGGGAGACCACCTGACCGCGCAGCGCGCGACCTTCGCGAACCCGACGCTGATCAACGAGATGGCGGTTGTCGACGGCGCGGTGAAGAAGGGCTCGCTCGCGCGCGTCGAGCCGGACGGCAAGGTCATGCGGATGTGGGAAGCGATCGAGACGTACATGAATCGCAAGCAGCCGCTGATCGTGATCGCGGGCGCCGACTACGGCCAGGGCTCGTCGCGCGACTGGGCCGCGAAGGGCGTGCGGCTCGCGGGCGTCGAGGCCATCGTCGCCGAGGGCTTCGAGCGGATCCACCGCACGAACCTGATCGGGATGGGCGTGCTGCCGCTCGAGTTCAAGCCGGGCACGAACCGCACGACGCTCGGCATCGACGGCACCGAGACCTTCGACGTGATCGGCGAGCGCACGCCGCGTGCCGATCTCACGCTGGTGATTCACCGCAAGAACGGCGAGCGCGTGGAAGTGCCGGTGACGTGCCGGCTCGATACGGCCGAGGAAGTGTCGATCTACGACGCGGGCGGCGTGCTGCAGCGCTTCGCGCAGGACTTCCTCGAATCGTCGCAGGCGGCTTGACCGGGTCATACAGGGACAACGCAAACATGGCTCACATTCCTCAAATCAGGATTCCCGCGACCTACCTGCGCGGCGGCACCAGCAAGGGCGTGTTCTTCCGGCTGCAGGACCTGCCGGACGCCGCGCAGGCGCCGGGCGCCGCGCGCGACGCGCTGCTCTTGCGCGTGATCGGCAGCCCCGATCCGTACGGCAAGCAGATCGACGGGATGGGCGGCGCGACGTCGTCCACCAGCAAGACGGTGATCGTGTCGAAGAGCACGCGGCCGGGGCATGATGTCGACTACCTGTTCGGGCAGGTCGCGATCGACCGCGCGTTCGTCGACTGGACCGGCAACTGCGGCAACCTGTCGGCGGCGGTCGGCCCGTTCGCGATCAGCGGCGGCCTCGTCGATGCGTCGCGCGTGCCGCGCGACGGCGTCGCGACCGTGCGGATCTGGCAGGCGAACATCGGCAAGACGATCGTCGCGCACGTGCCGGTCACGAACGGCGCGGTGCAGGAGACGGGCGATTTCGAACTGGACGGCGTCACGTTCCCGGCCGCCGAAGTGCAGCTCGAGTTCATGGACCCGGCCGCCGACGAAGAGGGCGCGGGCGGCTCGATGTTTCCGACCGGCAACCTGGTCGACGACCTCGCCGTGCCGGGTATCGGCACGCTGAAGGCGACAATGATCAACGCGGGGATTCCGACCATCTTCGTCGAGGCCGAAGCGATCGGCTATACGGGAACGGAGCTGCAGGACGCGATCAACGGCGACCCGAAGGCGCTCGAGAAGTTCGAGACGATCCGCGCGCACGGCGCGCTGCGCATGGGGCTGATCGACACGCTCGACGAGATCGCGACGCGGCAGCACACGCCGAAGGTCGCGTTCGTCGCGAAGCCGGCCGACTATGTCGCGTCGAGCGGCAAGCGCGTGAATGCGGGCGACGTCGACCTGCTGGTGCGGGCGATGTCGATGGGCAAGCTGCACCACGCGATGATGGGCACGGCGGCGGTCGCGATCGGCACGGCCGCGGCGATCCCCGGCACGCTCGTCAACCTTGCGGCGGGCGGCGGTGAGCGTAATGCGGTGCGCTTCGGGCATCCGTCGGGCACGCTGCGCGTCGGCGCGGAAGCGCAGCTCGAGAACGGCGAATGGACCGTCACGAAGGCGATCATGAGCCGCAGCGCGCGCGTGCTGATGGAAGGCTGGGTGCGGGTGCCGGGGGATGCGTTCTGAGCATGCCGCGGTTCGTGCGTGCAACCCTGCAGCGCTGAACCGGACCGATCCCTGCGAAGCGGACCGGCTGCGCAGGGATTTTTTCGTTTGGCGCATGCGTGACGAAGGCAATTCGCTATTCAACGCGTGGGATCGGTGACCGTACCGGTGCGCGGAAGCGTGCCCCGGTCGTGACGCACGGATCCGCGCTGGCGTGAGTCATCGCAGATCGATCCCAAAGCATGGGACCCACGTGAGCACTAAAGCGCTAACGTGGATCGACCGCGAAGAACGGGACCCGCGTAAGCGCTAAAGGGCTAACGCGGATCGACCGCGAAGCATGGGACCCACGTAAGCGCTAAAGCGCTAACGTGGATCGACAGGAGAATCGCATGTCGCTTGATGCGCCGCTTGCCGGCGTCCACATCGTCGAATTCGAAGGCCTCGGCCCCGGCCCGCTCGCGGGCTGGATGCTCGCCGGGATGGGCGCGCGCATCACGCTGATCGCGCGTCCGGCGGGCCGCACCAGCGCACCGGACGCGCTGCAGGGCCGCGACGGCGACCTGCTGCGCGAAGGCAAGACGATCGTCGAACTCGATCTGAAGACGCCGGCCGGCCGCGATGCGGCGCTCGCGCTGATCGCCCAGGCCGATGCGCTGATCGAGGGCCTGCGTCCCGGCGTGATGGAACGCCTCGGCCTCGGGCCCGACGATTGCGCGCGCCACAACCCGAAGCTCGTGTATGGGCGCATGACGGGCTGGGGCCAGGGCGGCCCGCTCGCGACGGCCGCCGGGCATGACCTGAACTACGTCGCGCTGACGGGGCTGCTGTCGCTGTCGGCACCGCGCGACGGCCGGCCCGGCGTGCCGCCGACCGTCGTCGGCGATGCGGGCGGCGCGCTCGGGCTCGCATTCGGGATCGTCTGCGCGCTGTTCGACGTGCGCGGCGGCGGCCCGGGGCGCGTGGTCGACGGCGCGATCGTCGACATCGTGTCGATGCTCGGCTCGCTCGCGTTGTGGGCACGCGCGAACGGGCAGCTCGATGGCGCGCAGCCGAGCCTCTTCCACGATGCGCCGTTCTACGACGTGTATCGATGCGCGGACGGCGAATGCGTGACGATCGGCGCGCTCGAGCCGCCGTTCTATGCGTTGCTGGTCGAGCTGCTCGGTTTGAGCGACGTCGATCCGGCGTCGCAGTACGATCGCGCGCGCTGGACGGCGCTGAAGGCACGTTTCGCGGAGGTGTTCGCGCAGCAGCCGTCCGCGCACTGGCGCGCGCTGCTCGAAGGGACGGACGCGTGCTTCGCGCCGGTGCTGAGCGTGGCCGAAGCACTGGAGCATCCGCACAATGCGGCGCGCGGGATCTATCGTACCGATGCGAGCGGCAACGTTCGGGCGCGCGTGGCGCCGCGGTTTCTGCCGTTGACGGACGATGAAGCGTAAGCGCATCCCAAGTCGGATATATCTCGGATAATGCCGACCGCATCGAGGTATTGAGGCAGAAAAAAATAATCCTCGTTGTCGGTAGGAGTTTCGAATTCGTCTGATTGTTTTTCCTTTCTCGATCACGCAAATTTTTGCGTCGAACAATCCTTATCCATTCGTCGAGAAAGGACATCCAGATGAAGAACGAGCAGAGCGCGCCGACTTATCTTTTCGCCACCATCGGAGCGCTCACTGAGCGCGGTGGTCGTGTGACCCAAGCTAGCAGCGGCCTTGCTGTCGCCGGGCTTGCTGTTGCCCGGGTTGGCGATGTCGTCACGTATGAGGATGGCAGTGAGGCAGTCATTACCGACGGCGCGGGCAATTATGCGGTTTGCCGAGAAAAGCCATTTGCACTGGTAGGTAGCCGATTGAGCAATGGCGATCGTATCGTCGAAACACTTCAGCGGTTATGGGGCATTCATGTTCCGGCGGGTGAGACCGTCGATGGCTTGTTCGATGCGGCTTATGTGCCTTCGCCTGAGCCGCCGCGCTACCGGCTCGCGGTGCGAGGCGCAACGACTGCGCGAGGTGGCGTGCTGCGCAACGCTACCGGTGCATTGAGCACCGGTGTCCGGCTTGGCAAGGCTGGTATCGTGGGTAATCAGGTCCACTATGCGGACGGTTCGACCGCGCGAATCGTAAGCGGCCTTGCGCTGGCGGATAACCGTGACTTCGAGCCGCTGGCTTTCGTCGGAAGCGAACTCGATAACGGCGACATCATTACGGACAGCCCGGAGCGCGAGGGTCTCGTATCCGCCTTTACCTTCACGCTGGTGAAGCGTTCGACTACGGCACGCCCAGGAGACGTCGCGTGATCCGCTATTTCCTTGCGAAGGGCGATCAGGGTGGCAGTGCGAGCATTACGGAAGGATTGGAGCACGTCACGTGTTCCAATCCGCCGCCACGCGTGCATATCGCGACGCTCTACATGAAAACGTACTGCGCAGCGTGCAAGCAGGAAGGATTTATTGCGCCGGCAGGTCCACGCTGGCCGGGTACCGGGCCGAATGGCAAGCCTTGGGCGTTGAGCGGTGACATCAACGTCTGTGGTTGCAATCCGCCGCCCGTTTTTTATGCGGAGCGCGGCATGAGCATGTCTTTTACGGCAGAGGAAGCGGCGACTCTTGTTACTCCACACGCTCGCACACATAGTCGGGCGCACGTGGACGTAGATGACGATCTCGAGTGCTACTTCGAAATCCGTGATGCGATGACCGATACCCCTGTCGAGGGAATGATCTACAGGCTCTCGAGTGACGAGCAATCCCTTGTCTGCGACGCGGCGCTAACGGAAGGGGAAACTCGCGCTTTCTCGGTGAAGGCGCATCCGAATCTCATCTTCGTGGCATGGCGCGAGGGTGACGTACGATGAGAGGCATGATTGATGGGAACGTGCGATTACTTGCCGCGATTGCGTATGGGGAGGCGTCCACGGCGAACGATTCGCAGGAAATCGGAGGGATTGCGTTTGCCGTCGCAAATCGGTGCCGAGCGTGGGGAGGAAAAATGGTGTCGGAACTGCGTGCGGCGGACCCGAATTACTCGTATGCATGGGATGGCTCCAACGCAAGATTCAACAAATTGATGCGCACGCCTGACAGCGAAATTGTGTTGAATCCTGGCATGGCGCTGGCTGTTGACTGGGCTCAAAAAGCATTGGCCAACGAGCGGCCGGACCCCTCGAATGGGGCATTTTGGTGGGACGGCCGGGACTTCAAAACCAATTACGGAAACCATCCCAAGGTTCGTGATGGCTTCAAATGGGGTTCGCAATCGGACAACATTTTTGGCGTGCCGGAGAAGCGGCGCGAGGTCATCGTTCGATGGAAAATCCGAAATAAAAGGACCGGGAAGATCGTCGATGGGGGTGAGCGCGGGCGTTACGATTCGGTGTGGGTTTCGACAGCCGCGCACGGGGATACGGTATTTTGGAAGCACAATCCCGACTATCTGAAGGCGAGCGGAGGAAAAGCATACCGATGAAACCCGCAATGACCTTGGTGGCAATCCTGGTTGCCTTCGCAAGGAGCGCTCATGGCGCTACGATCTACGACAGCTATGACGAGTTCTATGCGGCCCAATCGAGTGCATTGTTTGGCAGTCCAGTCGAGCAACGCGCAAGCGTTCTATATTCCTATCGCGGTAATGGAGGCGTATACCAGGATTTTCAAATCGACTTGGACGGGAAGACGGTACACGTCACAGTAGCGGAGAACCAGATATCGATTGGCGGCAGGATCTATCGCTTTTCGAACGCAACGACTTTCCCTGGTGAACATCCAGTGGATATCTACCCCGGAAGCGCGAGCATATTTTTTTCTGGAGCCGCGGACCATCGTCCGTCGGCTCTTTGTGTGGAGGGAAACAGCAACGGGTCTGGTGAATCTGGCCGCCATCGCCAAATCTACTTGCTGACCAACCCGTTCGAGTCTAGAAAAAGCGCGGCATTTCTTCATTTGCCGAGTCTGCTTTCGTCCTGTCGGGCCGTATTGGCAACAAAGGCCGGATTGCTTGCATTTCCGAAGAACAGCTATCTGTTCGATGATGCACAAGAGACCCGTCTCGGCCTATTAATTTCGTACTACACGTTTGAAAAGCGGCGCTTTGTTCCGGCCCTGAACGAGGTTCGGCTTCGATTTACGCGTCCCGAGATTCCATTTCAATTTTCGGTTCAGGGCGAGCAATAAGACAGCCGAACGATTCGCCGACGAATCTGCCTCACGCCGTTTCCTCCCGCGCATCCGGCATCTTGCCGTCGCCGACGCGGTTGATCGTGCCTTGCGCGATCGCGACGAGCCGTTCGTGATCGCCGTCGATGACGAACACATGACACTGGCAGGTCGCCTGGTGCCGGCCCGCGTAGACGACCTTCGCCCGCGCAACGAGCGTGCCGTTCACGGCCGGCCGCAGGTAGTTGATCTTGTATTCGGCGGTGATGACGCGCGGGCCGAGCACCAGCGCGCCGGCGAACGTCAGCGCGTTGTCGGCGAGATAGCCGATCACGCCGCCGTGCACGAAGCCGTGCTGCTGCCGCAGTTCTTCCCGCACGGGCAGGCACAGCGACACTTCGTTGTCGCCGATATGCATCAGCTCCGTGCCCAGCAGCATGCTGAACGGTTGCGCGCGCAATGCGCCGCGCGCGTGGTCCGTGATGTCCGTCATCGACTTCCCCAATGCGTGTCCGCTTGCGCTGAACTCTAGGAAGGGGGCCGCGGATAAGCAAGGAAATTCGTCCGCATTTCGTGCAGATGCCGGCGCGATGCGACGCGGACGCGATGCGACGTGATGATTGCGTCGAACGCGCGTGTTGTCCTCGTTTGCCGGCGATTCGACGGGAATGGCGGGCACTGGCCGGGCGCCTCTCGCCGGATGTTCCTAAAGTCCGACGAAGAAATGCCGCTAATGCCGGGGCATTGCTTCATCGTCGGCTCTCCAGGAATCTCCCCCATGTTCGGAAAAATCAAGCTCGCGTCGGGTCTGCTCGGCGTGTTGACCGTGTTTTGCCTCTTTCTGTTCGCGATCGAGGCGCTCGGCTTCTGGGCGCTCGCGTCGACGCGCAGCGGCGTCGACGATCTGTCGAACGTCGCGATCGCGCAGGTCGACGCGGCCAGCCAGGCGACCGAGCGCCTGCTCGACGCCCGCGTGAACCTGTCGCGCGCCGGCACGCGGATGGTGCGCGGCGGCCCGAAGCCCGACGAGATCATCCGTCATGCCAGCGCTTCGCTCGGCGAAGCGGACAAGGCGTTCGCCGCGCTGACGGCCGCACAGGCCGTCGACGCGACGAACCGCGCGCGCGTCGCGGCGCTCGCCGAGCGCTATCGCGCGCTGCGCGGCGCGCTGGGCGAACTCGTGCAGTTCCTCGACGCCGACAACATCCAGGCGTTCCTCGACCAGCCGACCCAAGGCTTCCAGGACGCGTATCTCGCCGAACTGCACCGCTTCGCCGACTACGGCGGCGCGTCGAGCCGCGACGCGCTCGCCACGATCGACAGCGGGATGCAGTGGTTCAAGTGGGTCGGCATCGTGCTGCTAGTGGCGATGCTCGCGGCAAGCGCGGCCATCTACGCGGCCGCGCGGCGCACGGTCGTCGCGCCGCTGGACGAAGCCGGCCGCCATTTCGAGCGGATCGCGCAGGGCCGGCTCGACGAGGCCGTGCGGGCGGGCGGCGTGTTCGAGATCGACCGGATGCTGCGCGGCCTCGCCGCGATGCAGGCGAGCATCGCGGACACCGTGCGCACCGTGCGTCACGCATCCGACGCGATCCACCTCGGCGCGGGCGAGATCGCCGGCGGCAACGCGGACCTGTCCGCGCGCACGGGCACGCAGGCCGCGTCGCTCGAGGAAACCGCCGCGAGCATGGAGGAACTGACCGCGACCGTGCGCCAGAACACCGACAGCGCACGGGCGGCCAGCGCGCTGGCCGACGCGGCGCTTGACGCGACGCGCCACGGCGGCGGCGTGGTCGACAGCGTGATCGACCGGATGCGCGGCATCGCGCAGAGCTCCGGGCGGATCGCGGAGATCATTTCGGTGATCGACGGCATCGCGTTCCAGACCAACATTCTCGCGCTGAACGCGGCGGTCGAGGCCGCGCGGGCCGGCGAGCAGGGTCGCGGTTTCGCGGTGGTCGCGGGCGAAGTGCGCTCGCTCGCGCAGCGCAGCGCGCAATCGGCGAAGGAGATCAAGGCGCTGATCGAGGAGTCGGTCGCGCAGATCGACGGCGGCTCGGAACTCGTCGAACGGGCCGGCGACGCGATGCGGACGGTCTCGGCGTCGATCACGCGGGTCGTGCAGACGATGTCGGAGATCACGGCCGCGTCGGTCGAGCAGACCGTCGGCATCGAGCAGGTCAACCAGGCCGTCACGCAAATGGACCAGCTGACGCAGCAGAACGCGGCACTGGTGGAGGAAGTCGCGGCGGCGGCCGCGTCGCTGAACGACCAGACCGCGCACCTGATGCAGGCGGTGTCGGTGTTCGAACTGGGCGACGCGCGCGCGGCTCGCGGGGTTCGCGACGTTCGCGGGTCGCCGTCGCCGGCCGACGCCGGTTACGAAACGGCGGGCAGCGCCGCGTAAGCGGTCGCGAGGTGGTAGGGCGTCGTCGACGGCATGTCGGCGCGCGACACCTGCCCGTCGGCCGTCTTGCACTCGAACCAGCCGCGCGGATGCAGGAAGCGCGCGGCGAAGCGCTCGATCTGCCGCGCGAGCGGCGCGGACGCCGGCGTGCCGCCGTGCGTCGCGAGCGCGCGCAGGTATTCGGTCTGCGCCCAGATCCGCTGCGTGCCGTCGAGGCATGCGCCTCGTGCGTCGACCGCCGCGCACACGGCGCCCGTCTGCGGATCGACCCCGTGCTGCTCGGCGAACGCGAACGCGCGCGCGAGCGCGTCGGGCAGCCCGGTTTGCGCGAGGCGCGCGCCGGCCGCGTCGACCAGATAGAACCACTCGAACTGATGGCCGGGCTCGAAGCGGTTGTCGGCCGCCCCGAGCGGCAGCTCGGCGACGCAGCCGGTCACGGTATCGACGAACGTGCGTTCGACGGCCTGCGCGGTGCGCGCGAGCGCATCGTCGAACGCCGCGTCGCCGAACGCATCGGCGGCCGCGAGCCACGCTTCGGTCAGGTGCATCAGCGGGTTCTGCAGCGCGCCGCTGCCCGACGACGAGAAATCGGCGTGACGCGCGGCGTCGAGCAGCGCGTCGCCCGGCTGCGGCGCGAAGCGGTCCTGGATCAGCGCGGCGGTGTCCTCGGCGGCCGCGCGCGCCGCGGCGTCGCCCGACGCCGCATGCCACGCGGCACACGCGAACACGACGAACGCGTGCGTATAGAGGTCCTTGGTCGTGTCGAGCGGCGCGCCTTGCGCGTCGACGCTGTAGAACCAGCCGCCGTGGCGCGGGTCGCGGAAGCGGCCGCACAGCGAGTCGAACAGCGTGGCCGCGTGCGCGATGTTGCCGGCCTGCGCGAACACGAACAGCTGCCGCGCGCAGGCCATGGCGCGATAACGGGTGACGGGCAGCGGTGCATGGCTGGCCGGATCGACGGCCTCGAACGGTAGCCGCAGCGTGTGGTCGAACCCTGAACCCTGCCAGATCGGCAAGACGACGTGCGCGAAATGACGGCGCAGCTGGGCGGCCTGGGCGGAAGCGGAGTCGGAAACGGACATGACGGGGTTATGCGCTTGGATCGAAACGTGTCGGCGCGGCCCGGAGGATCGGCGCGGCCGGGGCCAAGGATAAAACATTCCGCGCGGCCGACGCCAAAAAAGGAGAGAAATCGGATGCTCGGCAACCTGGAACTCGTGATGCGGCTGGTTCTCGCGGCGGCGCTCGGCAGCGTCATCGGCATCGAGCGCGAGCGCCTTTCCTGGGCGGCCGGCCTGCGCACGCACATGCTGGTCTGTGTCGGCTCGACGCTCATCATGATCGTATCGGCATTCGGTTTCGCCGATGTGCTTGGCAGCAGCGACCACGTCGTGCTCGATCCGTCGCGGACCGCCGCGCAGGTGGTATCGGGGATCGGTTTCCTCGGCGCGGGCTCGATCCTGCTGCGCGGCGAGATCGTGCGCGGGCTGACGACGGCCGCGAGCCTGTGGTCGGTCGCCGCGATCGGCCTCGCGGTGGGCGGCGGCCTGTACGTCGCGGCGATTGCCGCGACGGTCATCATCCTGATCATCCTGGCCGGCATCAAGCCGCTCGAGCGGCGCTACTTCACGGTGCGGCAGCGGCGCCAGCTCGCGCTGACGGTGGTGAGCGGCGCGCTGACGTTCGATTCGCTGCACGCGGCGCTCGGCCCCGACAGCGCGCGCGTGAAGCAATTCATCGTGCAGCGCGCCGACGACACGGGCGAGCACGACGCGGTGCGCATCGCGCTCGGGCGCGTGTCGGATCTCGAATATCGCGCGATCTGCGACAAGCTGCGCGGGCTGTCGTGCGTGACGCGATTCGAGCAAGGCGGCGGGTTGCCGGGCGACGAATAGACGGCATCCGATCGGCCGGATCGGCGATCGGTCATGCGACAATGGCCGGTCACTGATTCCGTTCGACCTTCGGTTCCGCGCTCGCGGGCCTGCAATCCGACTCCATGACCGAATCCGTTTCCGTGCCTCGCTCCCGTTCCCATTCCCGCTCCGACCGTTCATCGGCCCGTTCGCGCCCGCGTTCCGCCGCGGCCGCGGCAGACACCGCCGCCAAGGCAACCGCGCGGTCCGGCAACGCGGGCGGCGATGCGCCGCGGGACGAACACACGCTCGACCTGTTCGGCGATCCGGTGCGCGAGCCGGCTGCGCGTGCGCCGGCCGTCTCGCGTGATGACGCGGTGGCGGACGCCGAGACGGTGGCCGCCGTGGCAGACGGCGAGGACGCCGCTCGGCAGGCGACGCTGGACGGATTCGCGACGCCGGGCGCCGCTGCCGATGCGGCCGAGCCGGCTCCCGACGTCGCGACGACGACGGAGTCTGCTTCGACGCGTGGAACCGGCGATGCGGCCGATGCCGATGTCGTGCCCGCGCCCGCTGCAGACACGACGAAACCCGGCGGGGCGCTGCTGTCCGATGGTGGCGGCGCGCCCGCAGCTGGTGAGTCGGCAACGGGCGGCGGCCAGATGAAGGCCGGCAGCGTGTCGGAAGCCGGCGGCGCGGCCGGGACGAACGCCGATCGTTCGACCGCGAATGCCGATGCGTTGGGTGGTGCGGTCGAGGCCGTCATCGCCGATCGTCTCGTGAAAGCGGGCGGGGAGGCCGAAGGTGCCGCCGTGCCGGTCGCACACGATGACGCGGCGCGGGCGCCCGGCGAGACCACGAAGGGGCGTCGCGCATCCTCCCGCGGCAAGCGACGTGCGACTGCCGGCACGCGCGAAGCGGGAGCGCCAGCGGTGCGTAGTGCGCCGGGAGCAGCGGCTGTCGGCGCCGGGGCGGAGGCGACTCCGGCGCAGCACACTGCGCCGTCCGCCGAACCGCAGGCGACGGCCGAAACGCAGGCGAGAGCCGAACCGGCCGGGCCGGTCGCTGCCGCGATTGCCGCGAGTACCCGTGATGCTACGCGAGCAGCCGCAGCGCCGGCGTCGCCGGTCGTGCAGCCGGTGGCGTCCGCGGCGTCGTTCGTGACGAAGCCGTCGGCGGATCGCGCGCAACCGGCCGCGTCGAGCGGGCCAGCCTTCGATCCCGACACGCATCTGCGCCCGCTGTCGGATCGGCTCGCCACCCTGCAGGCCGAGACGGCCGGCATGAAGCAGGCGGCCGATCGCGAGATGCGTCGCGTCAACCGGCTGCTGCTGGCACTGGCGATCGTCGTGTTCGCGGGGCTCACCGCACTGGTGCTGCAAACACGGCAGATCGCGCACCTGAAGCAGGAACTGGATGCCCGGCAACAGCGGATAGACCGGCTGGCTGCCGATCTGTCGACGCAGCAGGCAACGCTGATGACGCTCGCGGAACACCACGAAGCGATGCTGTCGCAGGTCGACCGGCTGCAGCGCAATGCGAACCGTGAGGCGACGGCCGCGAAGCGCGCGCGTCGAACGCACTAAATCGTCCGACCCTACCTGCAAACCCCGGCCTGGCAAGGCGCGTCGCGGGTGACCGTCCATTGGCGGTTGCACGGGGTGCGGCAAACTGATGCGGCGCGCTGGCAGAGTTCAGGGAAAACCCTTAGAATGGAGTTCGTCTAAGGGAAAACCCTAGCGCCATCTGTCAGGAGTCTCACATGAGCTTCATTCTTGCCCTGCTGCAAAAGATCGACGACCTGTTCGTCTCCCCGCACCTGCCGCTCGACGCGGAATATTCGTACGCTGCGCGTCGCGCCGAAGCCGAGCGCGTGCGTCGTGCGAACCTCGTGCCGATCGTCCTGTACCGTCGCTGATTCGCTGATTCGCTGATTCGCTGATTTGCTGATTTGCTGATTTGCTGATTCGCTGACTCGCTGACTCGCTGACTCGCTGATCCGGCGCAGCGCTCGCCGCGACTGCCTGCCCGCTTTCCGCCGTCGCATCGCGCGCCGGTGTGACCGTCCCGCTACACTGGAAGTCCGACTTCCCTCGCGACACCCGGGCCATGCTGCAGATGCGGCCGATGACGGCCGGTGAATTCCACGCATACCGCACGCGCGCCATCGACGGCTACGCGCGCGATCTCGTGTCATCCGGGCAGAATGCGGCCGACGACGCGGCGAGCCGCGCCCGCGCCTGTTTCGATACGCTGCTGCCCGACGGCCTGCTCACTTCCGGCCAGACACTCGTCCAGCTGATCGACGCCGCCAGGGGCGACACGGTCGGCGATCTCTGGTACGCGATCGTGCCCGAAGGGCCGAACCGCACGCTGTTCATCTACGACCTCGACATCGTCCCGGCCCGGCGGCGCCAGGGCTGGGCCACACGCGCGCTCGATGCGCTGGAGGCCGAGGCGCGCCGCCATGGCGTCACCGAGATCGGGCTGTCGGTGTTCAATCACAACACGGCTGCCCGTGCGCTGTATCGGGCGTGCGGCTTCGCGCCGATCACGACGACGCTGATCAAGCCGGTCGTCTCTGGCTAACGACGAAGATTCGACACCGCAGGCGCAACGTTTTCGTTTCGACACGATTTCACGTCAGCGCACACGTGGGCCGTGGCGCGCTCTGGATGGGCCCGCGAGTCCGATTTGGCCTTTTGAGCGCGGGCCCCCCAACCGGCATGGCAACCGAAATCCAGTGTGGCTCCTATGATGAGCGGGCCAACAGTTTGGCGTACTCATACGCAGCCTGCGGCGATCACCGACTGACCATTCATGTCATGCCCGGAACCCGAGCGTTCGGTCGCGGTGGATTCTTCATCCATGGTGGCACGAACGCGGGATCTGCCGGATGCATCAATCTTCATTCCGGAATGGAAAATTTCGTTCGAGACATCGAGGCGGCGACGAAGGACGCGCCCGAGTGCTACGTTCCACTGACGATTCAATACTGACATGCGAAAACGCCCGTTGCATATCTTGATTGGTGTGGCGCTGCTGATTTCGATCCTGCTCGTTTTTGCGTTCAACGCGATCAATCTCGAAGAGGCATACGGCGACGGACCACCCTGCTACGCGCGGACGACCAATATGGACAAGTGGACGAATCCGCTCCCGTTGCTGGGTATTGTCGATGGCGCGATGCTGGTCGCGATCGGCGCGTATTGTTTCTGGATTCGTCGAAGCCGTTGAATCCTGCGCGCGGCGGCGAGCGTGCGGGTTGCAGTCCCGCCCGTTTTCGCGCCGCGCCGGCTCATCGCGCCCGCCCTTTCCATCTCCTCAGCAGCAACGCATTCGTCACGACGCTGACGCTGGAGAACGCCATCGCCGCCCCCGCGATCACCGGATTCAACCAGCCGAGCGCCGCGAGCGGCACGCCGATCAGGTTATAGACGAACGCCCAGAACAGGTTCTGCTGGATCTTCCGGTACGTCCGCTTCGAGATGTCGATCGCATCGGCGACGAGCGCCGGGTCGCCGCGCATCAGCGTGATGCCGGCCGTGTGCATCGCGACGTCGGTGCCGGTGGCCATCGCGATGCCGACATCGGCCGCGGCGAGCGCGGGCGCATCGTTGATCCCGTCGCCGACCATCGCGACGATTCCGCCGTGCGTACGCTTCAGTTCGGTCACCACGCGTGCCTTGTCGTCGGGCAGCACCTGCGCATGCACTTCGCCGATCCCGAGCGTCGCTGCGACTGCCGCCGCGCTGCCGCGGTTGTCGCCCGTCACGAGCACGCTCGCGACGCCGCGTGCCGACAGGGCCGCGACCGCGTCGCGCGCGCCGGGCTTCACGGTGTCGCCGAACGCGATCAGCGCGAGCAGCGCACGCGGCGCATCGGCGCGCATCAGCCACGAAATCGTGTTGCCCGCGCGTTCGAGTTCCGCGGCACGCGCGTCGAGTTCGGGCGGCACGACGATGTCGAGTTCATCGCGCCAGCGGGTGCTGCCGAGCGCGAGAAGCTGCCCGTCGACACGCGCTTCGACCCCGCGTCCGGCCACCGCGCGCGCATCGGCCGCGACGATCTCGGCCGAACCCGCGCCGCCGCCGCCGCGAGCCAGGATGTCAGCATCGTGTGCGGCGACCACCGCGCGCGCGAGCGGGTGATCGCTTTGCCGCTGGACCGCGGCCGCGAGCGCGAGCGCCTGCTCGCGCGGGATGCCGACGGCGTCGAACGCCGTCACGGACGGTTTGCCTTCGGTCAGCGTGCCGGTCTTGTCGAACGCGATCACGGTGGTGCGCTGCGCGAGTTCGAGCGCCTGGGCGTCCTTGATCAGCACGCCGTGGCGGGCCGCGACGCCGGTGCCGGCCATGATCGCCGCGGGCGTCGCGAGGCCGAGCGCGCACGGGCACGCGATGACGAGCACCGCGACCGCGTTGAGGATCGCCGTTTCGGTGCCGGCGCCGGCGATCAGCCAGCCGATCAGCGTCAGCACGGCGATGCCGAGGATCGCCGGCACGAACACTTCGCTGACGCGATCGACGAGCCGCTGGATCGGCGCTTTCTCCGCCTGGGCGGATTCGACGAGGCGGATGATGCGTGCGAGCGTCGTTTCCGCGCCGATCGCGGTGGTTTCGACGACGAGCGCGCCTTCGCCGTTGATCGACCCGGCCGTGACCGGGTCGCCGTCGTCCTTCGGCACCGGCAGGCTTTCACCGGTGATCAGCGATTCGTCGACGTGCGAGCGGCCCGACACGATCCGGCCATCGACGGGCACACGCTCGCCGGGACGGATGCTGACGGTCGTGCCGACGCGCACCTGCGCGAGCGGCACGTCGCGTTCGACACCGTGCTCGACGACGCGCGCACGGTCCGGACGCAGCGCGTTCAGCGCGCGGATCGCCTCGGTCGTCTGGCGTTTCGCGCGCGCTTCGAGCCATTTGCCGAAGCGCACCAGCGTGACGATGACGGCCGATGCCTCGAAATACAGGTGGCCGGGGTGCGCGGGGTCGCGCAGCAGCATCCACAGGCTCAGGCCGAACGCGGCCGACGTGCCGAGTGCGACGAGCAGGTCCATGTTGCCCGTGCGTGCCTTCACCGCATGCCAGGCGGCGCGGTAGAAGCGCGCGCCGAAGCCGAACTGGACGATCGACGCGAGCACGAGCTGCAGCCAGCCGGGCAGCATCGCGTCGAAACCGAACGGCGCGACGAGCATCGGCACGACGAGCGGCGCGCTCAGCACGGCCGAGCCGATCACGAGATTGCGCTCGCGGATCGCTTCGCGTTGCTTGCGGGCGTCGGGGGCTTGCGCGGCGGCGCCGGCGGTGGCGTCGGTCGAGGCGCCCACGTCCGCGGTGGCGGCGAGCGACGCCCGATAGCCGGCCGTCGTGACCGCCGCGATCAGCGTGGCGGCGTCGAGCGCGCTGGTGCCATGCACCGACGCGCGTTCGGTCGCGAGATTGACCGACGCATGCGTGACGCCCGGCACCTTCTCCAGCGCCTTTTCGACGCGCGACACGCATGACGCGCAGGTCATCCCGTCGATGGCGAGTTCGAGGCTGGCGGATGCCGGAGACGCGGACGGGGCAGGGAGGGCGGCGGTATCCGGTGCGAGCGGCGTCGCACCATAGCCGGCCTGCCTGACGGCATCCGCCAGTTGCGACGCGGAAACGTCCGCTGCGGCGTCGACCGTCGCGCGTTCGGTCGCGAGGTTGACCGTTGCGCGCGTGACGCCCGGCACTTTCGCGAGTGCTTTCTCCACGCGCGATACGCACGACGCGCAGGTCATGCCGTCGATATCGAGTTCGATCGTGGTGGCGGTGGTGGGCGTTGCCGCTACCGGCAGTGCTGCGACGCGCGTCGCGTGCCCCGCGGGCGCGGCCGCCACGGCTGCGCCCGTCGCTTCGCGCACGGTAGCGCGATAGCCGGCGGCGCCGACCGCATCGACGAGTTGCGCCGGCTCGACGGCATCATGCGCGGTGACCGTGGCCGCATGCGAGCCGAGATCGACCGTGGCCTCGACGACGCCCGGCACCGCAGCCAGCGCACGTTGCACACGGCCGGTGCAGCCGCCGCAATGCATGCCGTCGACGGTCAGTTCGACCGTTTGCAGGGCTGCGGAGGCGAGTGGTTCAGTCATGTCGGATTCCCCAAGAGCGCGGATCGAGCCGCGAATGATGTCAGTATCAACATTCCCATGATGGGAAGGTCAAGGGGTGACGATTCGGCGCAGGGACGTGAATAGCGGCTCGGCTTACCGATACGTTATCTGGTGTCGGGGCGCGAAAAACGCAATGCCCGGGGTCCGGACGGAACCCCGCCATTCACGAATGCGCCATCGACCGCGTGCTCATGCGCAGAGCTTGGCACTCGCAAGACGGTTCAGGCTGACGCCCTGCTCCGCAGCCTGGATGACCAGTGCCCGGTGCGCCTGTGGCGGGATGCGGACCTTGAATTCGCCGCTGTAGGTTCGATCGGCGATCGGTTCGGGGACTTTTTCTCCATTCGCCGTCATGTCGCGCACGACGTCGGCGACCAGCCGGCGAATGCCGGCCAGCGCGCCTTCCGGCGTCTGGTCGAGCCACGACAGGGAAGGGAATTCCGCACAGAGGCCGACGTGCTCCCCGTCCTCCGGGGACCACGTTACGCGATACGTAAAGTGGTCTTGAGTCATGATTTCTGTTCCTTCAGTCGGTCGATCGCATCGAGCACCTGCCGGACCTGATAGGCCTTTGCCTTCCCGCGATCGTTCTGGATATCGACCCGCGGATCGCGTTGCCACGGTGTCTTGAAAAATGGCATGGCTCGAACCGGATTGGCGGGCCTGACCGAAGTGTGCCTCGCAGACCTTCCGCAGATCGTTGAATCGCACATTCGCCGGCTCACGCCTCATTTGGTCGAGGATCTTCCATTCGTTTGCCATGACGGGAATGGTGTCAATAATGACACCATAAGTCAAGGCGGCCAAAAGCGTGATGGAGGCCGGCCGGGTCGTCGATGCTGCGTCGATTCCGGCCGATCCCGGCGGCGGCCGGGACCGTCGATGCCGCAACTACTGCTGCGCCCGTTATTCGGCATATTGGGGGATGCCCTTAGGCGCTATGATACCGGCCTGACATCAGCGTCCGCCCGGCGAAGCGGCGACCGGGCAGGCTGGGGTGCCTTGCCTTCGCCGATCGTGAGTCGAACAAGGCGTTGACTGACAAGAACGATATTCGGCCAGTATTCAATGATTGAAAACCTACGAGAATCAATTGCTCTGCGGCGCGCGGCAGGCGCGTCGCTGGCCCTGGCGACGCTGCTGGCGGGATGCGCGTCGCAACCGGATGCGATCCAGCGGAAAACCGGCTGGATGCGCGCCGAAGTGGCCGACTCTTATGTATACGCGTATCCGCTCGTGCTGATGGACGTCGCGAAGGAAGCCGCGACGGGCGGCGACGGCGCGCAGCCGGGCCAGGCGCCGCTCAACACGCTGCGTCACGCGCAGGCGCTGCCGCCCGTCGGCGCGCTGAACCCGCCGCTGCCGGGCGTCGACACGCTCGACTCGACCGGCTGGCTCGACGTCGGCGCCGAGCCGGTGATCGTGACGCTGCCGGACACCCGCGGCCGTTACTGGGATGCGCGCGCGCTCGACATGTGGACGAACGTGCTGTGGTCGGCGTCGAGCGTGGCGGCGCGTGGCGCTCGCGGCGCCGTGCGAGCGCAAACGATTGCCTTCGCCGCGAAGGACTGGCAAGGCACGCTGCCGAAGGGCGCATTGCGGATCGACGTGCCGTCGGCCAACGCGTGGCTCGAAGTGCGGCTGCAGACGAGCGGCGGGCGCGACCTCACGAACGTGAAGAAACTGCAGCGTACGATCCGCGTGGTGCCGCTGTCCGTCTATACGGGCAGCGCGCGCGGCGCGTCGGTCGCGGTCCATGCGGGCAGCGCGCCGTCGGAAGCGGCGAGCGGCGGCACGCCGGCCGAGCAGGTGGCCGCGCTCGACCCGAAGGCGTTCTTCACGCGCTTCGCGCAGGCGCTGCAGGACAACCCGGCACCGGCCGACGATGCGCACGCGCAGGAACAGCTGAAGGACATCGGCGTGACGGCCGGCTACCCGGTGCTGTGGACGGGCGATCGCCTGAACGCCGCGACGGCCGGCGTCGCCGAGGCGCGCGCGCGGCTCGCGACACCGCCGTCGAACCTGCTCAACGCGAACGGCTGGAGCTGGATCGGCGACACGGCCGGCAAGTACGGTCAGGATTACACGCTGCGCGCGTACGCGGCCTACACGCAGTTCGGCACCGCGACGCGCGACGACGAGACGCTCGCGTTCGTGCGCGTCGACAGCGACGGCCATGCGCTGAACGGCGCGAACCGCTACGTGCTGCATTTCGCGCCCGGCGCGCTGCCGCCGGTGCGCGGGTTCTGGACGCTCACGCCTTATGCGACGAACGGTGCGCTGCCCGACGTCGGCTCGGCGCGCCGCTCGCTCGGCGACCGCGACCGGCTGCGCCGCAACCACGACGGCTCGATCGACGTGGTCGTGTCTGCATCGCCGGGCGGCACGCATGCGGCCAACTGGCTGCCGGCGCCGCGCACCGATTTCGCGCTCGCGCTGCGGCTGTACGCGCCGAAGCCGCAAGCGAGCGACGGCTCGTGGATGCCGCCCGTCGTCGTCCGGAAATGAACCGACGGGCGCCGCCGCTGTCCGATCCGCGGGCGCGGCGGCCGCGCCCGAACGTCGTTCCGTCACCACCTGAGCCTATACTTTCGGGATAGCGTGCACGGCCGTGCCGGTTTTCCGGCGCGGCCCGGCATCCATTCCCGAGGCATCCAAGCATGGCAAGCGCAGACAAAGAAACCGTACCCTCTACCCTCCATGCCCTCGGCGGCGTTGCACGCTCGCGCCGGACCCGGCGTATCGGCCTCGGCGTGCTGATCTTCCTCGTTTTATTCGGACTGCTCGGGTTCTTCGCGGCGCCGCCGCTGATCCGCCACATCGCCGAACAGCAACTGAGCCAGCAGCTCGGCCGGCCGTCCACGGTCCAGCGCGTCGCGCTGAACCCGTACACGCTGAACCTCGAAGCCGACGGCGTGCACGTCGGCGAGCGCGGCGGCCAGGGCGACTTCATCGACATCGGCAAGCTCGTCGTCAGGCCGTCGTGGTCGTCGCTGTTCCGCGGCGCGCCGATCGTCAACGAAGTGCGCGTCGACTCGCCGCGCTTCCATATCGTCCGTTACGACGCGCAGCGCTTCAACTTCACCGACCTGATCGAGAAGTTCTCGACGCCGTCCAAACCCGAAAGCAAGCCGACACTTTTCTCGGTGTCGAACATCCAGGTCAACGACGGCCGGATCGACTTCGACGACCGCCTGCTGAACGAAAAGCACGTGGTCGACAACTGGATGCTCGGCATCCCGTTCATCGCGACGCTGCCGTCGAAGACCGACATCTTCGTGCAGCCGAAGCTGCGCGCGCGATTCGACGGCAGCCCGATCGCGATCGACGGCAGGACGAAGCCGTTCGCGCAGTCGCGCGAGTCGGAAGTCGCACTGACGTTCGACCGGCTCGACGTGCCGAAGCTGATTTCGTACGCACCGGCGAAGCTGCCGGTGATCGTCACGAGCGGCCTCCTGAGCAGCGACCTGAAGCTGAACTTCGTGATGAGCGGCGACACGCCCGCGCTGCGCGTGTCGGGCACCGTCGATCTCAACGACGCGAAGGTGACCGACCGCGCGTCCGCGCCGCTGTTCGCCGCGCGCGGCGTGCACGTCGCGGCCGCCGGCCTCGAGCCGCTGCGCAACGTGCTGCATTTCGACGAGATCCGGCTCGACCAGCCGGTCGTCGACCTGGCGCGCGACAAGCAGGGCGTGCTGAACGTCGAGAAGCTCGCCGGCCAGCCGTCTGCCGCGCCGAAGGCGGCCGCAGGCAAGCCGGCCGCTGCCTCGTCGGCCGCTGCCGCATCGAGTGCCACCGCGTCGAGCGAAGCCGCCGCCGTCGCCGCCGCGAGCGGCGCGAAGGCCGAAGCCGCCGCGAAAGAAGCGCCGCCGCTCGATCTGACGATCCGTCATTTCGCGATCGACGGCGGCACGATCAACGTCGACGACCGCGTGCCGGCGACGCCGACCGCGCTGTCGCTGACGAAGCTGGCCGCGACGCTCGACGGCTTCACGCTGCAGGGCAAGACGCCCGCGAAATACACGCTGTCGACGTCGCTGTCGCGCGGCGGCGACCTGAAGGCCGAAGGCGCGTTTAATCTTGCGGCGAAGCAGGCCGACACGAAGCTGACGGTCGATGCGCTCGCGCTGCCGGCGCTGCAGCCGTATCTCGGCGAGGCGACCCGCGCGCGCGTGCTCGACGGCACGCTCGGCGCGAGCGTCAACGCGAAGGCCGACTGGGGCAAGACGCCGCTCGACGCACAGGTCGCGGACAGCACGGTTAGCCTGAAGTCGCTGAAGCTTGCGACGCCGGACGCGAAAGCGCCCGCGATCGTGCTGCCCGACGCGAGCGCGAAGATCACGAAGGTCGACGTCGCCGCGCGCAGCGCGGAAATCGCGAGCGTCGACGCGACCGGGCTCGCGATCGACGTGAAGCGCCTGAAGGACGGCAAGATCGACCTGGCGGCGCTGGGCGAACCCGCGCAGGCGGCGGTGCCCAGGCGCACGGTTGCGCGCAAGGCCGCGGCGGCCGCGCCGTCGTGGCATTACCGGATCGACGCGCTGAACGTGAAGGAATCGTCCGCGAACTTCACGGACCTGTCGACGCCGCGCCCGGTGAAGCTCGCGATCAAGCCGCTCGACCTGTCGGTGCAGAAGATCAGCGACGACCTGACGAAGCCGCTGCCGGTGCAGCTGAAGGCGACGCTGAACCGCAAGGGCTCGGTGAACGTGTCGGGCGACGTGACCGCGCAGCCGCTGAAGCTCGGCCTGAAGATCAACGGCAACCGCCTCGACGCGGCCGCGTTCGAGCCGTACTTCGGCAGCGCGCTGAACGCGACCATCGCGAGCGCGCTGCTCAACGCGCAGGGCAACCTGACGTTCGCGCAGGTGAAGGACACGCCGCGCGCGACCTATCGCGGCGACGTCGCGCTGGTCGACGTGCGGATGCTCGACAAGGCGACGTCCGACCCGTTCGCCGGCTGGCGCTCGCTCGCGCTGTCGAACCTGAAGGTGAACCACGACGAGAAGGGCACCGACGTCGACGCCGCGCGCGTGACGTTCTCGAACTTCTACGGCCGCGTGCTGCTCGATGCGCAGGGTCGGCTGAACCTGAAGGACGTCGTCGCGAAGGAGACGGGCCCCGCGCAATCGCTGACGCGCGACGCGAGCAAGCCCGAACCGGTGCCGCTGTCGCCGGGCATGACGCCGCCGGCCGCCGCCGCGCAGGCCTCGTCGGCCGCGGCCGCGCAGCAGGCGTCGGCGCCGGCCGCCGCATCGGCGACGGTCGTCGTGAAGGCTGCGCCGCCGCCGCAGAATCCGGTGCGCATGCATTTCGGCGAGCTCCTGCTGCAGGACGGCCGCGTGACCTACACCGACAACTTCATCAAGCCGAACTACACGGCGAACCTGGTCGCGATCAAGGGGACGGTCGGCGCGTTCGGCACGGACTCGACGACGTCCGCGCCGGTCGACGTCGCCGCGAACCTCGCGGGCAACGGACCGATCTCGATCAAGGGCTCGGTGAACCCGCTGATCGACAAGCCCGCGCTGGATCTCACGGCGACCGCGCACGACATCGAGCTGACCAACCTGACGCCGTATTCGGCGAAGTACGCCGGCTACCCGATCACGAAGGGCAAGCTCAACGTCGACCTGCACTACCAGCTCGCGAACGACCAGCTTCAGGCGAACAACCACATCTTCATCGACCAGCTCACGTTCGGCGATCACGTCGAAAACGACACGGCGACCAAGCTGCCGGTGAAGCTCGCGATCTCGCTCCTGAAGAACACGCGCGGCCAGATCGACGTGAACCTGCCGGTGTCGGGCTCGCTGTCGAATCCGGAGTTCAGCGTCGGCGGGCTGATCTGGCGCGCGGTGCTGAACCTGATCGCGAAGGCCGTCACGTCGCCGTTCACGCTGCTCGCGAATGCGTTCGGCGGCAGCGGCGGCGAGGATCTCGGCTACGTCGAGTTCGCGCCGGGCGCGTACGAGCTGACCGACGCGCAGCAGAAGAAGCTCGATACCGTCGTGAAGATGCTGACCGAGAAGCCGTCGATCCGGCTGGACCTGATCGGCCGCGTCGATCCGGCGAAGGACACGCCGGGGCTGCGCGACGCGTACGTCGAACGGCTGGTTCGCCAGCAGAAGCTGAAGGACGTGGTCGGCCAGGGCGAGAGCATCGATCCGATGTCGGTGAAGGTCGAACCGGCCGAGTACACCAAGTACCTGACGCGCGCGTACAAGGACGCCGACTTCAAGAAGCCGCGCAACCTGATCGGCCTGCAGAAGACGCTGCCCGATGCGGACATGAAGCAGGCGCTCGCCGATCACGCGCCGGCCGACGACAACGCGCTGCGCGCGCTCGCGCAGCAGCGCGCGCAGGCCGTGCGCCAGTACCTCGACGGCAAGATCGATGCGAGCCGCATGTTCGTCGTGGCGCCGAAGCTCGATGCGAAGGGCATCGAGGACAAGGGCGCGACGACGCGCGTCGACTTCGGCCTGCAGTAAGCGTTACGCCATCATCCGCCGCCGCCGCGTCCGATCGGCAATCGGGCGCGGCGGCGCGCGTCCCGTCAGCGCACCTCGATCGCCGGTTCGCGCTTGTCCAGTTCCTTCCTCGCGGCCAGCGGCAGGCGCGCATCGTCCCAATGCGTGAGCCATTCGACTTCCTTCGCGGTGAATACCTGGCCGTAGTTGCGCAACGCGTACTGCAGCGCGTCGACGACGTGGTGGCGAATGATTTCGGGGGTGCGTGCATCGTCCAGCACGAACCGGAGAGCTTCCAGGGTCGACATACTCGTGCTCCGGGTCAGGGAAAACCCTTTATCACACGCCAATAGTCATACGCCAAGCACGAAAAAAATTCGCGCGGCGGGCGACGGCGCGCACCGTGCACCGACCCGGTGCGAACCGCGGACGCACACGTCGCAGCGCGCGCCGGGTCGCGTTCTTTTGCGACCGCGTCGTGTCACTTGCGATTGGTTACGTTTGACAGAAAACAGAAAGCCCCGCTTCACGCGCGCGCCCCACGGCGCGGCGATATTTTGCGCGCCTGATGGCAGGTCACGCAGTTCAACGTCAATCGATGAGGTGGGGTGATGATTTCCAGGTTCGCTAAGCAACGAAAAATGGCGGTGATGGTGGCGGGCGCGCTGGCGCTCGCAAGCGCCGGCGGCTACGCGGCGCAGCAGGACGGCAACAGCCAGGGCGATGACGCCGGCCACGGCCGGCGCGTCGTGAAGCACGTGCTGCTGATCAGCGTCGACGGCCTGCACGAGCAGGATCTCGCACGCTGCATCGGCGCGAACACGTGTCCGAACCTCGCCGTGCTCGCACAAAGCGGCGTCACGTACACGAACGCCTATACGCCCGGCCTGTCGGACTCGTTCCCGGGGCTCGCCGCGCTCGTGACGGGCGGCTCGCCGAAGACGGCCGGCCTGTTCTACGATGTGTCGTACGACCGCAACCTGTACGCGCCGAGCGACACGACCTGCTCGGGCAAGCAGGGCTGGAACGTCGTGTTCGACGAGACGACCGGCATCGATGCGTTCAACGGCGGCGCGCTCGTGCACCTCGACGGCGGCGGCGCATTCAATCCGCAGGCGATTCCGCATGCGAAGGTCGACGGCCAGTGCGTGCCGGTCTATCCGCACAACTACGTGAAGACCAACACGGTGTTCGAGGCCGTCAAGGCCGGCGTGCCGAACGCCTACACCGCGTGGGCGGACAAGCACGCGTGGGGCTACGACTGGCTGAACGGCCCGTCGGGCACCGGCGTCGACGATCTGATGCGCACCGAGATCAACTCGATCGACCCGGCGACGAACACCGCCTACACCGACGTCTATTCGCACACGGCGCGCTTCGACAACCTGCACGTGCAGGCGCTGGTCAACCAGATCGACGGCCGCGATTCGACGGGCACGAAAAACGCGCCGGTGCCGACGCTGTTCGGCGCCAACTTCCAGACGCTCAGCGTCGCGCAGAAGGCGCCGGTCGCGAAGGGCGGCGGCTACCTCGACGCGAACTTCACGCCGAACGGCCAGGTCGCGAACGCGATCACGTACGTCGACAACTCGATCGGCCGCATCGTCGCCGAGCTGAAGCAGCGCAACCTGTACACGTCGACGGCCGTGATCGTCACGGCGAAGCACGGCCAGTCGCCGACCGATCACACGAAGCTCGTGAAGAACGGCGACACGCTGACGAAGCTGCTCGAAGCGAACAACTACGTCGACCCGAACGGCAACTTCGGCCAGAACAACACGACGACGGGCAACCTGAACGACGGCTCGGGCCTGGTCGGCACGGGCTTCGTGCAGACTGACGACGTCGGCCTGATCTGGCTGCGCGACCGCAGCCAGCGCACGGCCGTGGTACAGACGCTGAAGGCGAACCTCGGCTGCAACGCGCCGGGGATCTGCGCCGACGGCCCGCAGGCATCCATCCTGTACGGCGCGGCGCTGGCCGACCGGTTCGGCGATCCGGCCAACGGCCGCACGCCGGACATCATCGTCCAGCCGAATCCGGGCGTGATCTACACGTCGAGCACGAAGAAGGACGAGGAACACGGCGGCAACGCGCCGGACGACAGCCACCTCGGCCTGCTCGTGTCGTACCCGGGCCTCCATCGTGCGCGTACCGTGAGCGATGTGGTCGGCACGAAGCAGGTCGCGCCGACGATCCTCGGGCTGCTCGGCGCCGAACCGAAGCTGCTGCACGCGGTCGTGGCCGAGAACACGCACGTGCTGCCGGGGCTCGGCATCGACCACTGACGCAACGGGACGGGCGGCACGGCGCCGTGTTACCGGCGCCGCCGTGCCGTCCGGGCGTGCCCGGCCATGCCGGGCACGCTCAGCGCTCCGCGCATGCGCCGAGGATCCATTCCCTGAAGCGCCGCAACGCGGCGCTCGTCTCCAGGCGCTCCGGCGCATAGCACAGGTAGTGCCCCTGCGCATCGACGTCGACGGGCGCGTCGAACGGTTCGACGAGCGCGCCGCTCGCGAGCGTGTCGACGATCAGGAAGCGCGGCACGAGCGCGAGCCCGAGCCCGGCTTGCGCGGCCTGGATCAGCACCGAATACTGTTCGAAGCGCGGCCCGGCCAGCGCGTTCATCCGGGCGACGCGATGGCGCTCCGCCCAGAGGGACCACGCGATTTCCGCCTGCTCGTGCACGAGCCGCGGCGCGGCGGCCGTGTCGGCGGGCGTGCGCAGCGCATGTCGCGCCGCGAATTCGCGGGAACAGACCGGCACGAACGTGCGGCCGTCCAGGTAATCGCAGCGGACGCCTTCCCATGCGCCGTCGCCATAGCGTATCGCCGCGTCGAGTCCGAACGGAAACACGTCGCCGTGCGCGAGATGGCGGCGAAAACTCAGCGTGACGTCCGGCGCGCCGGCCAGAAAGCGCGCGAGGCGCGGCACCAGCCACTTCGTCGTGAATGTCGGCACGCTTGCGATCGTCAGCAGGTCGCTGTCCTCGCGCGCGCTCAGCAATTCGATCGACGCGTTGCCGATCTCGCGCAGCGGGCCGATCACGCGTGCGTGATAAACCTGCCCGGCCCGCGTGAGCGCGAGATTGCGCCCCTCGCGCACGAACAGCTTCACCCCGAACAGCGTCTCGAGATTCGCGATCTGCCGGCTGACCGCGCTCGGCGTCAGGCCCAGCTCGCGCGCCGCATACGAGAAGTTCAGGTACTTCACGGAAGTCGCGAACGCGTGCAGCTCCGCGACGTTGGGAAACAGGTGCTTCACGGCGAACTATTCCTTGCGCGCACAGATCGATGCGGGCGTTGTACGTTTTTTTCATGACGATGCCATGTCGGATCCGCACACTGCGGCCGTCATGACAACGCGTGCCGGCCCTGCCCGGCGGGCGTTGCGTGACTCGTTCCGTGTCCGTCAGCGAGATTCGCCATGCATCCGCCAGCCGCTCCGGCCCTTGCCGAAGCTATTCCGATTCGTCGTAACAAACGGCCGCGCGCGATCGCGGGACGCCTGCTGCTGCAGGCGCTCGTCGCGGTCTTCGGGCTGTACCTCGCGTTGCCGATCGTGCTGTTGCTGATCGGCTCGGTCGGCCAGTCGTGGACGAACACGCTGCTGCCGACCGGCATCACGTCGCACTGGTTCGCGGACCTGGCCGCGAATCGCAGCTTCACCCGCGCATTCGGCACGAGCCTCGTCGTCGCGCTCGCGTGCTGCGCGATCAATGCCGTGCTGGCGCTGCCGCTCGCCTATGCGCTGCATCACCGCGCACTGGCCGGCCGCGGCTTCGCGGCGCGCATCGTGATGCTGATGCCGATCGCGGTGCCGGCGCTGACACTCGGGTTCGGCTACATCGCGATTTTCAGCGGCGATGCGCTGCCGTGGCTCGGCACGCTGCCGCTGATGATCGCCGCGCACGCGGTGCTGACGCTGCCGTACCTGCTGCAGACGCTGCTGAGCGACCTGCGCCACCTGGGGCTCGCGCATCTCGAGGCGTGTGCGGCGACGCTCGGTGCGACGCCGCTGCGCCAGTTCTTCACGGTCGTGCTGCCGAACCTGCGGCACAGCCTGTTTTCCGGCCTCGTGATGGTCGCCGCGCTGTCGATCGGCGAATTCCAGATCTCGAACCTGATCGCGGGCTTCCGTTACCGCAACTATCCGATCGTGCTGCTGCAGGCGTTCTACGGCGCGTCCGGGATGGCCTGCGCGGCGACCGTCGTGCTGCTCGTCCTTGCCGTGCTCGCGACGCTCGCTTCCGTCCTCACCGTGCCACGCCTGAAGTGAAACCGTCATGAGTCTCGATTTCGAAAACGTCAGCTTCCAGTATCCGGGCGCCCGTCACGGCGTCGACGCGGTCACGCTGTCCGCGGCCCAGGGCGAACTGCTCGCCGTGATGGGCCGCAGCGGCTCCGGCAAATCGACGCTGCTGCGCCTCGCCGCCGGCCTGCTCGACGGGTACGGCGGCCGTATCGCGATCGGCGGCCGCGACATGGCCGGCGTGCCGGTGTGGCAGCGCGAGGTTGGGATGGTGTTCCAGCACTACGCGCTGTTTCCGAACCTGTCGGTCGTCGACAACGTCGCCTACGGCCTGAAGATGCGCGGCATGGCCGCGGCGCCGCGCCGCCGCCGCGCGCTCGAGATGCTCGAACGCGTCGGCCTCGCCGCGCAGGCCGGACGCAGCACGGCGCTGCTGTCCGGCGGGCAGCAGCAGCGCGTCGCGCTGGCTCGCGCGCTCGTGATCGAACCGAAGCTGCTGCTGCTCGACGAGCCGCTCGCGGCGCTCGACGCCGGCATTCGCCACCAGCTGCGCGACGAGATCCGCGCGCTGCAGCGCGCATGCGGCGCGACGACGCTGCTCGTCACGCACGACCAGGACGAAGCGCTCAGCATGGCCGATCGCGTGGCGATCGTCGACGGCGGACGCATGCTGCAGGCCGGCACCCCGCGCGACCTGTACGAGCGTCCGGCGACCGCGCAAGTCGCGCGTTTCGTCGGCCATTCGACGCTGCTGCGCGGCCGCGTGCTCGCGCATGGCGCGGTCGACGTGCGGTTCACGACGCTGCGCGCGGATACGGGTGCGCACCGGCCGGGCGACCCGGTCGAGGTGCTGATCCGGCCCGAACACCTGCAGCCCGATCCGCCCGAGTCCGTCGCGAACCGCATCGACGGCCGGGTCGGCGAGGTGCGCTACTTCGGCGCGACCCAGCGTTTCGACTTCGTACCGGCCGGCACGACCGACGCACTGCTCGGCGAAGGGCGCGAACTGCCCGCGCGCTGCGTGTCGATCGAGCCGCGCCATCTGCTCGTGCTGCCCGCCGCGTGAGCGCGGGCGACCCATTCATTCAACGGAGAATCACGATGTCTGCACGCCGCCACTTTCTTCATGCGACGCGCCGCCGCCTGCTGGCGCTCTGCGCGTTCGCGACCCTCGCGCCCGCGCTGGCCCATGCCGCGCCGCTGTATCCCGGCGAGGACGCGCTGTACGAGAAGGCCGCCGACGAAGGGCTCGTCGTGTCGTTCGACACGGGCCCGGAATGGGCGAACTGGAAGTCGCTGTTCGCCGAATTCCGCAAGCGCTACCCGAAGGTCGAGATCACGTACAACGACATCGGCTCGGCCGCCACGGTCGTCGCGCTCGACAAGTCGCGACGCCGCCCGCAGGCCGACACGGCGTACTACTTCGCGGCATCGGCGCTCGATGCGACGGCCAAGGACGTCGTCGCGCCGTTCAAGCCGGTCAATTTCGACAAGCTGCCCACGGTGTTCCGCGCGGCCGACGGCCGCTGGTTCGCGGTGCATTCGCTGAACATCGCGCTGCTCGTCAACAAGAAGCTCGTGAAGAACGTGCCGCAGCGCTGGTCGGACCTGCTGAAGCCCGAATATCGCAATGCGGTCGTCTATCTCGATCCGCGCTCGACCGGGCAGGGGCAGGTCGCCGTGTTCGCCGCCGCCTATGCGAACGGCGGCAGCGTCGACAACCCGAAGCCGGGCGCGGATTTCTTCGGCAAGCTGAAGCAGGCGGGCAACGTGCTGCGTGTCGAGGGGACGACGCCGTACGCGAAATTCGTCAAGGGCGAGATTCCGGTCCTGATCGGCTACGAGAACGACGGGCTCAAGGCCAAGTACGCGGACGGCATGGGTGACGCGGCCGAAGTCGTGATTCCGCAGGACGGCAGCGTGTCGGCGCCGTACGCGATGAGTCTCGTGAAGAACGGCCCGAATCCGGCCGCCGCGCAGCTGTGGCTCAACCTCGTGATGAGCGACGTCGGGCAGGGGCTGTTCGCGCAGGGCTTCGTGCGTCCGGCCGTGCCCGGCACGCCGGTCGCGCAGGATGTCGCCGCGAAGCTGCCGAACGCGCCGCAGGTGCGTCCGCTCGACGTCGCGAAGGCCGCGGCGCACAAGGCCGAAGTCGACCAGCTCTGGTCGCAGGCCACGCTCGGCAAGTAAGGGGCGCGCGATGCGGGTTTCGTCCATGCAGCGCGGCGTCCTGCGCCGCTACGGCGCGGTGCCGGCGGCCGGGCTGTTCGCGGTGTGCTTCGTGCTGCCGCTCGCCGCGCTCGTCGGCGCCGCGTTCGACGGCGGCGGCCGTGCGTTCGCCGCGGTGTTCGGCGATCCGCTCGTCGCCGACGCGATCGTGCGCTCGCTGGCGCTCGCGATCGGCGCCGGCACGCTGTCGGTCGCCGTCGGCGTGCCGGTCGCGTTCGTGCTGGCCGGGCAGTCGCCGGCGCGGCGCCGCTGGTCGCTCGCGCTGCTCGGCGTGCCGCTTGCCTTCTCCGGCCTCGTGATCGCGTACGGCTTCATCCTCGTGTTCGGCCGCGCCGGCTTCGTGACGATGCTGCTGGCGTCGCTCGGCGCGGACCCGACCGTGGTCGGCGGCGCGATCTACACGATGCCGGGGCTCGCGTTCGCCTACGCGTACTACCTGATCCCGCGCGTCGCGCTGATGCTCTACCCGGCGCTCGCGAATCTCGACCGGCGGCCGCTCGAGGCGGCGCTGACGCTCGGTGCCCGGCCGTGGCGCGCGTGGTTCGACGTCGCGTGGCGCGAGCTGTGGCCGTCGATCGCGTCGGCGTGGTGCCTCGTCGGTGCGATCGCGCTCGGCACGTACGGCACGGCGCTCGCGCTGGCCGGCACGCAGGTCAACATCCTGCCGCTGCTGATGTACCTGAAGCTGTCCGACGGACAGACCGATTTCTCGCAGGCCGCCGTACTGTCGATCGTGCTGACGGCGCTTTGCACCTGCGTTCTTGCACTGGGGGAAGGACTTGCACGGCAACGACGTCATTGAATGGTCGGACGACACGCGCGCCGCGCTGGCGCAGCTCGCGCAGCGACAGCGCGGCGCACGCCGGCACCGGATGCCGGTCGGCGTGATCGGGCCGCGCGACGCGACCGACGCGCAGCTCGCCGTCGCCGAGCGGATCGCGCACGCGATCGCGGGGACGGGCATCGCGATCGTCGGCGGCGGCAAGCAGGGCGTGATGGAGGCCGCGGCGCGCGGCGCGCGGGCCGCGGGCGGATGCGCGATCGGGCTGCTGCCCGAGGACGATGCGCGGGACGCGAATCCGTACCTGTCGGTCGCGCTGCCGACCGGGCTCGGCATCACGCGCAATGCGCTGATCGCACGCGCGTCGCTGTGCCTGATCGCGGTCGGCGGCGGTCTCGGCACGCTGTCCGAAATCGCGCTGGGGCTGCAATGGGGCAAGCCGGTGTTCGCGATCTGCGACGCGCCGCAGGTGGCGGGCGTCGAGCGTTTCGACGAAGCGGATCCGCTCGTCGCGCAGGTTGCGCGATGGCTGTCCGGTTCGGCGTAGGTCGGCATCCCGGCTGACGGGAACACGCGGACGCGCGTGCGGATCGGCATGCGGCACACGTTCCGGGCGCGGCGCGGTACCTTCTCCAGCGATTCCGATACGGCTCTCGCGCGATGCGAGGGCCGTTTTTTTACGGCCGGCGGGTGAAGAAGGCGAGGGCGGTGCGGGCGTTCCGGCGCGGGGCGTCGGCTGCGTGCCGGGCGCGCGCCGGCTTGAAATGGGGGGCGTCACGCGCCATATTGGCCGCGTACGCTGTTCTTCAACGATGCGAAAAGGAAATCCGATGCGTCTGCTGCTTGCCCTCTTGCTGCCGTGGTTCCAGTTTTTCACGATCGGCCGCCCGATCGCCGGCGTGATCTGCCTGATCCTGCAGCTCACGATCATCGGCTGGCTGCCGGCCGCGATCTGGTCGGTGTATGCGCTGAGCCAGTACAAGACCGATCGCAAGATCGAGGCGGCGCTGCGCGAGCGGCGGTAAGCGGCGGCAGTTTCCCTCGACCGCTGCTTCCGGAGTTCAAGGGGCTCGATTCCTATTTCGGTAGAAATTTATATAATTCAGCTACGAAGAACGGCATGATTTGTATAGATTTCTGCTGAAATGAACGCTTCCTGCACGATGGATGCACTGCGCTAGGCGAGGGCGACACGATGGACAAACGCTATAACGCGATGTCGCTTCCCGATCAGCTCGCGTTGCGCCGGCAAGCGATCGAGGACGTTCTCGCGCATCCCGAGTGGTCGCTGCGCGAATCCGTGCGTCATCTGAAGCAGACGATGCGGCTGACGAGCGCCGAAATGGCGAAGCTCGCCGGTGTGTCGACAAAGACGATTCAGGATATCGAGCAGGGCCGCAGCGACGGGACGGTTCAGACGATGAACCGTATATTCGGCATGCTGGGATTGAAGCTCGGCGTAGTGCGGCGGGCGCCGCAATAACGCACGCGGAGGAAGAGGCAGCGGATCACGCATCCATCGGGCGATCGATGCGCGCCGCGCCCGGGCCGCGCGCGTGACGCGATCGCCCGGCCGGCGCGCTGCCTTTTACTTCACCGCGAACAGCGTCAGGTTCATGAAGATCTTGAACGCATAGCCGAGCGTGACGGCGCCGAGCACGCCGCCCGCCCACAGGACGACGAACCACATCCAGCCGCGCATCCGCGGCCGCGGCGCGTCGGGCCGGCGCGCGGCGGGATCAGTGGTGGTAGTAATGCTGGTCTTCATGGCGCACCTTGCCTCGGAATACCCAGTAACCCATCGTCGTGTAGGCGATGATGATGGGGAGGATAACCGCTGCGCCGACCAGCGTGAAGGTCTGGCTCGACCGCGGCGCCGCCGCTTCCCAGATCGTCATCGTCTGAGGAATCGCATACGGGAACATCGTGACGAGCAGGCCGACGTAGCCGAGCAGCACGAGTGCCAGCGCGAGCACGAACGGCGTCATGTCGTGCCGGTTGCGTACCGCGCGACGCATCCACACCGCGCACCCGGCGACCAGGAACGGCACCGGCAGCAGGCGCCAGAACAGCCCCGAATCGAACCAGCGTTGCGCGACCGACGGATCCTGCAGCGGCGTCCACAGGCTGACGACCGCGATGAAACCGAGCAGCACGACGGTCAGCGGCCACACGACGCGATGCAGGCGGCGCTGCAGGTCGCCTTCCGTCTTCGCGACGAGCCAGCAGCAGCCGAGCAGCGCGTACGTGACGATCAACCCGAGGCCCGTCAGCAGGCTGAACGGCGTGAGCCAGTCGAATGCGCCGCCGGCGTACACGCCGTCCTTCACGTCGATGCCCTGCAGGAACGCGCCGAGCGCGATCCCCTGGAACAGCGTCGCGCCGGCCGAGCCGCCGATGAACGCGAGATCCCACAGCTGCTTCGTGCGCCGTGCCTTCGCGCGGATCTCGAACGACACGCCGCGGAAGATCAGGCACACCAGCATGAAGATCAGCGGCAGGTACAGCGCCGACAGCACCGTCGAATACACGATCGGGAACACCGCGAACAGCCCGGCGCCGCCGAGCACGAGCCACGTCTCGTTGCCGTCCCACACGGGCGCGACGGTGTTCATCATCAGGTCGCGTTCCTTCTCGTCAGGGAAGAACGGGAAGACGATGCCGATGCCGAGGTCGAAGCCGTCGAGCACGACGTACATGAAGAGCCCCAATGCGATGATCGCGGCCCAGATTACGGTGACGTCCATAGGTTTTCTCGTTTGCGAAAGTGGGTGGGCTCAGACGGTCTCGATCAGCTCGTCGACGGCCGACATCGGGCGGCGCGCGGTGTGATCGGGGCGCGTGTCGGGCTCGCCGTGCCGCGCGTCGTGCTTGACGTCGGGCAGCGCGGGGCCGGCCTTCATCAGCTTCAGCATGTAGTACACGCCGGTGCCGAACACGAGGAAGTAGACGATCACGAACGTCATCATCGACAGGCTGACCTGCTGCACCGACAGCGGCGACACGGCCTGCGCGGTGCGCATCACGCCATACACGACCCACGGCTGGCGGCCCGCCTCGGTCGTCACCCAGCCCGCGAGCAGCGACATGAAGCCGGTCGGGCCCATCACGAGCGCGAGGCGCTGGAACCACTTCGATTCATACAGGCTGCCGCGGCGGCGCAGCAGCCACGCGAGCGCGGCGAGGCCGATCATCGCGAAGCCGAGGCCGACCATGATCCGGAAGCTCCAGAACACGACCGTCGAGTTCGGACGATCCTCGGGGCGGAATTCCTTCAGCCCGCGGATCTCGCCGTCCCAGCTGTGCGTGAGGATCAGGCTGCCGAGGTGCGGCACCTGCACCGCGTAGCGGGTCGTTTCGGCCTTCATGTCCGGAATGCCGAACAGGTTGAGCGCCGTGCCGCCCTTTTCGGTTTCCCACAGCCCTTCGATCGCGGCGATCTTCGCGGGCTGGTGCTTCAGCGTGTTGATGCCGTGCTGGTCGCCGATCACGGCCTGCAGCGGCGCGAGCACCAGCAGCAGCCACAGCGCCATCGAGAACATCTTCTTCACGCCCTTGTCGCGGCGACCCTTCAGCAGGTGCCACGCGCCCGTCGCGGCCACCACCAGCGCGGCGACGATGAACGCGGCGATCGCCATGTGGAACAGGCGGTACGGGAACGACGGGTTGAAGACGATCGCGAACCAGTCGGTCGGCACGATGCGGCCGTCGACGATCTCGAAACCCTGCGGCGTCTGCATCCAGCTGTTCGACGCGAGGATCCAGAACGTCGAGATCAGCGTGCCGATCGCGACCATCAGCGTCGCGCCGAAGTGCGCGCGCGGGCTGACGCGGTTCCAGCCGAACAGCATGATGCCGAGGAAGCCGGCTTCGAGGAAGAACGCGGTCATCACCTCGTACATCAGCAGCGGGCCGGTGACCGAGCCGGCGAAGCTCGAGAAGCCCGACCAGTTGGTGCCGAACTGATAGCTCATCACGACGCCGGAAACCACGCCCATCCCGAACGCGACCGCGAAGATCTTCGACCAGAACAGGCAGAGTGTCTTGTAGTACTGCTTGCCGGTCTTCAGCCAGCGATATTCGAGCACGGCGATGAAGCTGGCGAGGCCGATGCTCAGCGCCGGGAAGACAATGTGAAAGGAGACGGTGAACGCGAATTGCAGGCGGGCCAGATCGAGGGCCGAAAATGCGGTGTCCATACCAGTTGACCGAGGCTTGACGATACCCGCCGGCGGGGTGCCGGCGGACCCCGGCCGGAGGGGGGCATCGGGGTTGGCTGGAGTATGTGCCGCGATGTTGCGCCGCGAAATGCGCCAACTCGTCGCAGATGTCCAGCCCGGCGCGCGCGGTTTCGGGATAAATCGTTGATTCGTATCAAGATCGCGGCGCGCGCCGCAGGTGGCGGTGGCGTGGCGGTCTGCCGCACGTGCGGCAATATGGCGCGTCGCATCACGGGAACGATGCGGCGTGCGCGCAGGTGCCGCGCGTTGGCACGCGCGGCCTATGCTGCTGCCGATGCCGATGCCGATGCCGATGCCGATGCCGATGCCGATGCCGATGCCGATGCCGATGCCGGGTGTCCGGCCGCCGCCGCGTTGTTGACGATGCCGCGCCGGCGTGGACCGCGTCGCGTCGTGCCGGTTGTATCCGGATCGTGCACCTGCGGCGCCCGGTCACGTGGCTTTCGCCCGGCGCGAAGCATCGGCAAGCGCTGCGCGAATTGCGTACACTCTGAGTCTCGTTTCGGCAGGGCCGGGCGCATCGGTACCGGTCCGCGTTCACTCAGGGCACGAAGATGATCGATTTACGCAGCGATACCGTGACACGTCCGAGCCAGGCGATGCTGGCCGCGATGACTGCCGCAGAAGTCGGCGACGACGTATGGGGCGACGACCCGACCGTGCTGCGCCTGCAGGCGGTCGCGGCCGAGCGGGCCGGCAAGGAAGCCGGCCTGTTCTTCCCGAGCGGCACGCAGAGCAACCTCGCCGCGCTGATGGCCCATTGCGAACGCGGCGACGAATACATCGTCGGCCAGCTCGCGCACACCTACAAGTACGAAGGCGGCGGCGCGGCCGTGCTCGGCAGCATCCAGCCGCAGCCGATCGAGAACGCGCCCGACGGCACGCTGCCGCTCGCGAAGATCGCCGCGGCGATCAAGCCGCTCGACAATCACTTCGCCCGCACGCGCCTGCTCGCGCTCGAAAACACGATCGGCGGCCAGGTGTTGCCGGACGGCTATGTGCAGGAAGCCGTCGCGCTCGCGCGCAGCCGCGGGCTGGCCACGCACCTCGACGGCGCGCGCGTGTGCAATGCGGCCGTCGCGTCGGGCCGTCCGATCGCGGAACTGTGCGCGCCGTTCGATACCGTGTCGATCTGCTTCTCGAAAGGGCTCGGCGCGCCGGTCGGTTCGGTGCTGGTCGGCAATCGCGCGCTGGTCGAGCGCGCGCAGCGCTGGCGCAAGGTGCTGGGCGGCGGGATGCGGCAGTCGGGCATTCTCGCGGCGGCCTGCCTGTATGCGCTCGACCACAATGTCGAGCGGCTGGCCGACGATCACGCGAACGCCGCGCATCTCGCGGCAGGCCTCGCGCGCATCGAGCCGGTGAAGGTGCTGTCGCATGCGACGAACATGGTGTTCGCGCAATTCCCCGAAGCCGATTGCGCGCCGCTCGAGGCATGGCTCAAGGCGCGCGGGATCCTCACGCAGATGCTGTACGCGTCGCGCTTCGTCACGCACTGCGACGTGTCGCGCGCGGACATCGATACCTTCATCGATGCGGTCGGCGCGTATTTCGCGCAGCGGCGTACGTAAAGCCGAATGCGCCGGCCGGCGGGGGGCGCCGGCGCGTCGTGGCGCGAAGCAGGAGCAGGGAGGCGACGGGGGCGGCGATGCAGCCCGTCTGTCGATATCTGGCGTGCCGGCGGGTTTACGCTTGCCCGAGCATGTCGGCGGGCGGCGTGCCGTCGCGGAACAGTGATTTCAGTTGCGTGCGCAGTTCGGCGCTGTCGGTGTGCTGGTGCACCGAGACCGCGTGTTGCACGGCGGCCTCCAGCAGTTCGTCGTCGGAGTCGGCGGAAATTGCGACCGAGCAATTCATCGCGCTGGGAAACTCGCGGCAATCGATATAGCGGCGGGGCATGATGTTCTCCTCACGGGAAAGGGAACGGCCGGATGTGCGTGATCGGCCGCGCGGCGCGTTCGCGGGGCCGATGGAAAAAGTATAGGCGGCGCGGCGGCGTTTCTCCTGGCCACGCATGCCGCGCATGCCGCGCGACGTGCCGCGCCGGCGGTGTCGATCACCCGTTCGTCACGGCAGCGGCGCGAGCAACCGGCGCGCCGCTTCGACCACCCGTGCGGACAGCGACGCCATCGTCGGCGATTGCACGGTCCATGCGTGCCAGTACAGCGTGATGTCGGTCGGATGCAGCGGCGCGAGATCGACGAGCCCCTGCGCGTCGAGCGGTGCGCCGCCGAGCAGCGGCTCCGGCACCATCGCGTAGCCGAGCCCGTGCCGCACCGCCGCGAAATGCGCGTGCGTGCCCGGCACGTAGTGGCACGGATACGCGCCTTCGGGCAACCCGAACTTCTCCTTCAGGAACGAGGACTGCAGCGTGTCGCGCCGCGAATACGCGACGACCGGCGCATGGCGCGCGCCCGTGCGGTTCAGGCCGCGCGGAAACCAGCGCAGCGCGAACGCGGCGGCCGCGAGCAGCCGGTAGCGCATCGTGCCGAGCGGCGTCGCGACGCAGCCGCGCATCGGCTTCGGCTCGGTCGTCACGCAGCCGACGGCCATCCCGCTTTCGAGCAGCGCGAACGTGTGGTCCTGGTCCTCGACGATCAGCTCGAACAGGATGCGCTCGCCCGCGAGCACCGACGTCAATGCGGGCAGAAACCAGGTGCCGAGGCTGTCGGAGTTCAGCGCGATCGTGACCGAGATCGGCGATTCGCGCTCGGTCGCGAGCGTGCTTTGCAGGTCGGCCTGCAGCAGCGCGACGCGGCGCAGGTGCTGCAGCACGCGCTGCCCGGCCGCCGTCGGCCGGCACGGCCGCGTGCGCAGCACGAGCGGCGCGCCGAGGCTCGCCTCCAGCGCGCGGACCCGCTGCGTGACGGCGGACGCGGTCACGTGCAGGCGCACGGCGGCCTGCTCGAAGCTGCCGGTGTCGGCGACGGCCAGCAGCGCGGCGGCTTGCTTCGGATCGATCGTCAGAGACATGTCGACGCAATTCTTGTGAACGTAAGACGAGAACAGGCGGTAGTGTAAGGCAGCACGCGCGACGGACCGGATGCGGCGTGACGTCTCGCCGCGTGCAACGACGCCGGTGGCGCGCGTGTTTTGAACTACGCTGTATGAACGTGTGCGCCGCGAGCCGGCGCCACACGCGGTGCGGGTTGCACGACCCGCACCCTTCACCCGACCGACACGCCCAGCCGACGGAGCGACTTCGCGATGATCTTCCGGCAACTCTTCGACCCGCAATCGTCGACCTACACGTACCTGCTCGCCGACCGCCCATCGCGCGAGGCGCTGCTGATCGACCCGGTGTTCGAGCAGGTGCGCCGCGATGCGGCGCTGCTCGACGAGCTCGGGCTGCGGCTCGTCGCGACCGTCGATACGCACGTGCACGCCGATCACGTGACGGGTGCGTGGCTGCTGAAGCAGCGCACCGGCAGCGCGATCGCGATTTCGGCCGCGAGCGGCGCGCAGGGCGCCGACCGCTACCTGAACGACGGCGATCGCTGCGCATTCGGCCCGCGCTACCTGACCGTGCGCGCGACGCCGGGCCACACGAGCGGCTGCATCAGCCTCGTGCTCGACGATGAATCGATGGCGTTTACCGGCGACTGCCTGCTGATTCGCGGCACCGGCCGTACCGACTTCCAGCAGGGTGACCCGCGCGCGCTGTATCGCGCGGTGCACGGCCGGCTTTTCACGCTGCCGGCCGCATGCCTGCTGTATCCCGCGCACGACTATCGCGGGCTCACGGTCACGAGCGTCGGCGAGGAGCGGCGCTTCAATCCGCGCCTCGGCGGCGATCTCAGCGAGGACGATTTCGCGGGCTACATGCGCAACCTCGGGCTCGCGCATCCGCGCCAGATCGACGTCGCGGTGCCCGCGAACCTGCAGTGCGGACTCGCCGCGAATGCGCCCGACGTGCAGGCGGCGCCCGACTGGGCGCCGCTCGTCTATACGTTCGCCGGATTCTGGGAAATCGATCCGCAGTGGCTCGAGGATCACCTGCCGGCGGTGCAGGTCGTCGACGTGCGCGAGCCGGACGAATTCACCGGCCCGCTCGGCCACCTGCCGGGCGCGACGCCGATTCCGCTCGGCGAACTGGCCGCGCGCACCGGCGAACTCGCGCGCGACCGGCCGATCGTGACCGTGTGCCGCGCGGGCGGCCGCTCCGCGCAGGCGACCGTGATCCTGCTGAAGGCCGGCTTCGATGCCGTCGCGAACCTCGGCGGCGGGATGCTGCGCTGGCGCGGCGAAGGCCGCGTCGTGATGGATGGCCGGTCGTAGCGGCGCGATGCCGCGCAACGGAAAAAAAATGTTCGGCCCAGTGTCGATTCGGCCCGGCGCCGTTCGTCGTCAAAGTATCCGATCACGTGGCGCCGCATGACGCGGCGCCGAAACCCCGAGAGACCCGCGATGACGCCGACGCTTTACGCCCATCCCTTTTCGTCCTATTGCCAGAAGGTGCTGACCGCGCTGTACGAGAACGGCACGCCGTTCGACTATCGCGTGCTCGCGCACGACGATCCGAAGCCGATGCAGGAACTGGCCGCGCTGTGGCCGCTGAAGCGCTTCCCGGTGCTCGTCGACGCGGGCCGTACCGTGATCGAGGCGACGATCATCGTCGAGTATCTCGATCTCTACCATCCGGGCCCCGCGCGGCTGGTGCCCGACGACCGGCGCGCGGCGCTGGAAGTGCGGATGATGGATCGTTTCTTCGACAACTATGTCGCGACGCCGCAGCAGAAGGTCGTGTTCGATGCGTTGCGGCCGGAACCCGAGCGCGATGCGCGGGGTGTCGCCGATGCGCGCGCGATGCTCGAAACGTCGTACGCATGGCTGGATCGCACGATGGCCGATCGCGAATGGGCGGCCGGCGACCGCTTCAGCCTCGCCGACTGCGGCGCGGCGCCGTTCCTGTTCTACGCGGACTGGACGCACCGGATCGATCCATCGTTCGCGAACGTGATCGCATATCGCCGGCGGCTGCTTGCGCGGCCGTCGTTCGCGCGTGCGGTCGACGAAGCGCGGCCGTATCGCTCGTTCTTCCCGCTCGGGGCGCCCGACCGCGACTGACGTGCGCGGCCGCCGTCGCCGCGGCGGCGACGATCCGGACGGCGGCGCGCGCCGGGCGCGATGCCGCCGCGCAGGGCCGGCAGCGTGTGCCCGGATGTCGTGTCGACAGCAGCGGATGCATGGCGGCGCCGTCCCGTTACATCGCCGTATGCTTGACCGACTGCGCGAGCGTCAGCAGTTCGTCGAACTGCGTGATCAGCTCGAAGCACAGCAGGAACGCGAGCGTATAGGCCGGCGCGGGGAAGCGCCGGATCGCCTCCAGCACCTGCGGCGCGAAGCGCGATCGAATCGCATCGCGCGTCAGCAGCCACGCGAGCGCGATACCGATCGCGGCGCCGGCGATCAGGTCGGTCGGGTAGTGATAGCCGAGATACGCGCGCGGCACGCAGATGAACACGACCGCGTACAGCAGCGAGAACACGCCCGCGCGTCGCGCGATGATGAAGATGCCCGTCGCGATCGCCATCCACAGCATCGCGTGATCGCTCGGAAACGAACTCCAGGCCTGCAGCGTGGCCGCACGCAATTCCTCGGACGGGAAGTGCAGGTGCAGGTCGGGGTTGTAGATCGGCCGCACGCGGAACGGCAGGACTTTCGCGAGCAACCGGCCGAACGCGAGCGCGACGAGCCCGCTCGCGACCGTCGCGATGACCAGCTCGCGTTGCCGTTCGCGCTGCGGTCCCGGCTGGAACCACAGCCAGCACAGCACGGGGATCAGGACGAAGCCCTTGAACGTATAGAGGCCGGCGATCACGCGGATCGCATGATTCATCAGCGGTCCGAACGTAATGTGGGTGAGGAAGATCTGGATCGTGGTGTCGAAATTGTTCATGTTCTGCGACCCCGGCGGACACGCAGCACAGGACATGCGACCGGCAGGGATCAGGAAGCGCGCTCGCACCGGAGCGCAATGGGGGGCAAGTATGTCACCGGTAATTTCGAAGAAAATGGGAAAAAATACCGGGAATCCCCTGAGAACACGTCCTTTGCCGATGGGGCCGGATTGCGGAGGGCCGTGCGGTGCGGCCGTGATAAATGATCCGATGATTGCGCGCGGACGCCGGGCGCGGGCGAAAAAATAATCGGTTGAACTGCGCAATCCGGCGACGCGTTCCGAGTATTGCATCGGATGAACGAATGCCGACTGTCTCTCGCACGAATCGGCCGTGCCGCGCGGGGCCGCACAGCACCGATCGAAAATAAAAGAAAAGGCGGGCAAGCCCTGCGAACCCGCACGTCTTCCAATCGCACTGCCGAAAATCGACGGCGCCACGTGCGCACGGCCAGTGCCGCTGGCGACGTTGTCGGCGCCGGCGCGATCACCGCATGCCGGTCAAGTTGCGCGAGCAACGAACCGCCGAGCGCGGCGCCGCCCGCCATCCCGATGAACATGCCGAGAACAGCACCGCGTCGAGGCGGCTGCGCGTCGAACGACGCGACACGTGAGCCGCCAGCGCCGCGGCGCGCCGTCAGCCGCGCCGGATGCCTTCGGGCAGCGCGCTGATGCGGCGCACTTCGGGCGAGTCGAGCCACGCGCGGGACGTCGCGCAATCGACGAACATGTCGGTCGCATCGTCGCCCCAGAACAGGTCGCCGTCGAGTTCGAAGGTCGGCACGCCGAACACGCTATGCGCGATCGCCTGATCTGTGTTCGCGCGCAGCGCGTCCTTCACCGCTTGCGCGTCGACGGCCGTCACGCCTTCCGGAAAGCCGACCGCCTCGCACAGCGCGGCGAAACCCTCTGGCGTCGATACGTCCTGGCCGTCGCGCCAGATGTGCCGGAAGATCCGCCGGATCGCATCGGGCGTGTTGCCCATCGCGATCGCGAGACGCAGCGGCCGGATCGGGTTGAACGGATGCGCGGGCGGCATCCGGAATGGAATGCCGAGCTTGTCCGCGCGGTACTGCGCGTGGCGATAGGTGAAGATGCGCTTTGCCGCGATCTCGGCCGGCGCTTTCTGGCCCCAGTGCGTGAGCACGGCGCCGAGCACGATCGGTTTCGGCTCGTAGGCGGCAGCCGGCGGCAACTCGTCGAACCGTTCCTGCTGCAGGTAGGCGAACGGCGAGACGAAATCGAAATACCAGGTGGCGGTGCGCGGGGCGTTCATCGTGGGTTCCCTTGTGCGTGTCCGGACGGCAGTGGCATGTGCCGCGCCGGCGGGCGGCGCGCTGCATGCGGCAGCGGCCAGTGTCGCATGCGGCCGGCGTTTGCGCTGCCGCGTCGCGGACGCGCGTGCCGGCTAGGGCTGCGCGGGTTCGTCCGCCGCCGCGGTGAAGCGCGCGAGACTGTCGCGCACGGCCTGCGCGTCGTAGCGCGCGCCGGCGCCACCGAGCGCGACGGTCGCCTTCTGCGCGAGCGGCAACAGCAGCGCGAGCGCCGCGGCCATCGCCGGCGCGGCGGCCAGCCGCGATTTCGGCCCGGACACCGTGAGCGCGCCGACGCAATCGCCGGCCGCGCCGAACACCGGCACGGACGCCGAAGCCGTCTCCGGGTCGCGCTCGCCGTACGACGCGGCCCACAACTGTTCGCGTATGTCGTTCCAGCGTGCATCGTGCGGGTCGGTGAACGCGAGCAGCACCTTCCCGGACGCTCCCTGGTGAACCGGAAACTCCTCGCCGACCCGGATCGACACGCGCACCGTGCGCGTGGGTTCGACACGATAGAGCACCGAGCGCATCTCGCCGTGGCGCACGTAGAACGACGCCGTTTCGCCGAGTTCGCGGCTCAGCGTCTCGAGCAGCGGCTCGACGACCGGGCCGACCCGGAACGAACGCTGGTACAGCGCGGCGAGCCGCAACGGCTCGTGTCCGATCGCGTACTGGCCGTCGTCGAGCTTGCGCATGAAGCCGCCGTGCTCGAGCGCGGCGAGCAGGCGCAGGATCGTGCTCTTGTACAGCCCGGTGCGGCGCGACAGTTCCGCGAGCGACAGCCGGTCGTCGGTTTGCCCGAAGGCATGGAGGATCGCGAACGCGCGATCGAGGACGGCGACGCCGCTGGAGGCGTCGGCCGACGAGTCGGGGGCGGCGCCGGTGGGTTCTGCGGGGAGCGAGGTCGGAGGCACGGCTTGCAGGTCCTTGGGTGACGGTCGATCCACTATATCGTTCTGTCTGATAGAACACAAGTTCCAAAAAATCGCAATTTCACGGGTATACCCCGCTTACAGGCGATTCGACGCGCCTCTAAAGTTCCGTCAAACAGAACGTTGTTCTTTTGGATAGAACTATGAGGTGTCGAATGAGCGTTTCCGGGTATCCAGAGGTGCTGGTCAGCGAGGTCGGGCCGCGAGACGGCCTGCAGAGCATCAAGGCCGTGATGCAGACAGCCGACAAGCGGCGCTGGATCACCGCGCTCGCCGCGGCCGGCCTGCGCGAGATCGAGGTCGGGTCGTTCGTGCCCGCGCGGCTGTTGCCGCAAATGGCCGACGTGCGGGAAGTCGTCGCGCATGCGCTGGCGATTCCCGGGCTGCACGTCGCCGCGCTCGCGCCGAACCTGCGCGGCGCCGAAAGCGCGTTCGAGGCGGGCGTCCACAAGCTGACGTTGCCGGTCTCGGTGACCGAGGCGCACTCGCTGGCGAACATCCGCAAGACGCCCGCGCAGATGATCGACGAGGTGCGCGCGATCGTCGCGCTGCGCGACGCGCGGTTTCCGTCGGTGCAGATCGAGGCCGGCGTGTCGGTCGCGTTCGGCTGCACGCTTGCCGGCGCGGTCTCCGACGACGAGACGATCGCGATGGCGGCTGCGATGGCCGAATGCGGGGTCGACGAGATCGGTCTGTCCGATACGAGCGGCTATGCGAATCCGGTGCAGGTGCGCCGGCTGTTCGCGCGCCTGCAACGCGAAGTCGGCGACAAGGCCGGCGGCGCGCACTTCCACAACACCCGCGGGCAGGGGCTCGCCAACGTCGTTGCCGCGCTCGACGCCGGCGTGACGACGATCGACGCGAGCCAGGGCGGTCTCGGCGGCTGCCCGTATGCACCGGGCGCGACCGGCAACATCGTCACCGAGGATCTCGTGTTCCTGCTGGAGTCGATGGGGATCGACACGGGCATCGACGCCGATGCGCTGCTCGCCGCGCGCGCGATCCTCCACGCGGCGCTGCCTGCCGAGCCGCTGTACGGCCACGTGCCGGACGCGGGGCTGCCGAAGGGATTCCGTTACGCGGACGGCCGTGCGCCGTCGGCGGCCCAGCCGGAAGGTTGCCTGACGGGAGTCGCGCAATGAACGATCGCCAACCGGCCGCGGCGCTGCCGTACGAAGGCGTGCGCGTGATCGAGATGACGCACATGGTGATGGGCCCGACCTGCGGCATGCTGCTCGCGGATCTCGGCGCGGAAGTCATCAAGATCGAACCGATCGCGGGCGACAGCACGCGTGCGCTGCGCGGTTCCGGCGCGGGCTTCTTCGGGATGTTCAACCGCAACAAGAAAAGCCTCGCGGTCGACGTGAAGGATCCGCGCGGGCTCGAGATCGTGCGGCGGCTCGTCGCGACGGCGGACGTGTTCAGCGAGAACTTCAAGAGCGGCACGATGGATCGGCTGGGTCTCGGCCATGCCGCGTTGTCCGCGCTGAATCCGCGCCTGGTGTACGTGTCGCACAAGGGTTTCCTGCCGGGGCCGTACGAACATCGCACCGCGCTCGACGAAGTGGTGCAGATGATGGGCGGTCTCGCGTACATGACGGGCCCCGAAGGCCGGCCGTTGCGTGCGGGCTCGAGCGTGAACGACATCATGGGCGGGATGTTCGGCGCGATCGGCGCGATGGCCGCGCTCGCGCAGCGCGAACGCACCGGCCGCGGCCAGCAGGTGCAGAGTTCGCTGTTCGAGAACAACGTGTTCCTGGTCGCGCAGCACATGATGCAGTTCGCGGTGACGGGGCAGGCCGCGTCGCCGATGCCGAGCCGCATTTCCGCGTGGGCGGTCTATGACGTGTTTTCGGTGAAGGACGGCGAGCAGATCTTTCTCGCGGTCGTATCGGACACGCAATGGGCGCTGTTCTGCGATGCATTCGGCCTCGCCGCGCTGAAGGACGATGCGCGTCTTGCAACCAACAACTTGCGCGTGCAGGCCCGCGAGTGGCTGCTGCCCGAACTGCGTGCGCGGCTCGCCGCGCATTCGGCCGCGGAGATCGGCGCGATCTTCGAATCGATCGGCCTGCCGTATGCGCCGATCACGAAGCCGCAGGACCTGTTCGACGATCCGCATCTGCTCGCGACGGGCGGGCTCGAAGCCGTGACGCTGCCGGCCGACGCGAGCAGCGCCGGCCGGCCGGTCGACACGCGCACCGCGCTGCTGCCGCTCACGCTCGCGGGCGAGCGCCTGCGGCTGCGCGCGGCGCCGCCCGCGCTCGGTCAGGACACGTGCGCGTTGCTCGGCGAACTCGGCTATACGCCGGACGAGGCCCGGGCGCTGATCGAAGCCGGCGTCGTCGCCGGGTCGCACGGACACGGCGCGGACGGCCAACCGCCGGACGTGGCGGCCGATGCGCCTTCGGCGAACGAAGTGGCGAGCGCGTAGCGCCGCCGCGATCCATCGAACGAACAACAGGCGTCCTGCCCGTGCGATCGCGCGGGCGAGGAGCGCCGTATCCACGGAGACAACCATGACATCCGCTTCCCCGGCGCTGGCCGCCGATCGCGAAACCGACGCGTCGATCGAGCAACGGGCCGTGCGCAAGGCCGCGTGGCGTTTCATTCCGCTGCTCGCGCTCGCGTACTTCTTCAACTACCTCGACCGCACGAGCGTCGGGTTCGCGGCGCTGACGATGAACCGCGATCTCGGCTTGACCGCGACGCAGTTCGGCTGGGGCGCGGGGATCATGTTCGCCGGCTATTGCGTGTTCGAAGTGCCGAGCAATCTCGCGCTGTATCGCTTCGGTGCGCGCCGTTGGCTCGCGCGCATCATGATCACGTGGGGGCTGATGGCGGCCGCGACCGCGCTCGCGACCGGGCCGACGAGTTTCTATGCGATCCGGCTGCTGCTCGGCATCGGCGAAGCCGGGTTCTTTCCGGGCGTAATCTTTTTCCTCGCGGTGTGGTTTCCGGCGAGTTACCGCACCCGCGTGCTCGCGTGGTTCACCGTGTCGACACCGCTGTCGTCGCTGATCGGCGGCCCGCTGTCCACGTGGCTGCTGCAGCTCGACGGCGCGCTCGGCCTTGCGGGCTGGAAGTGGATGTTCATCGTCGAAGGGCTGCCCGCGTGCGCGCTCGGCTTTTTCGTGCTGAAGCTGCTGTCCGATTCGCCCGCGGATGCCGCGTGGCTGTCGAGCGACGAGCGCGCCGCGCTGCAGCGCGCGTTCGAGCGCGAAGGCGCGGCCGCCGGACGCAAGAAGCACTTCGGCGTCGCGCTGCGCGACGTGCGCGTGTACGTGCTCGCGCTGATCTCGTTCGGCTTCACGATGGGTTCTTACGGGATCGGCATCTGGTTGCCGCAGATGCTCAAGGCGCACGGCATGTCGACGATGCAGACGGGCTGGCTTTCCGCGGTGCCGTACTTCTTCGCGACCGTCGCGCTGCTGTGGTGGGCGAAGCGGGTGGACCGGCGCGGCGGCCCGGTCGCGAACCTGGCGATCGGGCTGGCCATCGGCGCGGTGGCGCTCGGCGTGTCGACCCACTTCCTGACGCTCGGGCCCGCGCTCGTCGGCATCACGCTCGCGCTGATCGGCACGATTGCCGGCCGCACGATCTTCTATACGCTGCCTTCGCGCTTCCTGTCCGGCCAGGCGGCGGCCGGCGGGCTCGCGCTGATCAATTCGATCGGCGCGCTCGGCGGATTCGCGGGCCCTTATCTCGTCGGCTACCTGAAGGACGGCTTCGGCACCTTCACGGCCGGGATGCTCGGCCTCGCGATCGTGCTGGCGATCACGACGCTGCTCACGCTGTCGCTATACGCATTCGACCGGAGCGAATGACATGGATGCGACCATTTCGATCAAACGACGCCGGTTGCTCGGTGCGGCCGCCGCATCGCTCGCGCTCCCTGCATGGGCCGATACGCGCGCGCCGGCTGAAAACGGACCCTCCCGCATGACGACCCAAGGCAACTATCTCGCAGTACGAAGCGACTGGCTCGCATCTGCGCTCGAACCCGCACTCGATCCGGATCTGCCGATCGTCGATGCGCATCATCACTTCTACGAGCGGCCGGGCTGGATCTACATGCTCGACGACTATCTGCAGGACGCGCGATCCGGCCACAACGTCCAGGCATCCGTCTACATGCAGGCGCTGACGCGCTATCGCGACGCGGGCCCGGCCGAACTGAAGCCGGTCGGCGAGACGGCCTACGTCGCCGGCGTGACGGAGCCGCTGCAACGCAGCGGCCCGGCCGTCGCGAAAGGCATCGTCGGGCACGCGGACCTGCGGCTCGGCGAACGCGTGCGCGACGTGCTCGAAGCGCATGTCGACGCGGGGCGCGGACGCTTTCGCGGCGTTCGACACCTGAGCACCTGGGATGCCGATCCGTCGCTCGCCAACCCGTTGTCGGCGGTGCCGCGCGGGCTGTTGCTCGACCCCGCGTACCGGGCCGGCGTCGCGCAGCTCGCGCCGCTCGGACTGTCGTACGACGCGTGGCTGTTCTTTCCTCAATTGCCCGAGCTGTTCGATCTGGCGAAGGCGAACCCCGACACGCGGATCGTCGTCAATCACTGCGGCGGCGTCGTGCGGATCGCGAGCTACGCGGACGAGCGGCCGGAAGTCTTCCAGCGCTGGTCGGCATCGATGCGCGAACTCGCGCAGCTGCCGAACGTATTCGTGAAGGTCGGGGGCCTCGGCATGCGGATCAACGGGTTCGATTTCGAGAAGGGCGCGCGGCCGCCGTCGTCGGAACAGCTCGCCGCCGCGTGGAAGCCGTGGATGCTCACGTGCATCGAGGCGTTCGGCGCGAAGCGCTGCATGTTCGAGAGCAATTTTCCGGTCGACAAGGGCTCGTATTCGTACGTGAACGGCTGGAACGCGTTCAAGCGGCTGACCGCACACGCGAGCCCGGACGAGCGCGATGCGCTGTTCCGCGGAACCGTCTCGCACGCGTACCGGCTCGGTTGACGCACCGAGCACGTCGCGTCGCGCTGGCTAGCTAGCCCGTCTCGACCAGCGCCGCCAGCCGGGCGAGCGCCATGCGCCAGCCGGTCTCGTTGTCGGCCGCCGGCACGCCTGGCGGCACACCGTCGTGCACCGCGTCGACGCGTGTGCCGCCAGCTTCGTCGGACAGCGTAATCGTGATCGTCATCGCGCCGCGCAGCATCGGATCGTCGGTTTCGAACACGTCGATTTCGACGATCCGTTCGTCGGGCACGAGCGTCACGAAGCGGCCGTGATAGGTGTCGGTGTGCGCGGTGGTCTTGCCGGCGCCGTCCGACGGTTCGTCGTAGCTCAGCGACACGCGCAGCGCGCCGCCTTCGCGCGCGTCGTAGGCGAGCACGCGGCACGTCATGCCGTCCGGCACCTTCCATTGTTCGACGGCGTGCGGATCGAGCAGCGCGCGATAGACGCGCCCGCGCGGTGCGTTCAGGTGCCGGCTGACCCGGGTCGAATGCGTGTGCATCTGCAGCATGTGGCCTCCCGCGGAGCGCGCGCGACGGTGCACGCCGGATGCCGGCGTGTCGTCACGCTTCCTTCAGGAATCCTAGGCGCGCGCGCGGCGGCATGCAATGGCCCGCGCACGTGCGTATTCAGCGCAATGCGGACGCGAATTCGTCGAGCTGCGTGATGCAGGTGTTCCAGCCCTCGAAGAAGCCGAGGGCCTCGTGGCGCTCGCGCGTCGCGGCGTCGGGATGCATCACGCGCGCCTCGTAGCGGCAACCGGCGGCGTCATCCGCCATCGTGATGATCGCCGTGAAGCCCAGCCACGGCACCTGCGGCCGCCAGCCGCCCGCAAGCATCGACGTGAACACGATGCGCGCTTCCGGCACGATGTCGAGGAAGCACCCGGGGTTGTCGCTCGTGCCGCCGTCGGGGCCGCGCATGAACGTGTGGAAGGCGCCGCCCGGGCGCAGGTCGAACGCGCGGACTTCGGTGGTCCACGGTTTCGGGCACCACCATTCCTTCAGCAGTTCGGGATCGGTCCACGCGCGCCAGAGCGCCTGGCGCGGCGCATGCAGCGTGCGTGTGATGACGAGGTCATGAGCTTCGGCGGGGTCGACGTGGCGGGTTGACATGCGCGTGCTCCTCCTGGTGACGGCGTTCGACGAATTCCACCAGGCGATCGGCGCGCGCTTCCCACAGCGCGCGCTGCGCGGCGAGCCACTGCTCGGCTTCGGCCAGCCGGCCGCCGACCAGCTCGCAGGTGCGCGTGCGGCCGGTTTTCCGGGTCGTGACGAGGCCGCTGCGCTCGAGCACCGCGACATGCTTCATCAGCGACGGCAGCGCCATGTCGAACGGCGCGGCCAGTTCCGAAACAGTCCGCACGCCGTTGCCGAGCGCGCTGACGATCGCGCAGCGCGTCGGATCGGCGAGCGCCTGGAATACGTCGTTGATGCCGGGTTGAAAGTTAGCCATGCGGCTAAGTATAGGCAATGCAACGAGAATTTTCGTCGCTTAGGATGATGGGGAGGTAACACCCGCCGACCGGGCCGGGCGTCGTGTTGCCGGGCATCCGCCGACGTTGCGCATGTATCGGCAACACGGCGGTATTCCATTCGATCCGGGCGCACGTCGGCCGAACGCGTGCCCCGCCTAATATACCGGAGAGGGTATGACAGAACCTGTGACCGTCCGCCGCGTCGACGCGAGCGAAGCCCGCGCCTGCATCGACGCGCTGGCCGACGTGCTGATCGATTGCGTCGAAGGCGGCGCGTCCGTCAGCTTCATGTTGCCGATCGAACGCTCGACGGCCGTCGCGTTCTGGACGCGGGTTGCCGACGGCGTCGCGCGCGGCGAGCGCATCCTGCTGATCGCCGAGGACGCGGCCGGCCGGATCGTCGGCACCGTGCAACTCGTGACCGCGCAGCCGGAGAACCAGCCGCATCGAGCGGACCTCGCGAAGATGCTCGTGTCGCGTCATGCGCGCCGGCAGGGCGTCGCCGCGCGGCTGATGGCGGCTGCCGACGACGCCGCGCGCGCCGCCGGCAAGACCGTGCTCGTGCTCGACACCGTGACGGGCGGCGATGCCGAGCGCCTGTACGAGCGGGCCGGCTGGCAGCGCGTGGGCGTCGTGCCGAACTATGCGCTGATGCCCGACGGCGCGTTGTGCGCGACGACGTATTTTCACAAGCAGCTCGCGTAACGGGGCCGGATGCGGTCGCGATCCGGGTCGCGACCGGCGCGCGTGCGCGGCGGCGCGGCGGCGCGGCAGTACCGGCGCCGGAAGCCGGGCGAACCAGAAAAGCCGGCCGGCGCCGCCGCGGCTCCGATATATTCGTGCTGGAACACGTCACCGCCACGCCAACGGAATTGCCGCCTCGATGAAACGCTCCCGTATCGCCTTCGCCCTCACGGGCCTGCTCGTCGCGGTGCCGATCGCCGCCTACGCGCTCGTCAAGCCGCTGCGCGTCGTCGCGCCCGCGCTGCTGCCCGGCGTGTCATGCCCGAGCGCGGACATCTGCACCGACGATGCCGCGAAGCTCGGCATCGCGCAGCAGCTCTATCGAGACGGCTACGCGCGCGCGGCCGCGGCCGTCGGCCCGTTTCGCGACGCGCCGCGCGTCGTGTTCTGCTCGACGCGCGCGTGCGCCGACCAGTTCGGTCTCGGCGAACGGGCGGCACTGACGCTCGGGGATTTCGGCGTGGTCGTCGCGCCGCGCGGCTGGCAGACCTACTTTCTCGCCCATGAGCTGATCCACCACCGGCAGGCCGAAGTGCTCGGCAACCTCGCGGTCGCGACCAAGCCGCGCTGGCTGATCGAGGGGATGGCGTATGCGTTGAGCGACGATCCGCGTCATCCGCTGTCGGAGCCGTTCGAGTCGTGGCGCACGCAATTCGCGGCGTGGCATGCGGCGCTCGGCCAGCGGCCGTTGTGGGACGCCGCCAGGGCCGTGCAATAGCGATCGCGCGCGACCGGCGCCCGTCGTGCCGCTACGCCGGTACGGCCGGATCGTCGGGCTGCGCGCCGAGCGTGCGCCGACCCGCGTCGAGGATCTCGTCGGCCAGCGCCGGATCGGTGCCGGCGATCGCGCGCGACAGCACGAGCGCACCGACCATCTGGCTGAAGGCGGCGATCGCGTCGCGGCGCGTGTCCGCCGCGGCCGAGCCTTCGGCGGCCACCATCCGTTCCAGCCGGTCGAGATACGCGGCGACGCCGTGCGCGTAGCACGCGCGCGCCGCGTCGGTCAGCCGGGGCGCATCGCCCGCGAAACCCGACAGCGGGCAACCGGCTTCGACGTTGTCGCGATGCGCGGTCGACAGGTACGCCGTCGCCTGCTTCGCGACGCTGCCGGCGTTCGGTGAATCCGCGCGGTCCTGGATGGCTTTCTCCATCACCGCGGCGACCAGCGCATCCTTCGATTTGAAGTGGTTGTAGAAGCCGCCCTGCGTGAAGCCGGCTTCTTTCATCAACTCCGTCAACCCCACCGCGTCGACACCGCGCACCCGGAACAGCCGCTCGGCGGCCGCGACGATCGCGTTGCGGTTTTCGGCGGCCTGTTGTCTCGAGACGCCCATCGATCCCTCCCTCATTCCGGCAATTGCGTCGATTGAAAAACACAATGGTGATCGCCATTGACGTGTCGAAATCGCGCTGACACAATGCATCGCAAAGACAATGGTGATCGACATTGACATCGAGTGTAGCCGACTTCGCGAATGAAGCGAAGCGACCGGCGCGGCACGGATGGATATCGGTCCCGGTGCGGCGTGGCGTGGGCGGCGGACTGCCCGGCTTCCGGCACGGCACCGGCGGAGCAACGGTTCGGTCCGCGATGGCGGCGTGGTTTATCACCGGATCCCGGGCGCGCGGCGAACCGGCGCGAGCGGGATCCTTTCTCCGAAAGGAACGAGCATGAAGATCGAAGGTGCAGTGGTGTTCGTCACGGGCGCGAACCGCGGGCTCGGCCGCGAGTTCGCGAAGCAGGCGCTCGAACGCGGGGCGCGCAAGGTCTATGCGGGCGCGCGCGATCCGGCCAGCGTGACGCTGCCGGGCGTGGTGCCCGTGCGGCTCGACGTGACCGATCCGGCGACGGTCGCCGCGGCCGCCGATATCGCGCGCGACGTCACGCTGCTGATCAACAACGCGGGCATCGCGCGACTCGGCAGCCTGACCGACGACGGCGCGCTCGACGCGTTGCGCGATCACTTCGAAACCAACGTGTTCGGAATGCTGGCGATGTCGCGCGCCTTCGCGGGAACGCTGGCCGGCCACGGCGGCGGCGCGATCCTGAACGTGCTGTCGGTCGCGAGCTGGGTGAACCGGCCGATCCTGTCGGGCTACGGCGTGTCGAAGTCGGCCGCGTGGGCGCTGACCAACGGGCTGCGGCATTCGCTGCGCGAACAGCATACGCAGGTCGTCGGGCTGCATGCGGGGTTCATCGATACCGACCTGACGGCCGGCCTCGACGTGCCGAAGGCCACGCCGGCCGACGTCGTGCGCCAGGCGTACGAGGCAATCGAAGCAGGGGAGGAGGAAGTGTCGACCGACGAGTTCACGCGGCAGGTGAAGGCCACGCTGTCGTCGGGCGTCTATCTGGAAGAGCCGGCGCCGCGTTGACGCGGCCGGCAACGCGACCCCGCCGCTCGCTCGATGAGCGCGGCGGCGGGGCGTTTCGTCAGACCGTCGTGTCGATGATGCCCGGGATCTTCACGTCCGGGTTCACGTCCGCGTCGTAGTCGACGCCGGCGATCTCGAAGCCGAACAAGCGCAGGAATTCCGTCTTGTAGCCCGCGAAGTCGGTCATTTCGTACAGGTTCTCGTTGGTGACCTTGTCCCACATCGCGACGACCTTGTCCTGCACTTGCGGGTCGAGCTCCTTGTAGTCCGCGCGCAGACGGCCTTCCTCGTCGATGTGCGGCGTCGCGCCGTACAGGCTGTCCTTCAGGAGCCCGTACACCTGCTCGATGCAGCCTTCGTGCGTGCCCTTTTCCTTCATCACCTTGAACAGCAGCGACAGGTAGAGCGGCATCATCGGGATCGCCGAGCTCGCCTGCGTGACGACGGCCTTCAGCACCGACACGCGCGCGTCGCCGCCATGCGCGGCCAGCTTGTCGCGGATCGACAGCACCTTCTTGTCGAGATCCTTCTTCGCTTCGCCGATCGAGCCGTTCCAGTAGATGTCGTGCGTGATCTGCTCGCCGAGATACGTGAACGCGGTCGTCTTCGCGCCGTCGGCCAGCACGCCGGCTTCATCGAGCGCGTCGATCCACATCTGCCAGTCCTCGCCGCCCATCACGGCGACGGTGCCGTCGATCTCTTCCTGCGTCGCCGGCTCGAGCGACACTTCGCGGATCACTTCCTTGTCGGTGTCGAGGCCGCGGAACGTGACCGACTTGCCGACCGGCTTCAGCGTCGAGCTGATCGTTTCGCCCGTCTTCGGGTGCGTGCGGCGCGGTGCCGCGAGGCTGTAGACGACCAGGTCGACCTTGCCGAGATCCTGCTTGATGGTGTCGATCGTGATCTGCTTGACCTTGTCGGAGAAGGCGTCGCCGTTGATGCTGCGCGCATAGAGCCCCTTTTCGGCGGCGAATTTCTCGAACGCGGCGCTGTTGTACCAGCCGGCGGTGCCCGGCTTCGTTTCGCTGCCGGCGCGCTCGAAGAACACGCCCAGCGTGTCCGCGCCCGAGCCGAAGGCGGCCGAGATCCGGGCGGCGAGGCCGTAGCCGGTCGACGCGCCGATCACGAGCACCTTCTTCGGACCGTTGGCGATCGGGCCGTGCGAAGTCACGTAGTCGATCTGTTCCTTGACGTTGGCTTCGCAGCCGACCGGATGAGTCGTCACGCAGATGAAGCCACGCACGCGCGGTTTGATGATCATGGGAGAACCTCTAGTCAGAAAGGCGCGGACGGCCTGAAATCGGAAAAATCCCGCGCATTGTAATGGAAGCGGGCGCAACGGCGGGAAAGGTGAGCCGTGGCCGCGGTCGCAGTCGCCCGCGGGCGGGACGGTCGAGGCAGCCATTCGCGTCGCCGCCCGATATTTCTCTCTTGACAGAAATAACTGAAAAAACTAAATTCCCCGACATGGAACTCACACCGATTGCCGAACGATTCATCCTGCACTGGGGCGAAATGGGCTCGCGCTGGGGCGTCAACCGCACCGTCTCGCAGATTCACGCGCTGCTGTACCTGGCCGGCCGGCCGGTTGCGGCCGACGAGATCGCCGAGACGCTCAACGTCGCGCGTTCCAACGTCAGCACGAGCCTGAAGGAACTGCAGGCATGGCGGCTCGCGAAGGTCGTGCACGTGCTGGGCGACCGGCGCGACCACTTCGAGACGTCGACCGACATCTGGGAACTGTTCAAGCTGATCGTCGAAGGCCGGCGGCAGCGCGAGATCGAACCGACGCTCACGGTGCTGCGCGATTGCCTGACGAGCCCGGAGATCGCCGACGAGAGCCGCGAAACCGAACAGCGCATCCGCGACACGCTGCAGTTCGTCGAGACGCTCACGACCTGGTCGGACGAGATGCTGCGGCTCAAGCCCGACACGCTGATGAAGGCGCTCGGCATCGGCGCGAAGATCAGCCAGACGGTCAGGCGCAAGTCGTCGAAGTAAGCGGTACCGGACGTGCGGGCACGCAGCCCGCTTTTTTTGGAAGTGAAATTTCTGTCTTTACAGAAATAACTGTAGGTAGAGGACGAAAATGAACAGGGCATCGCGATCGATCCGCCGGCATGCCGCACCGCGGAGTGCGACATGAACATCCTCGTCTGCGGCGCGAATGGCTTCATCGGGCGGGCGCTGGGCGCGCGGCTCGAAGCCGGCGGCCATCGCGTGCTGCGCGGCGTGCGGCATGCGGTCGGCCCGCACGACGTCGCGATCGACTTCACGAAGGACGTCAATCCCGATGCGTGGCTCGCCCGGCTCGACGGCGTCGACGTGGTGATCAATGCGGTCGGGATCCTTGCGGACCGGCGTGACGCGACGTTCGACGCCGTGCATCGCGCGGCGCCCTGCGCGCTCTTCACCGCGTGCTGCCGTGCCCGCGTGCGACGCGTGATCCAGATCTCGGCGCTGGGCGTCGAGCGCGGCGACACGCCGTATTTCGCCAGCAAATACGCAGCCGACACCTTCCTGCGGACGCTGCCGCTCGATTACCGGATCGTGCGCCCGGCGCTCGTCTACGGCGCTTCCGGCACGTCGGCACGGTTCTTCCGGATGCTCGCGAGCCTGCCCGTGCACGCATTGCCGGCGGGCGGCCATCAGCGGCTGCGCCCCGTGCACATCGACGATCTCGCCGAACTCGTCGCGCGGCTCGTCGATGCGCCGGCGGCCGGCAACCCGGTCATCGACGCGGTCGGCGGCGACGAAGTCGAGTATCGCGAGATGCTGAGCGTCTATCGCGCCGCGCTGGGCTTCCCGCCGGCGGCGCGCATCGCGCTGCCGGGCCCGCTGGTCGGTGCGGCGGCCGCGCTGCTCGGCACGCTGCCGGGCGCGATGCTGACCCGCGACACGTGGACGATGCTGCGCGGCGGCAACACCGGCGATCCCGCGGCGCTCGCGGCCGTGCTCGGCCGGCCGCCGCGCGGGCTGCGGCATTTCATCGGCGCGGACGCGCCCGCGCTGCGCCGCGACGCGCTCGCGATGTGGCGGCGGCCGCTGCTGCTGGGCGCGCTCGCGATCGTCTGGATCTGGACGGCCATCGTCAGCGCGTTCATCCATCCGCGGCACGACAGCCTCGCGATGCTCGCCCGCGCGCACCTGACCGGGCTGCCCGCGCTGATCGCGCTCTACGCGGCCAGCGCGCTGGACTTCGCGTTCGGCGTGGCGACCGTCGTCGCGCCGTCCCGCCGGCTGTGGGCCGCGCAAGGCGCGCTGATCGTCGCGTATTCGGCCGTCATCGCGGTCACGATGCCCGGCCTGCTCGCCGAGCCGTTCGGCCCCGTGCTCAAGAACGTGCCGATTCTGGCGATCCTGTTGATCCTCTTTTCAGAAGAAGAACACGCATGAACACCTATCTCGTGATCAAGACGCTGCATATCCTGTCCTCGGTGCTGATGGTCGGCACGGGTTTCGGCACCGCGTTCTATCTGTTCTTCGCGAACCGCACGCGCTCGGTGCCGGCGATTGCCGCCGTGTCGCGCCTCGTCGTGCGCGCGGACTGGTGGTTCACGACGCCGGCCGTGCTGTTCCAGCCCGCATCCGGGCTGTGGCTCGCGCATACGGCCGGCTGGCCGTGGACGACGCCGTGGCTGGTCGCGTCGATCGTGCTGTATGCGGTCGCGGGCGCGTGCTGGCTGCCGGTCGTATGGCTGCAGATCGAACTGGCCGCGATGGCGAAGCTCGCGCACGCGAACGGCGCTGCCGCGCTGCCGGAACGGTACTGGCGCTATGCGAAGCGCTGGGAGCTGCTCGGCTATCCGGCGTTCTTCGCGATGCTGAGCGTTTATTTCCTGATGGTGCTCAAGCCGATGTGAGCGAGGCAGCGCGGCCTGAAACGGCGATTTCGCCTGACGCGCTGTCGATTCTCGCGGGCTCGTGTATAACTTCGACGGGAGCGCGTCCGGGCCGTGTCGCGCCTCCCGAACGCTTCGCATTCGACCTCACAAGGAGCCTGCATGCTGCACATCCTCGGCAAGATCCCGTCCATCAACGTCCGCAAGGTGCTGTGGCTGTGCACCGAACTGAACCTGCCGTTCGAACAGGAAGACTGGGGCGCGGGCTTTCGCACGACCAACGATCCGGCCTACCTCGCGCTGAATCCGAACGGCCTCGTGCCGGTCATCAAGGACGACGACTTCGTGTTGTGGGAGTCGAACACGATCATCCGCTATCTCGCGAACCGCTATGGCGGCGACGCGCTCTATCCGGCCGAGCCGCAGGCGCGCGCGCGGGTCGATCAGTGGATCGACTGGCAGGGCACGGACCTGAACCGCTCGTGGGTCGGCGCGTTCCTCGGCCTCGTGCGCAAGTCGCCCGATCACCAGGACCCGGCGGCGATCGCGCAGTCGATCGCGGGCTGGACGAAGCACATGCAGATACTGAACGCGCAGCTCGAAGCGACCGGCGCGTTCGTGGCCGGCGACCGCTTCACGCTCGCGGACATTCCGATCGGCCTGTCGGTGAACCGCTGGTTCGGCACGCCGTTCGAGCATCCGGATTTCCCGGCAGTGAAGCGCTACATCGAGCGCCTGGCGACGCGCGAAGGTTTCCAGCAGTACGCGGGCAGCGCGAACCCGTAACGCATCGCATGTCGCGCGCGGCGCGGCGGCGTGATTTGCCGCCGCAGCGCCGCCGCGCCGCGGCCGTCACGAGCCCGATGCCGGTACGGCCTCGAGCACGCGCGCGAGAAACGCCTCGTGATTCCATGCGGATTCCGGCCGCGACAGCCCGAGCCGCACGACCACCAGCTCGCGACTCGGCACCACGCTCACGAACTGGCCTTCATGGCCGACCGCATGAAACGCGTCGACGGGCAGCGGGCTCGCGTGCGCATTGCGATCGTTGAACGGCTCCGGCACCTTCACCCACAGATGCGCGCCGAATTCCTGGCGCGTCGACAGCGGCGTCGCGCGCGTCAGGTAGCGCACCCAGCCTTGCGGCAGCAGCCGCTGCCCGTTCCACACCCCGTCCTGCCGCAGAAGCTCCCCGAAGCGCGCCCAGTCGCGCGCGCTCGCATACATGAACGACGCGCTGCCGAGCGTGCCGGCCGCATCGGGCTCGAACACCGCGCTGCGCATGCCGAGCGGCGCGAACAGCGCGCGGCGCGGAAACGCGAGGTAGTCGTCTTCGGTGCCGCCCATCGCCTCGCGCATCACGCGCGCGACGATCGCGCTCGTGCCGCTCGAGTAGTACCACTGCGTGCCGGGCTGCGCGGCGAGCGGCATGGCCGACGCGAAACGCGCGGTGTCCGGCTGCGTGAACAGCATCACGGCGACGTCGGACAGCGGGTCGTCGTAGTCCTCGTTGAATTGCAGGCCGCTCGTCATCCGCAGCAGCTCGTCGAGCGTAATCGCCGCGCGCAGGTCGCCGCTGTCGCGCCATTCGGGCAGCAGCGCCGACGCGTCCGGCGACAGCTTGTGCTGCGCGACGAGCATGCCGGCCAGCGCGGCCGTCACGGTCTTCGTCATCGACCAGCCGGGCAGCGGCGTGTCGGCCGCGAAGCCGGGCGCATAGCGTTCGGCGATCACCTGGCCGCGCCACATCACGACGACCGCGCGGGTGCGCCGCGGCCGCGCCGGATCGGGTTCGTCGAACGCGCGGTCGAGCGCGGCCTGCAGCTTGTGCGCGTCGATGCCGGCGGGCGGGTCGGCCGGCGCCGCTTCGTGCGCGGGCGGCGGATCGGTGGCGGGCGGTAGCGCGGCCGGCAGCCCGCCGGGCGACGGTCCGAGCGCGAGCGTGCAGCCGAGCCCGGGCCGGAAGTCCGCCTCGCGTTGCGCGAACCCGGCGAAGGTCGCGACGGCGCGATGATGCTCGGGATCGATCGACGGACGCACCAGCTTCAGCAGCGGATGCACGCCGGCCATGATGTCGACGTCGATCACCGACGCGGCCGGACGGCCCGACACGAACACGCCCGAACACAGCGCCTTCGCGGCATAGCCCGTCGCGATGGGCGCGAGCCGCGACAGCATGTAGCCGGTGTAGCCGGCCGCGGCGACGAGCGCGACGGCGGCACCGCGCAGGATCAGCGATTTGAAGGGGATCGTCATGCGCGAGCGTCCTCGGTGGCGTGCCGGCCGGCAACGATGGCAACGATCCGGCAGTGTCGCAGGTTCGCGCGAGCGGTGGCAATCGTGGGGGCGGGTGACGCCGGGCGGCGTCGGTCAGGCGGCATGGTGCCCGGCGTCTGCGAATCGCATGTGTCGATCGCGCAGGTTCGAACGGGCCGCACGCGGCCCGTTCGCGGGATGCGTCATTGTGCGTTGCCGTTGTCCGAACGCAGTGTCCAGACCGTCGCGGTATTCGTGTTGTCGTCGACGGCCGCGAATTCCGGCTGGCCTTTGCTGCCGCGCCCGAACGCGAGCCCGAATGCCGCGCCCGGCACGGTATCGACCTGCATCTGCGCGACGAAGCGCCCGTCCACCGTGAATTCGACGATCTCGCTCGGTTGCAGCGGGTCGGGGTTGACCGCATCGCCGTTCGCGGTCACGAGATGGCCGTTCGGCGCGAGCGCCAGCGCGAGCGGGCCGTGCAGGTGAGCCGCATCGAAGTAGATCATCCGTCCGACGCCGCCGTTGCGATTCGTCGTCGCGGCATTCTGGATCGCGAACACCGCGTTGTCGCCGGTCGAGGCGACATACAGGACGTCGATGTCGGGATCGTACGCGAGGCCGGTCGGGCCGACGACGAGCGCAGCGGGATCGGTCCGGTTCACGTAGCCCGATGCGATGATCTGCGAGCCCGGCAGCATCCTGACGCCGTCGCTGCCGATCATCAGCTCGATCCGTGCGACCGTCCCGTTCAGCACGTTCGACACGAACGCGGTCACGCGCTGGCCGCGGTCGATCACGGTCATGTCCCACGGTCCGTCGAGCAGTGTGCTGCTCGACAGTTGCGTGACGAGATTGCCTTGCGGACCGATGACGAGCAGCGAGCCCGGGGGGACCACGGTCTTGCCGTCCGGCGCCGGCACGTTGCCGACCAGCACGAAGCCGCTGCGCAGCACCGCGAGCGCGGTCGTCAGGCCGACATTGCTGCCCTGGAAGAACGTTGCCGGCGTCTTGCCGGGCGACAGCTTGACGACCGTCGTGCCGGTGCCTTGCGTGTTCGATGCCGCGTTGAAGTTGGATACGACGACGTCGCCCGGTTTCAGCGTGCTCCAGCTCGGCACGCCGCGCGGCACGAACGCGATGCCGTACGGATTGACGTCGCCGTTGGCGGGCACGGTCGACGCCGTGACCGACGAGACCGGCAGGATGGAATTGCCGCCGCCGGCCCACGCGAAAGCCGACGACAACGCGATCAGCCCCGCGCCGAAAGCCGCGCGGCATAGCGTGCGCGCCATCGTGCGGCGGGCGTGGGCGAGGATCGGCGGATGAACGGCAAACACGGGCGGGGCGGGCGAACGACAGGAGGGGAGAGGGTCCATGGCATGACTCCGGTTGATGATCGCGAGCAGTCATCCCGGCTGCCGGCCTGCGCAGCGCGCGGATGTCCGGCGCGGATCCGCGGTCTTGACGTGCGAGTCCGCACTCGAAATAAACGGATCGCGACGGCCGGATATTCCATCCGGCGACGGGCATTGCACGCGAGTCGGCGCGCATTGTTCGCCGCCATGGCGACACGGCCTGACAAGTTGAAATCCGGACCGCCGTCGGCCGATAATCGTCCGGCATCGTTCCCAGTCAAACCGCAATCGCAAACATCGGAAAACGCCCATGTCCTACGACAACAACAACCCGTTCGCCCGAATCCTGCGCGGCGAACTGCCGTGCGTGAAGGTCGCCGAAGACGACGCGACCCTCGCGATCATGGATCTCATGCCGCAGGCCGACGGTCACGTGCTCGTGATCCCGAAGGAGCCGGCCGCGCAGATCTTCGAGCTGTCCGGCGACGCGGCCGCGGCCGGCATCCGCATGACGCAGCGCGTCGCGGCGGCCGTGCGCGCGGCGCTCGGGCCGGACGGCGTTTTCATCGGCCAGTTCAACGGCGCGGCGGCGGGCCAGACGGTCCCGCACGTGCATTTCCACGTGATTCCGCGCTGGGAAGGCGTCGAGCTGCGGATGCACGCGCGCGACATCGCCGATTCGGCGACGCTCGAATCGGTCGCCGAGCGGATCCGCGCGCGTTTCGTGTAACGCGTAGACGGCGCGTGGTTCGGGCGGCGCCAGCGGGCGCGTGCCGCGACGCCGTGCGCGCCTGTTTCAGCGGTCACACCACGTAACACGTGTAACCGCTCGCGAAACGTGTCCCGGTGGCCCCGGCGCTAGACTCCGCGCATTGCCGCATCGAGCGACGGGAAGGGCCGGTTGTCTCTTCCGTGCCGGCCGTCGCAGGCTGCGACGGCGTGGTTTTCGCGAGATGCAACGTGCCCTCTTCGCCGGGAATCGAGTCATGTACAAAATCCTCATCACGTTTGCGCTGATCGGCGGCCTGTCCGGCTGCTATGTCGCGCCGCCTTACGGCTACTACGCACCCGCGCCGGCCTACTACGGCTATGCGCCGGCCTATTACGCACCGCCCGTCAGCGTCGGCATCGGCGGCAACTTCCGCATTCGCTGACCGGGCGGCAGGCGCGGGCGCCGCCCGCACGTCGAGCGGCCCCGTCGTTCGACGCTTGGCCGCCGCTTCCCGCACGGACGACTCGCGCGCCGCATGACGGCGCGCGTGCGCATGGCCCGCCCGGGTTCCTATACTTCACAGGAAAGCCCACTCCGGCGAGGCAGCCATGGCCGTTACGCGCAAGGTCGCAATCGTGGCGAGCGTCTCCACGCTCGTCTATCTCGGGCTCGCCGTGCTCGGCATCGGCGGGTACGCCGCCTTCTTCTCGCATCCGCAACTGACCGTCATTGCCGTCGCGACGCTCGCGCTGGCCGTCGCCGCGTTGTTCACCGAAGGCAACCTGAGCGCCGGCGAACGCGAGAACCGCGACAACCGCTGGGTGCTCGCGGCGTTCGCGGCCAGCGGGTTCCTGCTCGCTTACCTGCCCGCGCTGACCGACCGGCTCGACGTATGGACCTTCGGCGGCGACACGGTGCGCTGGATCGGCGTCGTGCTGTACGTCGCGGGCGGCGTGCTGCGCATGTGGCCCGTGTTCGTGCTCGGCAAGCGCTTCAGCGGGCTCGTCGCGATCCAGCCGGGCCACACGCTGGTGACGGACGGTATCTATCGGAGAATTCGCAACCCGAGTTATCTCGGCCTGCTCGTCAATGCGGCCGGCTGGGCGTGTGCGTTCCGCTCGGGCATCGGGCTGCTGCTCGTCGCGTTGACGATGATCCCGCTGGTCGCCCGCATCCGTTCCGAGGAAGCGTTGCTGCGCGCGCAATTCGGCGCCGAATACGACGCGTACTGCGCGCACACGTGGCGGCTGCTGCCGGGCGTGTACTGACCCTCGTTCGTCCTGGATGGCCCGGTCGATCCCGGCCGCCTCGTGGCGCACCCGCGATGTGTTGCCACGTGTGTCCGAACCCGCGCGACGGGCGCTTCCGGCACCGCCTTCGAGTGCGGCCGGCCCACGGCCGGAGCCCGTGCCGGCGGGCTTTGCTGGCGGTTTTCGGCAACCTTTTCCGGTCCCGTTGCGGTAAACAACTTGTTACCAGAATGTCGACGGCAAGGGGACACGACCGGTGCTATTCTTCGCCGCAAGCTCATTGAAATGAATTGGTCCGGGATTCGGCACAATGCCGGCATCGGCGTCGATCGATTCAGATCGTCGTAACGAGCAGACCTTTAATAACCAGATTGCGAACAAGGAAGAATACGGGAATGTGGAAGAAAATCGCCCCCACTCTCGTCGTTGCCGTGCTGACCGGCGCGACCGCACTGCCGGCAATGGCCGGTGACATGAACAACGCGCTTGGCGGCGCGCTCGGCGGGGTTGCCGGCGCAGCGGTCGGCGGCGCGGTCGGCGGCAGCACGGGCTCCGTGATCGGCGGCGCGATCGGCGGCGGCGCGGGTGGTGCCGTGACGTCGAACCGTCGCGAACGCACCGGCGCGATCATCGGCGGCGCACTCGGCGGCGGCGCGGGTACCGCGGCCGGCAACGCGATGGGCGGCCGCACGGGCGGCCTGCTCGGCGCAGCCGTCGGCGGCGGCGCCGGCGCGGCGCTCGGCGGCAACCTGTCGCGCAACTCGTACGACCGCGGCGACTATGGTGATCGCGGCCATCGTCACCGCAAGCATCGCCATCACCGCGACTGGGACTGATCCCCGCGGGCGCGGCACGGTGCGCGGTTCGCGCACCGGCGCGCCCGACGCGGTGGCACCCTCCGACAGCCGGCCCGGCAGCTTCAGCCGGGCGGCCGTCGCCGGCAAGACCGGCACCTTCTCCCCTTCGGCAGTTCATGCCCAGCCTCGTTCGACGGCTTGGCGCCTTCTCTCCCGCCTGACTTTTCCCGCTTGTAGACGGCATCTCCCGTTGCATCGACATGTAGCCGGGCAGGTTCGGCCGACCCCGTTTCGATATTGCTGATCGACGCGTTGGCGTCCGGTCATCAGGATTTCCCTCATGCGCCGACGCATCCGCGGCACGCGTTCGCCGGCCGTCGCGCACCGCGGCGGGTAGTGGGAAATCGAATGGATGGCATCGCAACATTTAATTGGTCGATCAGGATCGACTTCGCTATCGTCAACGCTGCCCGCGTACGGAATCGAACCGTGCCGTCCCCCGTGCCCCGCCGCATCACCCCGAGTGTCCGCGGCCCGGCCGCCGGACCCGCAAGCATGGGGCGCCCCGCCCGCTGAACCGGGCGGACCCGTCGCGAAGCCTGGCCGACCGAACGAAGGCGCCCGCGCTTTCAAGCCACCCCGGCAACGATGTCCCGCCGCCGCATGCGTGCCCCACGCGCGTGCCGCGCCTGCCGTTGCGACCCGGGGCCGGACCAACCCATTGCCTGGATGCTTTATGTCTAAGACAACGTATTACGCGCCGCATGGCGGCCACCCGCCGCAGACCGATCTGCTGACCGATCGCGCGATGTTCACCGAGGCGTATGCGGTCATTCCGAAGGGAGTGATGCGCGACATCGTCACGAGCTGGCTGCCGTTCTGGACCAGCACGCGCCTGTGGGTGATCGCGCGTCCGCTGTCGGGTTTCGCCGAAACCTTCTCGCAGTACATCGTCGAAGTGAACCCGGGCGGCGGCAGCGACAAGCCCGAGCAGGACAAGAACGCCGAAGCCGTGCTGTTCGTCGTCGAGGGCGAGGCCGAGCTGACGCTGCAGGGCAAGCAGCACACGCTGAAGCCGGGCGGCTACGCGTTCATTCCGCCGGGCGCCGACTGGACGCTGCACAACGTCAGCGATGCCGCCGTGCGTTTCCACTGGATCCGCAAGCACTACCAGGTCGTCGACGGCATTCCGCTGCCGGAAGCGTTCGTGACCAACGAGCAGGACGTCGAGCCGATCCCGATGCCGGGCACCAACGGCGCGTGGGTGACGACGCGCTTCGTCGACATGAGCGACATGCGTCACGACATGCACGTGAACATCGTGACTTTCGAGCCGGGCGGCGTGATTCCGTTCGCCGAGACGCACGTGATGGAGCACGGCCTGTACGTGCTCGAAGGCAAGGCCGTCTATCGCCTGAACCAGGACTGGGTCGAGGTGGAAGCGGGCGACTTCATGTGGCTGCGCGCGTTCTGTCCGCAGGCTTGCTATTCGGGTGGCCCCGGCCGCTTCCGTTACCTGCTGTACAAGGATGTGAATCGTCACATGAACCTGACGCTGAATCCGGCGCGTTAAGCGTCGCGCGCGTCGGATCGGAAAGCCCGCTGGTGCATGCCGGCGGGTTTTTTTCATTGTGACCTGTGACCCGTCCGGAAACAGATCGACACGTTTTGCGGACGCGAAGAAGCGCCGGATGGAGCAAGGAATCGAGCGGAAGCAGAACCGGTCGCTAAACCGAAATCAGGCCCGCTACCGCGTGGCCTCTATTACATTGTCGACAGACAGACTGGCGGTCGCTTGGGACGGCTCCATGATTTTGCGCGCACGGCGCAACGGTTCCGATTCCGGGCACCGCCATCAAGGCATATGGAATCGTCGAGGTCTGGTAATGAAAGCGGTCCGCTACAGCATCAATTTTCTTGCAACGGGCGCTCTCGGCGTGCTGCTCGCGCGTTGGTTCGTCCGACTTCCAATCGGGACGTCGATTCCGTCAACCATCGAATCGGTGATGGCGCTTTTCGGCGTCGACACGATCGCACATGCCGATGATGTTGAAGGAGTCGGGCTCCTTCTCGTTCTCGGTGTTTGCCTTGGCATCGCGGGTCTGATCGTACGGGGCGTGAATCGGTTGATGCGGCGATCGACGCGCCCCGGTTGACCGATGACATTCGCACGAGTCAACTCGCCGATCTGACGCGGACATTTTTTCGGGCCACGCGATGCGATGCGGCCGGCGCGGCAGTGTGCTCGTGCACTACAGACCCAGCGCGTTCGCGGCCAGCCTCGCGACCTCCAGCCTCGTATCGGGCGGCAGTTCGTCGTCCATCAGCCATACCGCCGACAAGCCCGACCACGCGAGAATCCATTGCAGCAACCGCCGCCGGTCGAGCTGTGCGGCATCCGCAACGAGCACGACGCGACGCTCGAAGCGCGCGGGATCCACAGCGATGTCGTGCGCGGGATTGCAGAACAGGTTCGCGTAGTCGAACGCGCGATCGCCACGCAGCCCCTTCGGGTCGATTGCGAGCCAGCCGCGATCGCCGAAATACAGCAGGTTGCCGTGATGGATGTCGCCGTGCAGCACGACGTCGTCGACGGGCGGCACGGCCAGCAGCCGGTGCGCCGTCGCGGCCGAACGCCGCAGCACGTCGTCGTCCGTGTCGTGCGACAGCAGCGCGTGGAACCAGTCGGGCAGCGGCACGACCGCGGGCGGAGCCGGTGCGCGATGCGCATGCAGCCGCGCGACCACGCGACATGCGATCCGGATCGCGTCGTCGTCGTGTCCCGCGGCGGACAGGCCGGTGAGCGTCGGCGCCGGCTGCGCGCGTTCGAGCAGCACCGCGTCGCTGTCGTGCAGCCACACGCGCGCGGCGCCATCCCCGTTCCACCAGGTCATCAGCGCATTGCCGCGACGCTCTTCGTCGCAGGTCGCGACTTTCAGCATTGCCGGCCGTGTGCGCCAGACGACCGGCAACAGGCCGCCGCTCGCGGTCAGGATCGGGCCGCCGTCGGGAACGAGGCCCCACAGGTCGAGGTATCGATCGAACATCCGACGATGGTACAAGCGAACCGGCTCGCGCGCCCGGTGCGCTCGGCCGTGACGACATGCCATAGGCGCGTATGCACCGCGCGAGCGGCCCGGCGCGCTTTCCTAAATAAAATTTAGCCAGCCAAACTTTGGCTAAAGAATGTTCCGGTTTCGCGCCATCCCTTCGACAATGCGCGCCTTTCGCGACGATCGGCGCCGCTCGCGCGCCGGCCGTCGCGGCACTGAAGAAGGAGCCCGACATGACCGACCCCACCGCCAACCCATCGCCGCCCCCCGCGCCACCGTCCGCACCGTCACGCCGCCGCGCATGGCGCATGCTCGCGGGCGCGCTGCTCGGCCTGACGCTCGCGTGCGCGGGCATCGGCGCATGGACGATTCACCGCATCTGGACGCAACTGCCGTCCGTCGAACATCTGGCCGCCTACCGTCCCGCGCTGCCGCTGCGGATTTTTTCGCGCGACGGCGACCTGTTGGCCGAGTACGGCGTCGAGCGCCGCGAGTTCGTGCCGCTCGAACGCATTCCGCCGCTGATGCGCCACGCGCTGCTCGCGGCCGAGGACGCGAAGTTCTACCAGCACGGCGCGATCGACGTCGGCGGCCTCGCGCGCGCGACCTTCGCGAACGTCGTGACCGGGCAGCCGGGGCAGGGCGGCAGCACGATCACGATGCAGGTCGCGCGCAATTTCTACCTGACGCGCGACAAGGTGCTGAGCCGCAAGCTCGCCGAGATCCTGATGGCCATCAAGCTGGAGCGCGAATACGGCAAGGACAAGCTGCTCGAGCTGTATATGAACCAGATCTATCTCGGCGAGCGCGCGTACGGTTTCGCGGCGGCCGCGAACGTGTATTTCGGCAAGCCGCTCGACGCGCTGAGCGCGGGCGAGGCGGCCGTGCTCGCCGGATTGCCGAAGGCGCCGTCCGCGTTCAACCCGGTCGTCAATCCGGCGCGCGCGACCGCACGGCGCAACTACGTGCTCGGCCGCATGCATGCGCTCGGCGAACTCGACGATGCGACCTATCGCGCGGCGCTCGACCTGCCGATTGCGCTGGCGACCACGCCGCCGCCCGGCATCGTCGCGGCGCCGTACGTCGCGGAGCGCGCGCGCCGGATGATGGTCGAGCGCTTTCACGACGACGCCTATACGCTCGGCCTCGACGTGACGACGACGATCTCGATGCGCGACCAGCGCGCGGCCGAGGCCGCGCTGGGGCGCACGCTGCGCCGCCAGCCCGGCAAGCGCGATGCGCGCAACGGGCTCGAAGGCGCGCTCGTGTCGCTGGATGCGGCGACGGGCGACATGCTCGCGCTCGTCGGCGGCGCGGATTTCAACCGCAACGTGTTCGACCATGCATTGCAGGCGTATCGCCAGCCGGGGTCGAGTTTCAAGCCGTTCGTCTATTCGGCAGCGCTGGAGAAGGGCTACTTCCCGGGCGTGCTGGTCGACGATACGCAGCGCACGCTCACGCATGCGGAAACCGGCGCGCGGCCGTGGCGTCCGCGCAATTTCGGCAACCGCTACGAGGGCTTCATCCCGGTGCGGCGCGGGCTCGTGCGCTCGAAGAACCTCGTCGCGGTCAACCTGATGCAGGCGGCCGACGCGCGCTACGTGCAGCAGCACGCGGTGGGCTTCGGTTTCGACGCGCAGCGCAATCCGGCGTCGCTGCCGCTCGCGCTCGGCGCGGGCGCCGTGACGCCGCTCGAACTCGCGAGCGCGTACGGCGTGTTCGCGAACGGCGGGATACGGATGGTGCCGCGGCTGATCCTGTCGGTGAAGCAGCGTCATGGCGGGGCGATGTACGACGCGACGACGCCTGAAGGCACGCGCGTCGTGTCGGCGCGCAATGCGTTCGTGATGGACAGCATGCTGCGCGACGTCGTGCGGGCCGGCACCGCGCGCGGCGCGCTCGCGCTGCGCCGCGACGACGCGGCCGGCAAGACCGGCACGTCGAACGGCTCGAAGGACGCGTGGTTCGCCGGCTATTCGTCGGGCATCGTCGCGGTCGCGTGGCTCGGCTACGACACGCCGCGCACGATGGGGCGCGCGACCGGCGCGACGCTCGCGCTGCCGGTCTGGCTCGACTACATGAAGACGGCCGTCGACGGACGCACGCCGGTCGATGCGACGCCGCCGCAGGACGTCGCGCTCGTCGACGGCGATTTCGTGTACGCCGAATACACGCGCGGCACCTGCACCGCCGACATGCCGCCGTTCATCCGCAGCCGTTTTGCCTGTGGCGGTGCGCCGGCGTCCGATGCGCCGGACGGGCGCGGCATGCCCGGCGAGCCGATGCCGGCCGCCGTCGACGCGGCCGAACGCGAACGCGTGCTCGACCTGTTCCGTACCGAAGACTGAGGCGCGCGATGCATACGCTTTATCTGATCGCGATCGTCGCGGAGGCGATGTCGGGCGCGCTGATGGGCATGCGGCGCGGGATGGACCGCTTCGGGCTCGCGCTCGTCGGCGCGGTCACGGCGCTTGGCGGCGGCACCGTGCGCGACGTGCTGCTCGGCCACTATCCGCTCGGCTGGATCGCGCATCCCGAGTACCTCGTGATCACGCTCGCCGCGGCGACCGTCGCGTCGTGGGCCGCGCGGCACGTCGCGCGCATGAAGACGCTGTTCGTCACCGTCGACGCGATCGGCCTCGCGGCGTTCACGATCATCGGCTGCGACATCGGCGCGTCGACGGGCACCGCGCCGATCATCGTCGTGCTGGCCGGTGCGATCACCGGCGTGTGCGGCGGGATGCTGCGCGACCTGCTGTGCAACGAGATGCCGCTGATCCTGCGCGAGGAACTGTATGCGAGCGTCGCGTTCTTCACGGGCACGCTGTACGTCGGGATCCAGCATCTCGGCATCGACGCGGGGTTCGCGACGGCGGTTGCGCTGGCGGCCGGCTTCACGATGCGGATGCTGGCTGTACGGCTCGGGTGGAAGATGCGCACGTTCGGTGTCGCGGACGTCGAGCGTTGAGCGTTGAGCGAGGGTGCCGCACGGACGCGACGATACGCGTGTTCTACGCCTGCACCATGAGCGGCGGCGCCCCGTCACCCGTTTCCACCATCCTCACGGCGGACCCGTAGCACTGCGCGATATGGACGGACGACGTGTTCTACGCCGGCACCATGAGCGGCGGCGCCCCGTCGCCCGTTTCCACCATCCTCACGGCGGACCCGTAGCACTGCGCGATATGGACGGACGACGTGTTCTACGCCGGCACCATGAGCGGCGGCGCCCCGTCGCCCGTTTCCACCATCCTCACGGTGAATCCGTAGCACTGCGCAATATGGCCGGGCGTCATCACGTCGCGCGGCGCACCCTGCGCGACGATCGTGCCGTCCGCGAGCATCGCGATCGTATCCGCGTGCCGCGCGGCGAGGTTCGGATCGTGGACGATCGCGAGCACGCCGAGCCGCCACTCGCGCGCGACCGTGCGCACGGTATCGAGCAGCCGGTGCTGGTGCGCGAGATCGAGCGCGGCGGTCGGCTCGTCGAGCAGCAGGTAGCGCGGGCCGGGCTGCGCGCCGTCGTCCGGCCACAACTGCGCGAGCACACGCGCGAACTGCACGCGTGCGAGTTCGCCGCCCGACAGCGTCGTCACGTCGCGGCCGACGAGCGCGTCGGCGCCCGCGCGTTCGAGCGCCTGCCACGCGATGTCGCGATCGCGACGCGCGATCACGTGTCGCGCGCCGCCGCGCCGCGCATGCGGATAGCGGCCGAGCAGCACGATTTCGTCGACGCTGAACGGAAACGCCGGTTGCGCGGCCTGCGGCAGCACGGCGCGCAGGCACGCGAGCCGCGCCGCGTCGATGTGCGCGAGCGGCTCGCCGTTCAGCGTGATGTCGCCGGTCACGCGCGCGCCGTTCGGCGCGACGCTGCCGGTCAGTTCGCCCGCCAGGGTCTTCAGCAGCGTGCTCTTGCCCGCGCCGTTGCGGCCGAGCAGCGCGGTCACGCGGCCGGGTTCGATCGACAGTGACAGGTCGTGCAGAACGGCGCGGTGCCGGCGGGCGACGTCGAGATGATGGGCAGTCAGCATGATGGGTGCATGAAGGATCAGCCGCCGAGCGCGCCGCGGCTTTTCCTCAGCAGCGCGAGAAAGACCGGCGCGCCGAGCAATGCGGTGAGCACGCCGAGCGGAATCTCGGCGGGTGCGGCGGCGGTGCGCGCGGCGAGATCGGCGGCGAGCGTCAGCAGCGCGCCGAGCAATGCGGCGCCGGGCAGCACGACGCGCTGGTCGGGGCCGCACGCGAGGCGCACGCAGTGCGGCGCGACGAGGCCGATGAAACCGATGATGCCCGCGCACGACACGAGCGCGCCGACCGCGAGCGCGACCGCGACGAGCACGCGCCGCTTGAGCCGCTGCACGGGCACGCCGAGGTGCAGCGCCTCGGTTTCGCCGAGCTGCAATGCGTTGAGCGCGTCACGGTCGCGCGCGAGCAGCACGCAGCCGATCGCGACGCACGGCGCGACGGCCGCCAGCGCGGACCATTGCGCGCCGCCGAGGCTGCCGAGGCTCCAGAACGTCAGCGAACGCAACTGCGCGTCGTCGGCGACGAACGTGAGCAGGCCGATCGCCGCGCCGACCAGCGCGTTGATCGCGATGCCGGCGAGCAGCAGCAGCGGCAGCGCGAGCCGGCCGCGCGACGCGGCGAGCCGGTAGACGAGCGCCGCGACCGCGAGCGCGCCGGCGAACGCGGCGACGGGCAGCACGGCCGCGCTCGCGTGCGCGGCGAACAGCGCGGGGCCGAGCACGATCGTCGTCGTTGCGCCGAGCGCCGCGCCGCTCGACACGCCGACGAGCCCCGGGTCGGCGAGCGGATTGCGGAACAGTGCCTGCATCGCGGCGCCGGCCGCGCCGAAGCCGCCGCCGACCAGCAGCGCGAGCACGACGCGCGGCGCGCGGATGTCGAACAGCACCGCGCGCGCCTGCCGGGCGGCCGGGTCGCCGCTCAGCGCGGCCCACGCTTCCGCGAACGGAATGCGGTACGCGCCCACGCACAGCGCGATGACGGACATGACACACACGAGCGCGGCCAGCGCGGCCAGCGCGAACGGTACGAGGCGGCGCGACGCGCCGACGCGCGCGGCACCGGCATGCGATACGTGCGACCGCGCGGGGAAAGGCGAAGCATGAACAGGCATCGGGACGCTCCGGAATCAGGCGAGCGCATCCGACAGGCGCCGGTGCAGGGTCGTGACGGCGAGCGGCAGGCGCGGACCGAAGCCGAGCAGGAACAGCGCATCGAGCGACACGACGCGGCGTGCGCGGCCGGCCGGCGTCGCGCCGAAGCCGGGCGCGGCGAGCAGTGCGGCGCGGCCGCCGACCGCCGCGAGCCCTTCGTCGGAGATCAGCACGATGTCGGGGGCGGCGGCGGCCAGCGCCTCGGTCGTCATCGGCTTGTAGTGATCGAAACCCTGCATCGCATTGCGCGCGCCCGCGTAGCGGAGCATCGCGTCGGCGGCCGTGCGCTGGCCGGCGACGAGTGCCTGGTTGCCGGTATGGTTCAGCACGAACAGCACGCGCGGCGGCTGCGCGCCGTCCGGCACGCGCGCGGCGACCGCGTCGCGCGCGGCCTGCCAGTCGCGATCGAAGCGTTGCAGCAGCGCGGTGCCCGCGTCGCGCACGTTGAGCGCCTGCGCGACGCCGGTGATCTTCGCGCGCACCGAATCGACGTCGTGCCGCTCGTCGAACGTCGTGACCGCGACGCCCGCGCTTCTCACCTGCGCGATCGCGGCGGGCGGGCCGGCCTCCGCCGACGCGAGCACGAGATCGGGCCGTAGCGACAGCAGCCCCTCGGCCGACAGCGCGCGCTGGTAGCCGACCTTCGGCAGGCGCTTCGCGGCGTCCGGGTACGTGCAGGTCGTGTCGGTGCCGACGAGCCGGTAACCGCGCGCGTCGGCGCCGCCGAGCGCGAACGCGGTTTCCGCGAGCGCGCCGCCGATCAAGACGACGCGCTTCGGCCCGGCCTGCGCAAGCGCGCGCACCGGCAGAGCGCCCGCGAGCGCACCGGCCACCGCGCTTGCGAGCACGACGCGGCGTCGCGGCAGGAACGATCGCGCGCTCACCGCGCGTCTCCACGTGCCGCCGACGGAAGTGTCGCGACGAGCGCGCGCCAGTCGTCGCGTTCGACCTTGCCGGGCTTGCGTTCGCCGAACAGCAGCGCGACGTGGTCGCCCTGGCGATCGAACAGTTCGAGCGACGTGACGATGCCGTCGCTCGTCGGCTTCTTCACGACCCACGCGGCGGCGATCAGGTCCTCGCGCACGTGCAGGTTGAAGCCCGGGTCGAGCACGTTGATCCATGCGCCGACCTCGCGCACGTTCGCGACGGGGCCCGTGTGGATCTGGATCATCCCTGCATTGCCGACGAACACCATGATCGGCTGGCCGCTGCTCGCGGCCCGTTCGAGCACGTGACGCAGCGCGCGCGTCGCCTCGACCGGATACGCGTACCGCGGCTCGGCGAGGCGCAGCGCCTGCATGCGGCTCACGCCGAAGCGCTGCGTGATGCCGAAGAACTGGTGCGTGTCGGTCATCGCGTCCCATGCGGCGCGAAAGCCTGCGACGTCGATTCCGGTATCGGCACGCTCGGGCGTTTTCGGTGCGGCGGGCACGACGTCGAGCCCCGGCTCCTGCGACGTCGCGCGCCAGCGTTCGACGAACGCGTCGTACGCCGCGTGATCGCTGTGCGCGCGCAGGTAGACCTTGTGGATCGCATGACCCTGCGCGTCGAAGAACTGCAAACTCTTCAGCGGACCGTGCGCGGTCTCGTCGTGCACCGCGAACGCGGACGCCCAGTGACGGTAGAAGATGCGCAGGTCGATGTCGCCGAGCGCGAGGCCGACCGGGCCGTCGTGGCTCATCTGCGCATATTCGCCGTCCTTCTCGTGGACGGCCGTGTCGTTGCGCGTGAGCGCCATCACGCGGCCGAGGCGCGGCATTTCCTCGAACATCGCCGGAAAGCGCGCGTCGAGCCGCACCACGTGCCCGCCGACGAACGCGGCGAGCGCCTCGCCTTCGCTGACGCCGAGCGCCTGCGCGACGTCGCGGTTGCGCAGCTGGCGCTCGGCCTTGAGCTTGACGAATGCGTCGCGCAACGCGGCGGACGCGCGGGCCGGCGTGGCCGGCTGGCCGGGAAGGGCGGAATGCATCATGTCGGACTCCTTCAAGTAACGGTTGGGCAGGAACGCGCGATCGCGCGCATCAGAAATCCACTTTCATGCTGACGGCGACGGTGCGTCCGGACGACGTATACGCGTCGAGCACCTGCGAATCGGCGGCGATGCCGCGCACGTCCGACCAGTTCCAGTATTTGCGGTCGAACAGGTTGCGGATGCCGATCGTCGCGCTCACATGCTTGTTGAAGCGGTAGCCGCCGCGCAGATCGACGACGAACGACGACGGCGGCGCGAAGCACGCCTTGTTCGAGCAGTCGGACTTGTCGATGTCCTTGTCGCGTTTCGCGGCCTGGAACAGCAGGTCGGTCTGCACGAACCAGCGTTCGCCGGGTTCGTAGCGCACGCCGAACACCGCCGAGAACGGATTGACCGTGTTCAGCGGCTGGCTCGCCGCGCCGTCGTTCCGTGTCGAGCCCTTCGTGAACGCCATCGCCGTCTTCAGCGTGATGCCGTTCGGCATGATCCATTCGGCGCGACCTTCGAGGCCGTGGATGCGCGCGTCGGCGAAGTTCACGTACTGGAACACGGACGGGTCGGTTGGCCGGCCGCTGCCCGCGATCGTCGTGCGCGCGATGAAGTTGCGGTAGCGGCCCGTGAACGCGGCCGCGCTGTAGCGCACCACGCCGTAGCCGGTGCCGGCCTTGCCGCGCAGGCCGGCTTCGAATGTGTCGCTGGTTTCGGGCTTCAGGTTCGGATTGCCGATCGACGTGTAGCCGTACACCGGGTTCGAGAAGCTGCTGTTTACCTGGTCGGGTGTCGGCGCGCGGAAGCCGTGCGCGTACTGTGCATACGGAATCAGCGCGGGCGTGATCTCGTAGAGCACCGCGACGCGCGGTGACACTTCGTTCGCGCTCGTCGACACCGCGGTGCCGGTGAACAGCGGATCGTTCCCGGTCGGGCTCAACCGGTACGTGTCGAAGCGCAGCCCCGGCGTGACGAGCAGGCGGCCATAGCCGACCTGGTCCTGCACGAATGCGCCGAACAGCGTGTAGTCGGTATCGGGAAACGCCTTGTTCGGGAATGCTTCGCCGACGCCCGGCACCGTGCCGTCGCGCAGGTTCGTCACGCGCGACAGGCTGCCGTCGACGCCATACAGCAGCTTGTGCGCGAGCGGGCCCGTCGAGAAGCCGCTTTCGGCGAACGCGGCGCCGCCGAACGTGCGCTCCTTGTACTGGTTGTCGCGCGAGCGCGATTTCAGCGGCGCGCCGCGCGTCTCGAACGCGTATTGATCCTGCTTCGCATCCTGGTAGTAGAACTGAACGTGTGCGTTCTGAAACCAGCGCAACGCATCGTCGCGGAAGTCGTAGTCGATGCTGAAGCGGTTGCGCTCGAGCCGGTCGTGCGTCGTGAGCCCGAGCGTGCCGGGCGGGTTGATCGCCGACAGCACGTCGGTGCTCACGCGGCGCTGCACGGTTTCCGCGGTGAATTTGATCGTGTCGCGCGCGGTGGGTGTCAGCACGAGCTTGCCGAGCAGCGATTCCGAATAGACGTCCTGCGGGTTCGACGTCGTGCGCAGCGCGCTCGCGGAATTGTCGCTGCCGCGCGTGTCGACCTCATGGCCGCGCCGGCCGTCGGCGACGATCATCCCCTGCACGCGGTCGTTGCCGGCCGCGGCCGACACCGTCGCGCCGACGCTGCGGTCGGCCGAGTCGTAACCCGGCCGGAGCGAGAAGTAGGTGGGTTTGCCGTAGATCGACAGCAGGTCGCGCGGATCCTTCGTGATGAAGTTCACCGCGCCGGTCAGCCCGTCGCTGCCGTACAGCGCCGACGCCGGCCCGCGCAGGATCTCGATGCGCTTGAGCATGTCGAGATCCGCGTAGTCGCCGCGGCCGGCTTCGAGCGGCCCGAACGAGAACGCGTTCGGCAGGCGGATGCCGTCTTCCATCAGCAGCACGCGATTGCCTTCGAGGCCGCGGACGTTGATGCTCGAATCGCCGTCGCGGCCGCCGCCGAGCGCGGCGCTGCCGGGGCGATACGCGGTGCGGCGCACCGTGACGCCCGGCTCGTAGCGCAGCGCGTCCTTGATGTTGGTGGCCTGCTGCTCGTCGAGATCGTCGTCGCTGATCACCGACACGGACGCGGCCGTGCGGCTTGCGGCGGTGGCGGTGCGGGTGGCCGTGACGGTGACGGGGTCGAGCAGCGACGCATCGCCGCGCGTGGACGCGGCGGCGGTGGTCAGCACGGCAGATGAAGGGTTGACGCCTTGCGGCGACGAATCGGCGTAAGCAGGGGCGGCGGACAGGCCGAACGCACCGAACAGCGCGGCACAGATCGGCCGCCGCGCCAGCGGATAGCAATGCACAGGTGGTCTCCCATTGACGATGACTAGCCCGAAGGCTGGCTGGGTGACGCGTTCACCTGGCTGGCCAGTTCGCGCGCGGCAGGCGGCGAACGGCGAATTGAAAGGGAATTGATAATTCGTTCAGTGTAAATGAGAATTATTATCAATACAAGAACGGAAAGCGAGGCCTACGGACGTGCGCCGTCGGCGCGGATCGGACACGCCGCGCGGGGGGCAAATTCGGGAGAAGCGGGCCGGCGCGGGCCGTTATAGGCGTGTTAGCAGAGGCCCTATGCGAGCGATTCGAGGCGAATCAACAGGTTGCGCGCATGCGCGATGTACGCGTCGTGCGTCGCGCGATCGCCGTGGCCCTCGAAGCCGGCCTGTTCGGCGAACGCGAGCTGTTCGGCGTAGAGGTCGACGAGCGCGCTGCGTGCGTCGGGCGGCAGTGCGCGGATCATCGTGACGAGCAGCAGTTCCTGCGCGCGCAGCATGCCGGACAGCGATTGGGGGTTCATGCCGACCTCCTCGAACGACGCGGCGGCGTGCCGCTCATTTCATAGTAGGTGGTCGGCGCGCGCAGCGGAAATCAGCCGGCGGCCGTCGCCGTCCGTGCCTCGCGCACGACCTGCGCGACGCGTTCGACGAATTCGGGGTCGACGCTCGACAGCGCTTCGCGCTTGCCGTCGGGCATCTCGACCATCAGCCGGTACGTGATGTCCTGCGTGGTCCAGGCGAGATAGCCGACGACGGCGAGCATCACGCCGACGACCGGCGCGGCGCTCGATCCGCCGATGCCGCCGGCAATGGCGGCGACCACGCCGATCAGCGAGATCAGCGACGGCACGAGGCGATTCTTCGGGATCTTGACGACGTCGACGTTGCGGATGTCACGCAGCGGGAAGACCTGCCCGGCGGCCGACAGGCCGTTGCGCGTGACCATCACGCCGCGTTCGTTGAATGCGTTTTCCATCGTATGGTGCGTGGACGAAAACGCGCAGCGTAGCAGACTTCGTTGCCGCGTCAAACGAGACCGAGTGCCGCACGATGCGTGCGGGCCGGCCGCGCTGCGGGCAGTGACGGGTAGCGAGGCGTAACCAGGCGTAACGAGGGGAAGTCAGAACTGCAGCTGGCCGTCGCCGTACAGGCGGCCCGGCACGTGCGACGCGACGACCTCGGCGATCTCTTCGTCGGTCGATTCGGCCGGCACGATCTGGCGCCGCGCGGGCGCGTCGAGATGCATCGTCCATTCGACGAGCCGGTACGGGCGGCCCCACGGGCGCTGCATCGCCACCGACACGCGGCAGCTCTGGACCGGTAGCGAATGCTGACGCGTCAGAATCGCGTGCAGATGGCTGAAAACGGTATCTTCGATCATCTTGGCCTCCGATCCTGTCTTGCGGGCAGTTGATGGCGGTGCCGTAGTGGGTCTCAAAAAAAAGAAGCCGCCGATGCTCAGGCGGCCAACAGGGGGGGTGAGAGCATCCTCTCAGCCCAGAATTAAGCGAAACTTAAAAGCCCATAAAAAAGCGCCCCGCATGGAGCGGGGCGCTTCGTGCCGTCGTCATCCGCGCGATGAGCGGACGAGTTAAGCGGATGCTTTAGAACTTGTGACGGATACCGACGCGCGCGGCGATCTGGTTCGTCGCACCGTTGCCCGACGTGCTGAAGTAGCTCGTGCTCGAGCCGATCTGCGCCTGCACGTTGTTGCCCGACGCCTTCTGGCCGATGACCAGCGCGTACACGTCCGTACGCTTGCTGAGTGCGTAGTCGAGGCCGAGGTTGCCCTGGTTCCAGTGTGCCGAGTTGCCGCTTTGCGTGGCGTTCGTGTACGTGTAGCCGACGGCTGCCGACAGGGCCGGCGTGATTGCGTACTTCACGCCTGCTTCATACGCGTTGTAGAACGTGCCCGATGCGCCAGCCGCGATCGGGGTGAACTGCGTGCGCGTCCAGAGCAGCCATGCCGTTGCCGGGCCGAAGATGTAGCGGCCACCGACGCCGTACGTGCGCAGGTCGCGGATGTTCGTCAGCGCGATGTTCGCGATCGACGTCGAGAATGCCGGCGTCGACTGGCTCGGGAAGCGGATGTCCGTGTAAGCGGCGCCGAGTGCGAACGGGCCGTTCGCGTAGTTCAGGCCGAAGCTGTATGCGCGCGACGAACCGGCCGTCGTCGTGGTGCCCGTCGTGGTCGACGGTGCGCCTGCGAAGTCGGTCGAGTTCGAGAAGCCGTACAACGCGCCGAACGTGAAGCCGGCGTAGTTCGCGCTCTGGAACTTCACCGAGTTGTTGATGCGGCTCGACGTGAGCTGGTCGACGTCGTTCACGTGGTACGCGTAGTTACCCGCGACCGTGTTGCCGCCCGTCGAGTAGTTCGAGCCGAGGATGTCGGTCGAGAACGAGTACTGACGGCCGAACGTGACCGTGCCGTATTGCGCCTGGCTCAGGCCGACGTACGCTTGACGGCCGAAGATCGCGCCACCCTGGCCGATCGTGCCGTTGCCGCTGTTGAAGCCGTTTTCGAGCACGAAGATCGCCTTCAGGCCGCCACCGAGGTCTTCGGTGCCGCGCAGGCCCCAACGGCTGCCCTGGGCCACGCCGTCGTCGTACTTGAACAGCTTGCCGCTGCCGCCGTTCGCGGTCTTGCTGTGGTTCACGTAGCTGATACCGGCATCGATGACACCGTACAGGGTCACGCTGCTTTGTGCGTGCGCCGTGCCAGCCGTTGCTGCGAGGATGGCGATGGTCAACAGTTTCTTGTTCAAAGGATTCTCCGAGCGAATAAATGGCGTGTCCAGTTGCGGTTCCGGCGCTCTCTATGGGCGCTTTCACGGACCGGTCGCAACTTTATCGGCGGGCCACGTAATGAATGTGACAGCCTTGTCATATTACGAATCTGTGGTGCCGATGCGACATTGGATTCTGCCCGGTTGTACAGCAGGGAGTTATACCGATTCCGCCTGAGATTCGATCGGAGTGAGGAATATGCACATGAAATAAGCTTGGTTGGTGCCGGTCCGGCCCCGTGCCACGATGCGCGCTTCAACAACGACACGGGACAAGAGGACACCATGCGACGTTCGATCCTGACCGGCCTCGGCGCGCTTGCCGCGGCGCTGGCCTTTGCCGCGCCCGGCGCGCACGCCGATTCCCAGACGCTGAAGATCGGCACGATGAGCGGCCCCGACGCGCAGATCTGGACCGAGGTGACGAAAGTCGCCGCACGCGAAGGGCTCGCGATCAAGGTCATCGAATTCAACGACTACGTGCAGCCGAACGCGGCGCTCGATGCGGGCGACCTCGATGCGAACGGCTTCCAGCACCAGCCGTTCCTCGACAGCCAGATCAAGCAGCGCGGCTACAAGATCGTCAACGTCGGGCTGACCTACACGGCGCCGATGGGCTTCTATTCGAAGAAGCTGAAGTCGCTGAAGGACTTGCCGGCCGGCGCGAAGGTCGGCATCCAGAACGATCCGTCCAACGGCAACCGCGCGCTGCTGCTGCTGCAGAAGTACGGCGTGATCAAGCTGAAGCCGGGCGTCGGCAGCAACGGCGTGAACGCGACGCCGCTCGACATCGCCGAGAACCCGAAGAAGATCAGGATCGTCGAACTCGACTCCGCGCAGTTGCCGCGCGCGCTGCCCGATGTCGACGCCGCGTCGATCAACACCGACTACGCGGTGAAGGCCGGGCTCACGCCGGTGAAGGATGCGATCGCGATCGAGGACCTGCGCGGGCCGTACGCGAACCTGATCGCGGTGCGCGCGCAGGACAAGGACAAGCCGTGGGTGAAGAAGCTCGTCGCGGCCTATGAATCGGACGACGTGCGCAAGTTCATCGACCAGAAGTTCGGCGGCGCGATCGTGCCGGCGTTCTGAACGCTGCGCCCGGCTGCTCCCCGGCCACGTTGCCGGGCATGCCGCCGGACCGAAAAGCAAATCGCCCGCGCAAGCGGGCGATTTCGTTGGTGCGCGTCGCGATGCGGCGCGCGGGCCGGCCGTTCAGGCGGCCCGGGCCGGAGGCGACTCAGGCCGACAGCAGCGACCCGGTGCGGATCGGGTTCGCGCCGGCAATCCGCGCGACTTCCATCCCGGCGGTCGCGAAGCGCACGATCTGGCGCGCGTACAGCACGCCCGACACGCTGCTCTTCAGCGTGATCACGCGATCGGTCAGCGGATCGACGATGTCGGCCACGTCCTGGCCGGCCTCGATCCATGCGCCGACCGGCGTGCGGAACACGATCACGCCGGACACCGGCGCGACGAGCGGATCGGTGCCCGCGAGCGGCGTGGCCGGATGCGCGAGCGGCGGCAGCGGCGCGGGCGTGCCGTCGATGACGCCGCGCTCGGTCAGGTATTCGACGATCGCTTGTGAGTCCTTCTCCGCGAATTCGTACGACACGTCGCGCTCGCTGCGCAATTCGACCGTGACGGAAATCGCACCGTTCGGGATCGGGAAGCGATCGCCGAACCGGCTGCGCAGATCCGACCAGCAGAAACTGTGGATCTCGTCGAACGGGTTGCCGACCGAATTCAGCGCGAGCAGCGACGCCTGCGCGTCCAGGTAGCGCGACAGCGGCTCGACGTCTTCCCACAGATCGGGGTTCGTATACAGGTGCATCACCGCGTCGCTGTCGCAATGCAGGTCGAGCACGATGTCGGCGTCGAACGACAGCTTCTGCAGCGCGAGGCGCTGCGATTCGAGCTCGGTGCGCGGCTTCTGTTCGTCGAGCGCCTCGCGCATCGCGGCGCGTACCGCGGCGAGGTTGCGCTGCGCGTCGTTCGTCAGGCGGCCTTCGATGCGCGGCAGCACGAGCGCCGCGAGATCGTAGAAATTGCGGTTGAAGTTCTGCATCGAGCCGAGCTCGAAGCGGCCGAGGTGATCGCCGAACACGTGCTGCGACAGGCCGATCGGGTTCGGCACGGGGACGATGACCACTTCGCCGCGCAGCTTGCCGGCCGTCTCGAGCGCGGCGATCTTGCGGCGCAGCAGCGCGGCGACCAGCATGCCGGGCAGTTCGTCCGCGTGCAGCGACGACTGGATGTAGACCTTCTTGCCGCCGCGCGGGCCGTAGTGGAAGCTCGTGATCTGGCGTTCGGTGCCGACGGCGGGGGAAATCAGCGGATGGGTCTGCGTTTGCATGATGAGGGGAGGGCGGCGCAGCCGCGAGTGATCCGGTATGCGTGGAAGATCGATTGTACGTTGCCTTCCGCGAACCTATCAAACCGCGCGCCGGGCATGTCGATTTCCTTTACGAATCATCGAGTTGGCGCGTAAAAAATAACGGCGCCGCAGCCCTTCGTCCACGCGTGTCGCGCGGCCTTTCGCCGCGCGCGAGCAAAAAAAACGGGCTCCTTGCGGAGCCCGTCTGCGCGGTCGCGAAGCGCGCGTTGCGCGGTGTTACTTGCCGTACACGTCGAAATCGAAGTACTTCTTCGCGATCTTGTCGTACGTGCCGTCCTTGCGCATGCCGGCGATCGCGCCGTCGATCTTCGCCTTCAGGTCGGTGTCTTCCTTGCGCAGGCCGATGCCGGCGCCGTTGCCGAGCGTCTTCGGATCGTCGATGTCCTTGCCGGCGAAATCGAAGTTCGCGCCGCGCGGCGTCTTCAGGAAGCCGATTTCAGCCTGCACCGCGTCCTGCAGCGCGCCGTCCAGACGGCCCGAGATCAGGTCGGCGTAGACCTGGTCCTGGTTCTGGTAAGGCACGACGTTCACGCCCTTCGAGGCCCAGTACGTCTTCGCGTAGGTTTCCTGGATCGTGCCCTGCTCGACGCCGACCGACTTGCCCTTCAGCGATTCGGCCGTCGGCATCAGGCCGGCGCCCTTCTTCGCGACGAGGCGCGTCGGCGTGTTGAACAGCTTCGACGAGAACGCGATCTGTTCCTCGCGTGCCGGCGTCATCGACATCGACGACAGGACGCCGTCGAACTTGCGAGCCTTCAGTGCGGGGATCATCCCGTCGAAGTCGTTCTCGATCCACACGCACTTCGCGTTGATGCGGCGGCAGATTTCGTTGCCGAGATCGACGTCGAAGCCGACCACCTTGCCGTCAGCCCCTTTCGATTCGAAAGGCGGGTAGCTTGCGTCGACGCCGAAGCGTACGGTCGTCCAGTCCTTCGCGTATGCAGTGCCGGCCGATACGGCGAGCAGGGCCACGGTCACAGCCGCAAGAATCTTTTTCACTCGGTGACTCCTCGTTTTGTTCGATGGGTGCGCGGTTGTGCCGCGCCGTAAGCCTTCGGCCCGGCGCGGCTTCGCGTCGGACTGTCCGTTTCGCTGCCCGATGCGGGCGCGCGACGTGCGCAAGATTATCAAGACAAAATACCGGCAGGGCGCCTAGGACAAGCCCCGATACCGGACCCGACGGCCGCGCATGCGGCGCGTGACCGTTTCAGAGGAAGGAACGATTCAACCTAGCGTTTCGTTGACCGCGCGCTGCAGGCAGGTGACGAATTGCGATACCGCCGGCGTCGGCAGCAGGTCGCGGCGCGCGATGATCGACAGGTCGAAGCGCGGCATGCTTTCGTCGAGTTCGGCCGTGCGGATCCCGAGCGGTGCCACCATCGCGGCCAGCGGGCGCGTGAAGCAGCCGATCACGTCGGAGCGGGCGACGAGCCCGAGCGTCACCGCGAACGACATCGGCGAGCGCAGCAGGCGCTTCGGCAGCGGCAGCCCGCGCGCCTCGAACATCCCGACCATCACGCTGTGCGGAAACTGCTCGGCGCCGACCGTGACGATCCATTCCGCGTCGAGCAATTCCTCTAATCGGCGCGCGTGCGCGAGCGGGTGGCCTTCGCGCATCACGACGGTGAACTCGGTCGACAGCAGCGGCACCTGCGTGAAATCGCGGTCGAGCGCGGGCACATGGTGCATCGCAGCGATGTCGAGCGTGCCGTTGCGCAGTTGCGCGAGCGCGTCGGGCACCGTCACTTCCTCCAGATGCAGGTTCACGTTCGGCATCGACCGGCGGAAGGCGGTGACCGCGTGCGGCAGCGCGGTCAGCGCGATCGACGGCATCGTGCCGACCGCGACGCGCCCCGACATTTCCCCTTTCACCTGCTCGACGGCCTCGACGGTGCGGCGCATGTCGCCGAGCAGCTGCTCGGCGCGCGGCAGCAGCGCGTGGCCGCACGCGGTCAGCTCGACGCCGCGCACGCTGCGCACGAGCAGTTCCGCGTTCAGCGCCGTTTCGAGTTCGCGGATCGTATGCGTGATCGCGGGCTGGGTGACGCCGAGCTCGCGCGCGGCGGCGCGCAGGCTCTTGTGATGCGCGGCGGAGACGAAGGCCTGGAGCTGCGCGATGTTCAGGTGATTGCGGATGCGGGTCATCAATCGGTTCGGATCTGGCGGCGGGCCGGGGCGCCGGCGCGAAGATCGATAGGGTAGCGCGAGGTGACGGCGGGCGCGGGGCGGAACAAAAATCGCGCGGCGGTGCGCGGCACAGTTTCGCCGTGTCCGGCGGCAAACCGATCAGGATTGCAGATGATGGCGCGTGCATGTTCGAGATGCCGTCGATGTACGCCGCGATACGACATCATCGCGTTTCCGTTCGACGGCATCCCGGCGTGTCAGGCGAGCGCCAGTTCGACGGCCGCGAGCGTGCGGCGGCGGATCCAGCCGCTCCCGAGCCGGATCGCGAGCCAGTACGGCAGGAACAGCAGGCGCGTGCGCGCGCTCGGACAGTGCACGAAGGTTTCGGTGCGCAGCAACCGCGCGCCTGACGACAGCCCGACGACCTCGAAGCGCAGCACCAGCTTCGCGTCATCCGGATCGTCGTGCCGCACGAATGCCGCGGCGTCGTCGATCGTGCGCACGTCGGGCGTCGGACGCCAGAAGCGTCCGACGAGCCCGAGCGACAGCGACGTGTCGTCGCGATGCAGCAGCGTGAACGAATCGAAGCCGAAGCGCTCGCGGGCGGCGCCGGCCGGACGCTGGCCCAGCGCGCGGGCGATGGCTGCCGGCGCTTCGCGCACGGCAAGCAGCGCGTCGATGACGGGATCGGCGCGCATGTCGAGCGTGGCCACCGCATCGATGATGCGCGACGGCGGCGCGTCGATCGGCCGCGATTCATGAACTTCGACGAAACCGAACGACGGGATGAACGGTGGCTTGCGCGCCGCGGTCCGCGTGTCTGATTCGGAGACGATGCCGAACGGATTCATGAGCGTTCCGGAGGATAAAACGCGATCGTAGCACCGCGTGCGGATTCGCGATGCGCGGCACGCTGCCGCGGTTTCCCGTGTCGGTCGAACGGCCCGGTGGCACCCCCGCCGCACCGACGAAAAAAAGCCCGGAAACGTACGTTCCCGAGCCTGGAGACCATCAACGACGATGGTGGGAGGAGACGATGCCGTCCCGATGCGCGCCGCCCTTCGGCAGGCGACGTCGCGCATGATCCGCGGTCAGATCGCCCAGCCGCCGAGATAGAACGTGACGAGCACGGCCGCGATGAGCACGGTGCCGACGTTGAGCTTGCGGAATTCGCCGCTGGCGACGCGGCCGATCACGAGCGTCGAGAAGCCGAGCATGATGCCCGTCACGATGTTCGCGGTCAGCACGATGAACACCGCGCACACGAGGCCCGACATCGCGTCGACCATGTCGTCCATGTGCAGCTTGCTCACGCTGCCGAGCATCAGCAGGCCGACGTACATCAGCGCGGGGGCCGTGGCGTACGACGGCACGAGGCCCGCGAGCGGCGAGAAGAACATCACGACCAGGAACAGCACGCCGACCACCGCGGCCGCGAGGCCCGTCTTCGCACCGGCGGCCACGCCGACGCTCGACTCGATGTAGGCTGCCGCCGGCGCGCCGCCGAGGAAGCCGGAGAAGATCGAGCTGACCGAATCGGCGGTCAGCGCGCGGCCGCCGTTGATGATGCGGCCGTTCTCGTCGAGCTGGCCGGCCTGGCCCGCGACCGCGCGGATCGTGCCGGTCGCGTCGAACACGGCGGTCATCACGAGCGCCAGCACGCTCGGCAGCACGGCCATCGACAATGCGCCCTTGATGTCCATCGCGCCGATCAGCGACGCGTGGCCCGGTGCGCTCAGCGACGGCAGCGCGAAGATGCCGCGGTACTTCACGGCCGGATCGAACGCGAGGCCGATCAGCGAGATCGCGACCACGACGAGCAGGATGCCGCCCGGCACGCGACGCTTCTCGAGCCCGAAGATCGCGGCGAGGCCGACGACCGACATGATGACCGGGAACGCGGTGATCTGGCCGAGCGAGACCGGCAGGCCGGCGCCCGGATTCTTGATCACGAGGCCGACGTCGTTCGACGCGATCAGCAGCAGGAACAGGCCGATGCCGATCCCGGTGCCGTGCGCGACGCCCGCGGGCAGGTTGCGCAGGATCCACGAACGCACGCCGGTGACCGAGATGCCCGTGAACACGAGGCCCATCAGGAACACGGCACCGAGCGCGACGGTCGGCGGCAGGCCCTTGCCGAGCACGAGCCCGAACGCGGTGAACGCCGTCAGCGAAATCGCGCAGCCGATCGCGATCGGCAGCTTCGCCCACAGGCCCATCAGCAGCGAACCGAACGCGGTGGTGAGGCAGACCGCGACGAATACCGCGCTCGTGTCGAAGCCGGCCTTGCCGAACATGCCGGGCACGACGAACACGGAGTAGACCATCGCGAGGAAAGTGGTCACGCCCGCGACGATTTCGCGACGCTGCGTGCTGCCGCGCGACGAAATGCCGAAGTACCGGTCGATGACTCCCTTGGTGCCGAAGTCCGTTTCTTCCGCGCCGACGCCGACCGTCGGCTGCACCGGGGTATCACTCATGAGCTTGCTCCTTTATCAGCATGCTGAAACGGCCCGTGGCGGACCGTCGTCAGGGTGTCTCGAATCTGGTTGGAATATTCGGCGGCGTCGTGGGGACGCATCACGCGTGAGTCGTGTCGTCGTACGCGCGTCGAAGGGGGCGCGTGTGCCGCGTCGTGCGACGCGTGGTGCGGTCGATCCCGTCACGTGTGCTTTGCCGTAGCGAAGGTTAGGCGAACGGCCCATCACGTCCCATTGGGGGAAGAGCATGCAGCGCATGTCGCAGCGCTTATATCGGCGTGCAACGGGGCTTCGTCGTCGCGGAACGCGTGTATACGCCTAGTTCGAATCCGTTAAGGCGACTATTCGAATGCAGGGTCGGCGGGCAGGGCGGGAGCGGGTGATGCATCGAGTCTTACGAAGGACTTTCGGAGAGGCTGCGCGGGAGCGCGGAAACAGCCGCGCCGGATGTGAAAACGCGGCCGTTGCGCAACCCGCATCCGGATGATGCCGGTGCCGCGCGCGGGCCGCGCCCGCGCTCGTCCTGGCCTGCCACTGCATCAGACACGCGCGAGATGCGCGAGGTACGTGCAGAACATGTCGGCCATCGCGGTCGCATATGCATCGATTTCCGCAGGCGTGCGCGCGGTTTCGGAGAATGCCTTGCCGCCCGTCGTGAGCGTCGTCATGATCAATTCGCACGCGAGCGCATGCGTGGCGTCGGGCACGTCGGGCAGCGCTTCGCGCATGAACGCGCTGAAGATCCGGTTGCACGCGGCCTTCACTTCCTGCGCCTCGGGGGCGTCGCGATAGAGCGGCGCGGCATCGTCGAGCGCGATGCGCATGGGCGCCTCGTCGCATTCAGAACGGATGAACGCGTGGACGGCGGTGCGCAGGCGCTCGGGCGGCGTCTGCCGCGGGTCCTGCAGAATCGCGCAGAGCATCCCGGACGTCTGCCGCCACTCGTCGTGCTGGAGCCGGAACAGCACGGCCGCCTTGTTCGGGAAGTACTGGTACAGCGAGCCGACGCTCACGCCGGCGCGCTCGGCGACGCGCGCCATCGTGAAGCGCTGCGCGCCTTCGGCCGCCAGAACCTGAATAGCGGCCTGCAGCACGGCGTCGACGAGCTGGGTCGCGCGGGCCTGCCGAGGCAGTCTGCGCGAGGCGATCGGGGTGTTGCGGCGGTCGGTCATGACGGGTCTGCCAATGCGAATAGTAAAACCTGAATAGTTCGTCATATTCTAGTCGGGCGCCCTGACGCACTCAACCTGACACCGGAGATTCGCATGACCACCCTGATTCACGACCCGCTGGCGTCGCTGCTCGCGCGCCTGTTCGACGAAGCCGAGGCATCGTCGCCCGCGTCGAGCCCGGACTTCGCCGACCTGTCGCACGACGAGCACGCGCGGCTGATGCGCAGCAAGACCGCTTACGCCGATTTCTATGCAAGCCTGAAGGACTATCCGCTCGCGGTGTCGCGCGAGACGGGCACGCTGCTGTACATGCTCGCGCGCGGCTGCGGTGCGCGCTCGATCGTCGAATTCGGCACGTCGTTCGGCATCTCGACTCTGCACCTCGCGGCTGCGCTGCGCGACAACGGCGGCGGCCGGGTGATCACGAGCGAGTTCGAAGCGTCGAAGGTCGAACGCGCGCGCGCGAACCTGACGGCGGCCGGGCTGGCCGATCTGGTGGAAATCCGCGTGGGCGATGCGCTGCGCACGCTGGCGGCCGATCTGCCGGAGACCGTCGATCTCGTGTTGCTCGACGGCGCGAAGGCGCTGTATCCGGAGATCCTCGCGCGGGTCGAGCCGCGGCTGCGGCCCGGTGCGTTCGTCGTCGCCGACAACGCGGAATACAGCCCCGACTACCTCGCCTACGTGCGTGCGCCGGAGAACGGCTACCTGTCGGTGCCGTTCGGCGGCGATGTCGAGCTGTCGATGCGGATCGGCTGAGCGGCGAGACGTTGCAAGCATGCGAGCCGCGCGGCGCGCGCTGCCCGGGCCGCCGTGAACGGCGGGATCGCGGCGAGCGCGAGCCGGGCGAGTGTTGCTTTCATGCAGGATTCCTTCGGATCGTTTACGCGGCGGCTTGCGCGAGCGTCGGATAGTCGGTCAGGCCCTGTGCGCCGCCGCCGAACAGCGTATTGCGATCGTGTGGCGTGAGCGCGGCGCCGGTGCGCAGGCGCTCGGGCAGGTCGGGGTTCGCGACGAACGGGCGGCCGAAGGCGACGAGGTCGGCCCAGCCGGCGGCGATCGCTTCGCGGGCGCGCTCGGCGGTGTATGCGCCGGCGTAGATCAGCACGCCCGGGTACGCGGCACGCAGCTGCTGCTTGAATTCGACCGGCATCAGCGGCGCATCGTCCCAGTCGGCTTCCGCGATGTGTAGGTAGCCGACGCCGAGTTCGCCGAGCAGCTTCGCGGCGGCGAGGTAGGTCGTTTCCGGATCGTCGTCGACGCAGCCGTTCAGCGTGGTCAGCGGCGCGAGGCGGATGCCGACGCGCGATGCGTCGCCGGTGCCTTCGATCAGCGCCTGCGTGACTTCGCGCAGGAAGCGCAGCCGGTTTTCGAGCGAGCCGCCGTACGCGTCGGTGCGCGTGTTCGCGTTCGAGTCGATGAACTGGTTCACGAGGTAGCCGTTCGCGCCGTGCAGCTCGACGCCGTCGAAGCCGGCTTCGATCGCGTTGCGCGCGGCGGCGCGGTACTGATCGACGATCTCGCGGATTTCGTCGACGGACAGCGCGCGCGGCTCGGAGGCCTGCACGAAGCCCGGCGTGCTGCCGTCTTCACCGGCGATGAACACGTTCACGCCCTTCGCCTGGAGCGGCGACGACGACACGGGTTGCCGGCCGCCGAGCAGGCTCGTGTGGCTCAGCCGGCCGACGTGCCACAGCTGCGCGAAGATGCGGCCGTGCGCGGCGTGGACGGCGTCCGTCACCTTGCGCCAGCCGGCGACCTGCGACGGCGTGTGGATGCCGGGCGTCCATGCGTAGCCCTTGCCGAGCGGCGCGATGTAGGTGCCTTCGCTGACGATCAGGCCCGCACTCGCGCGCTGCGCGTAATACGCGGCCATCAGTTCGTTGGCTTCGTCGCCGGGCTGGCTCGCGCGCGAGCGCGTCATCGGCGGCATCACGATGCGGTTCGGCAGCGTCAGCGCGCCGAATTGCAGCGGTTGGAACAGCGGGTCCTGGGTCATGATGGATTCCTGTCGGTGCCGCGGCCGGCTGGCCGCGGACGGGTCGATTGAGGGTGCGGCGCGCTTAGTCCCACGTCGGCGCGAGGCCGGCCGGATCGACTTCGCGGCCGTTGCGCTCGAGCGCGGCGATCTGCGCCATGTCTTCGTCTGTCAGGCGCAGCGTCTGCGCGAGCAGGTTGCTCGCGAGGTTCTCGCGCTTGGTCGACGACGGAATCACCGAGTAGCCGAGCTGCAGCGCCCAGGCCAGCGCGACTTGCGCCGGCGTCGCGTCGTGACGCTGCGCAATCGCGCCGATCACCGGGTCGCCGAGCACCTTGCCGTACGCGAGCGTCATGTACGACGTCACGTGGATGCCTTCGGCGTTCAGGAACTCGACCAGCTTGCGGTTCTGCAGGTACGGGCTCAGTTCGATCTGGTTCGTCGCGATCGCATCCTTGCCGACCACCGCGATCGCTTGCTTCGTCAGTTCGATGTTGAAGTTCGAGATGCCGATCTGGCGCGTGAGGCCCTTCGCCTTGGCTTCGGCGAGCGCAGTCATGAATGCCTCGAGCGACACGCCGTTGTCCGGGGCCGGCCAGTGGATCAGCGTCAGGTCGACATAGTCGGTGCGCAGCTTGCGCAGGCTTTCCTCGAGGCTCGCCACCAGCTTTTCCGGTGCGTAGTTGTCGACCCAGATCTTCGTCGTGAGGAACAGGTCTTCGCGGCGCACGCCCGACGCGGCGATCGCTTCGCCGACTTCGGCTTCGTTGCTGTAGATCTGCGCGGTGTCGATCGCGCGATAGCCGACTTCGAGGCCGTTACGGACCGAGTCGATCACAACCTGGCCTTGCAGGCGGAACGTACCGAGGCCGAATGCGGGAATGTTGCTCATCTTGTGCTCCTGGGATAGGTGGACCGATTGCGGTATGGAAGTCATTCTGGCGTTTGATACTGATGAGATAAACGCCTTTAGAGGTCAAAAATATTTGATTTAAAGTCAAATATCGGTCGTGGGTCGAGCCGGCTGCCGGCGTGCGTTCGTCAGGCCGTGGCCGTGCGCGCGTTCGTGTCGGCAGCGTCGTTCGCATTCGCATGGAACGCCGGCAGCACGTCGGACGCGATCTCGGCCATCGTCTCGTCGAGCGGACGGCGGTTGCGGCGGAAATGCAGGCCGATGTGCTGCACGCCCGCGTCGCGCATCGCCGCGAGTTCCTCCGTCAGCGCGATGCGCCCGGCGCGCGCGCCGAAGCGGTGCCGCTGCAGCGGCTCGTGCGGATCGTTCGCGAGGTCGAGGTGGATGAAGCTCACGTACGGCTTGTCGCCGGCCACCGCGCGCCAGTTCGCGACCCGTTTCAGGTGATCGTCCGGCGTGCCCGGATACGCGAGACAGCCGTCCATGTGTTCACCGATCCAGGCGGGCGTCTGCTGCGCGAGACCCGCGACGAGCAGCGGCACCGGCGAGCGCGCGGCCGGCAGCACGTCGAGGCCCGGCGGCAGGTGAGCGCGCGCGCCGTCGCGCAGCAGCGCGATCTGGTCGCGGAAACTCGCGCCGCGCGATGCGAAGTCGCGGCCGAACAGCGGATATTCGACCGGCCGGTCGCCGCTCGCGACGCCGAGCAGCAGGCGTGAGCGGCTCAGTTCCTGGATCGTCGCGGCCGATTTCAGCGTCAGCAGCGGTTCGCGCAGCGGCAGCACGACGGCCGCCGTGCCGAGCAGGATGTCGCGCGTGATGCCGGCCAGGTAGCCGAGATACGAGAAGGTCTCGAACACCTGCGCGGCGTCGCCGAACGACGGGTCGTACACCGGCACGTCGCGCACCCAGAGCGCGCGGAAGCCGAGCGTGTCGGCCAGTTGCGCGAGTTCCGCGTGCATTTCCAGGTCGGGCACGCCGGGGCGGCGGCCGTCGTGCTGGCGCTTCGCGTCGCCGGCCGGCGACCAGTCGTTGTCGAGCGGCAGTTCGATGCCGATGCTGAAGCCGCCGGCGGTGAGCTTGTCGAGTGAGGTGGACATGGTCGGGCGTCTCCGTTCAGACCGCGCGCAGGCTGCCTTCGAGCCGGTAGAAATCGAGCGACGCCGCGGTGAAGAACGAGCGCGACGTGCCGGCGGCGAAATCGTCGATGTGCACCACGGTTGCGCGATCGGCTTCCTGCCACGAGATCGCATAGGTCTCGCCGGCGACGTGCTGCCACATGCAGGCGACTTCGCCCTTCGCGCCGGCGTATGCGCCTTCGGTGATTTCGTAGCGCATGCGGAGGCCGTCTTCGTCATAGGCGTTGAGCGCGGTGAGGCCCTCGTAACGGACTTCGAACGTCTTGCCGGCGAACGGCGGGCGTTGGGTCGATGCGTTCATGCTGAGTAGCTCCTGCAAAAGGTTGACGTTCAATGGGCGAGTTCGACGGGTTCGGCCGTGCGTTCGGGCAGACCCTGGCCGCGGTCGAGACGGCCGCTCAGCGCGGTCAGCGCGAATGCGCCGAGCGTGACGGCGGCGGCGATCCACGGCGTGTGGCCTAGGCCGACGTTCGCGACGATCAGGCCGCCGAGCGACGAGCCGCCCGCGACGCCGAGGTTGAACGCGGCGATGTTGAAGCCCGATGCGACGTCGGTGGCGTCCGGCGCAAAGTGGCGCGCCTGCTTGACGACGTACACCTGCAGGCCCGGCACGTTGCCGAACGCGACCGCGCCCCACGCGAGCATCGTCAGCACCGCGAGCCACTTCACGTGCACCGTGAAGGTCAGCGCGAGCAGCACGATCGCGAGCAGCAGGAAGATCCGCTTGAGCGCCTTGACCGGGCCGACGCTGTCGGCGAGCTTGCCGCCCCACACGTTGCCGACCGCGACCGACACGCCGTAGCCGACGAGCACCAGGCTGACCTGCGACGGCGTGAAGCCGGCGACCTGTTCGAGCAGCGGTGCCATGTAGGTGAACGCGATCAGCGAGCCGCCGTAGCCGACCGCCGTCATCGCGTAGACGAGCAGCAGGCGCGGCTGGGCGAGCACGCGGAACTGGCGGGCGAGCGGCGCCGGCGGCGTTTGCGGAAGACCGCGCGGCACGAACGCCACCGCGCCGAGGAACGCGACGAGGCCGAACAGCGCGACGATCAGGAACGTCGCGCGCCAGCCGAAGTGCTGGCCGATGAAGGTGCCGAGCGGAATGCCGGCGACGAACGCGACGGTCATCCCGCTGAACATCGTCGCGATCGCGCTGGCGGCCTTGTCCTTCGGCACGAGCGTGGTCGCGATGATCGAGCCGACCGAGAAGAACACGCCGTGCGCGAGGCCGGTGAGCACGCGCGCGACGATCAGCGATTCGTAGCCCGGCGCCTGCCAGGCGACGAGGTTGCCGACGGTGAACAGCGCCATCAGCGCGGCGAGCAGCGTCTTGCGCGGCACGCGGCCGGTGAGCGCGGTGAGGAGCGGCGCGCCGATCGCGACGCTCAGCGCGTAGAGGCTGACGAGCAGGCCGGCCGACGGCAGGCTGACGCCGAGATCGGCGCCGATCGTCGGGATCAGCCCGACGATCACGAATTCGGTCGTGCCGATGGCAAAGGCGCTGATGGTCAGCGCAAGCAGGGCGAGTGGCATGGCGGGATCCTGGTTCCAGTGAGGATGGATCGCAGTGTGCCGCCTTTACTTTTGCGGAAAAACTGGTCTATAAACCAAATTGTTTTGATTTCAGATCAACAATGAAGATCACCCTCGACGAACTCCAGGCCTTTGCCGCCGTGGTCGACACCGGTTCGATCACCGCCGCCGCCCAGCAGCTCGACCTCACCGTGTCGGCCACGAGCCGCACGCTCGCGCGGCTCGAGGAGAAGCTGAAGACCACGCTGCTGCGCCGGACCACGCGCCGGCTCGAACTGACCGAAGAGGGGCGCGCGTTCCTGCAGGACGCCCGCGCGATCATCGAATCGGTCGAGAACGCCGAGGAGCAGATGCTCGCGCGGCGCGAGATGCCGTCGGGGCGGCTGCGCGTCGATGCCGCGACGCCGTTCATGCTGCACGTGATCGTGCCGCTCGTGCGCGGCTACCGCGAACGCTTCCCGAAGGTCGACCTGGAGCTGAACAGCAACGAAGGGATCATCGACCTGCTCGAGCGGCGCACCGACGTCGCGATCCGCATCGGCCGGCTCAAGGATTCGACCCTGCACAGCCGGCGGATCGGCAACAGCCGGCTGCGCATCCTCGCGAGCCCCGCCTATATCGAAGCGCACGGCCAGCCGCGCAAGGTCGAGGATCTCGGCAAGCACACGCTGCTCGGCTTCACGCAGCCCGAATCGCTGAACGTGTGGCCGATCCTCGGCGCGGACGGCGAGCCGAGCCGCATCGAGCCCGCTATCTGGTCGTCGAGCGGCGAGACGCTGCGGCAGCTCGCGCTGGAGGGCGCGGGCGTCGTGTGCCTGTCGGATTTCATGACCGCGCAGGATCGCGAGGCCGGGCGGCTCGTGCAGGTGCTCGCGCGGCAGACGCTCGACGTCGAGCAGCCGATCAACGCGGTGTATTACCGGAATACCGCGATTTCGTCGCGGATCGCGTCGTTCGTCGATTACATGATCGAGGTGCTGGGCGGCGGGAGCGGCGGCAGCGATGCGCCGGCGCGGCGCAAGGCGGCGTGGATGGGGACGGTGTAGCCAGGGAGGCTGCGTCGTTGCCGCCGGGTGCCGTTCCCACGCAGGACGGCTCGGCGGATTTCCTCCGGCCGACGCGAACGGCGGGGCGGCGGACGGTGCGCGGCGGGCGCGCCGATATGATCCGGCACGCCGACGGCGCTTGCGCCGCCGACATGCCGTCGCGTGCGGCGCTTCCTACGCTTCCTCGGACCACGACATGTTGTCGCGCGCCAGCAGCGCCGACGATGCCGCCGGCCCGAACGTGCCCGCGGTGTACAGGCGCGGACGGTCGCCGAGCTGCTTCCAGCCGTTGAGGATCGGCTCGACCCACGACCAGGCGGCCTCGAGTTCGTCGCGGCGCATGAAGTGCGTGAGGCGCCCGCGGATCACGTCGATCAGCAGCCGTTCGTACGCTTCCGCGCGCCGTTCCGGAATCGCCTGCTGCAGGTCGAGGTTCAGGCTCACGGGCACCATCTTCATCCCGCTGCCCGGCTCCTTCGCGAGCATCTGCAGCTGGATCGACTCTTCCGGCTGCAGCTGGATCACGAGGCGGTTGCTGTAGTGGCGCGGGCCGGTCGGGATGATCGAGAACGGCATGTCGGCGAACTCGATCACGATTTCCGACTGGCGGCGCTGCAGCCGCTTGCCGGTGCGCAGGAAGAACGGCACGTTCGCCCAGCGCCAGTTGTTGATGTGCGCACGCAGCGCGACGAAGGTCTCCGCGTGGCTGTCCGCCGGCACGTTCTCCTCGTCGAGATAGCCCTTGACCGGCTGGCCGTCGACCGCGCCGGCCGTGTACTGGCCGCGCACGGTATCGCGCGCGACGTCCGACAGCGCCATCGGCCGCAGCGAGCGCAGCACCTTCAGCTTCTCGTCGCGCACCGCGTCCGGGTCGAGCGACACCGGCGGCTCCATCGCGACGATGCACAGCAGCTGCAGCAGGTGGTTCTGCACCATGTCGCGCAGCGCGCCGGTGTGATCGTAGAAGCCCGCGCGGCTGCCGACGCCGACCGTCTCCGCCACCGTGATCTGCACGCTGCGGATGCTCGGCGCCTGCCACAGCGGCCCGAAGATCGGGTTGCCGAAGCGCAGCACCATCAGGTTCTGCACGGTTTCCTTGCCGAGGTAATGGTCGATCCGGTAGATCTGCGATTCCGCGAAATGCTTGCCGACCGCATCGTTGATCGCCTTCGCCGACGCGAGATCGTGGCCGAGCGGCTTTTCGAGGACGACGCGCGAGCGCGCATCCACGAGGTGCGCGGCCGACAGGTTATCGCAGATCGTCGTGAACAGCTCGGGCGACGTCGACAGGTAGAACACGCGGATCGCGTCGCTGCGCGCCGCTTCGGCGAGGCGCGCGTAGTCTTCCGGCGCGCTCACGTCGATCAGCACGTACTGGAACAGGTCGAGGAAACGGCTCCACGCGTCGGCGTCGAAGGCCTTGTCGTCGATGAACGGGCGCGATTGCTCGTCCATGAACTTGCGGTAGCCGTCGATGCCCCAGTCGCGGCGGCCGACCGCGATGATGCGCGTCTCCGGCGGCAGGTTGCAGTGCAGGTGCGCCATGTACAGCGCGGGCAACAGCTTGCGGGCGGCCAGGTCGCCGCCGCCGCCGAAGATGATCATGTCGACGGGTTGGTCGGCTTCGGTCTGGTTGGGCTTATTCGTCATGAGTGGTTCGCGGTCTGAAGCGGTGTGAGCGTGGAACGAACGGCGAGCGCCGGGCGCCGGTGGGTTGGCGCGCCAGTACGTGAAAACGCTAATAGTGCACGCTTTTGATCGATTGCGGATCGGTTCCCGCGTATGTAACAGGGCTTGCATGACCTGCGTTGGCGCGATTATGATTGAGCGCTCACTCATCAAAGGAATCGAACGTGGCCCGACCGCGCAGTCCCGACAAGCACGACGCCATCCTCGCCGCTGCCGCCCGCGCGCTCGCGGAGGACGGCGCGGGCGCGACCACCGCGCGCATCGCGCGGCTCGCCGGCGTGGCGGAAGGCACGGTGTTCACCTATTTCGAGACCAAGGATGCGCTGCTGAACGCGCTGTACCTGAGCCTGAAGGCCGGCCTGCGCGACGCGATGATGACCGGGTTTCCGGAGCACGCGCCAGCCGAACAGGCGATGCGGCATGCGTGGAACGGCTATGTGTCGTGGGGCGTCGCGAACCCGGACGGGCGGCGCGCGCTGCAGCAGCTCGGCGTGAGCGGCCGTATCGACGACACGCATCGCGCGGCCGGTACCGAAGGCTTCGGCGCGATCAGCGCGTTGCTGCGTGCGCAAGTCGCCGCGGCGGGCGGGCTGAAGACCGACGACGCGCACGCGTTCTGCGCGGCGCTGTTCACGTCGATCGCGGAAACGGCGATGGAGTCGATCGCGCGCGACCCGGCGTTGGCCGATGCGTACCGCGAGGCCGGGTTTCGTGCGCTGTGGGCCGTGTTGCACGCGGTGTAAGCGGCGATCGGCGTGACGGAAAGCTGAAGACGGGTGATCGGCGGCGCCTTGGGGTTCGGGCGCTGCCGCACCGATGGAAGGCGGTTTCAGGCAGGGCGAGGCGCGGCGAAAACGACCGTTTCATCGCTCATATTAATGAGTGAGTAATCATTCATTTTTCAGTTTCAACTTTGTCGAGGAGTGGAAAAATGTCGAAAGTCTGGCTGATAACGGGGGCCGCACGCGGCCTGGGGCGCTCGATCGCGGAAGCGGTGCTGGCGGCGGGCGATCGTCTGGTGGCCGGCGCGCGCGATCCCGCGCGGCTCGCGGATCTGGAAGCACGGTACGGCGACCGGCTGCTGCCGATGGAACTCGACGTGACCGACGCGGCGGCGGCGGAGCATGCGGTGGCGGCGGCCCGCGACGCGTTCGGCCGCATCGACGTGCTGGTGAACAACGCGGGCTACGGTCATACGGCACCGTTCGAGCAGATGGGCGCCGACGACTTCCGCGACCAGATCGAAACGAACCTGTTCGGCGTGGTCAACCTGACGCGCGCGGTGCTGCCGACGATGCGCGCGCAGCGCGCGGGCCACATCTTCCAGGTGTCGTCGGTCGGCGGGCGCACGGCGACGGTTGGCCTGTCCGCGTATCAGTCCGCGAAGTGGGCGGTCGGCGGGTTCAGCGACGTGCTGTCGAAGGAAGTCGCGCCGTTCGGCGTGCGCGTCTGCACGCTGGAGCCGGGCGGGATGCGCACCGAATGGGCCTCGGAGGCGAAGCGCGCGGTCGACGGCCTGCTGCCCGACTATCAGCCGTCGGTCGGGAAGATGCTCGAATTGCTCGGCGCGTATGGCGGTCACGAGGTCGGCGATCCCGCGCGGATCGCGGCGCTGATCGTCGAGCTGTCGCGTCGCGACGACGTGCCGATGCGCTTGCTGCTCGGCGGCGATGCGCTGTTCGTGTGCGAGCAGGCGGAAGCGCAGCGCGCAGAGGAGGCGGCGCGGTGGCGCGATACGACGCTGTCGACGATGTTCCCGGACGCGAAGCTGCCGGATGGGCTGCAGGCGTTGAAGCAGGTCGGGTAAGCGCGGGAGCCGGGGCGGCGCGGGTTCGCGCGAGCGTCGCGCCGTGTCGTCGATTACCGATTACCGATTGCCGATTGCCGATTGCCGATTGCCGATTGCAGATGCAGATGCAGATGCAGATGCAGATGCAGATGCAGATGCAGATGCAGATGCAGATGCCAATTGCGCGCGGCGACCGGAGGAAGACCGGGCGCATGCACGCCCCGGTCTTCGACGGCGATCGCCGTTGCCGGCGGTCCTCAGCGCCCCAGCGCGTAGAACTCCGCGTTCGGCCGCATGTTCGTCACGTTCGCGATGCGGTTCGACATCCCGAAGAACGCCGAAATCGCCGCGATGTCCCACGCGTCCTCTTCGGTGAAGCCATGCGACTTCAGCGTGTCGAAGTCCGCTTCGCCCACCTGGTGCGCGGTCTGCGAAACCTTCATCGCGAAGTCGAGCATCGCCTTCTGTCGAGCGGTGATGTCGGCCTTGCGGTAGTTGGTCGCGACCTGGTCGGCGATCAGCGGATCCTTCGCGCGGATGCGCAGGATCGCGCCGTGCGCGATCACGCAGTACAGGCACTGGTTCACGCTGCTGGTGGCCACGACGATCATTTCGCGTTCGGCCTTGGTGAGGTTGCCCGGCTTGTCCATCAGCGCGTCGTGATACGCGATGAACGCGCGAAACTCGTCCGGGCGATGCGCGAGCGTGAGGAACACGTTCGGGATGAAGCCCGACTTTTCCTGGACGGCCGCGATGCGTTCGCGAATGTCGTCGGGCAGGTCTTCGAGCGCGGGCACCGGAAAGCGGCTGACGGGCGCGTGGTCTGCAGCGGTCATGAGGTCTCCTGGATAAAGCGGCACGGGCGAACGCGATGCGCGCGCCGCCGGCCGGATATGAAACGATGCGTCGCCGTCGCCGTCGCCGTCGCCGTCGCCGGCGTCATGCGTTGACGTCCACGACGATGCGGCCGCGCACCTTGCCGCCGATCAGGTCCTCGGCGAGCGGGATGACATTTGCGAGGCCGACCTGATGGCTGATGGTGCCCAGTTTGTCGACGTCGAGATCGGACGCGAGCCTGCGCCATGCCTCCAGACGCTCGGCGCGCGGACACATCACGCTGTCGATGCCGACGAGCGTCACGCCGCGCAGGATGAACGGCGCGACGGTCGCGGGGAAGTCCATGCCGGCGGCCAGGCCGCAGGCCGTCACCACGCCGCGATAGCGCGTGGTCGCGCACACGTTGGCGAGCACATGGCTGCCGGCGACGTCGACCGCGCCGGCCCAGCGTTCCTTGCCGAGCGGCTTGCCGGGTGCGCCGAACTGCGAACGGTCGAGGATCTCAACCGCGCCGAGCTGGCGCAGATAGTCGGCATCGGCCGGGCGGCCGGTCACGGCGACGACGCGATACCCGAGCCGCGCGAGGAGGGCGGTGGCGACGCTGCCGACGCCGCCGGCCGCGCCGGTCACCACGATCTCGCCATCGTCCGGGCGCACGCCATGCCGTTCCAGCGCCATCACGCACAGCATCGCGGTGTAGCCGGCCGTGCCGATGGCCATCGCCTGTTGCGGCGAAAACGCGGCCGGCAGCGGCACCAGCCAGTCGCCGTCGACGCGTGCCTTCTGCGCGAGGCCGCCCCAATGCGTTTCGCCGACGCCCCAGCCGTTCAGCACGACGCGGTCGCCTGCCCGGTAGTCCGGGTGCGTGCTGTGTTCGACCTCGCCGACGAGGTCGATGCCCGGCACCATCGGAAATTTGCGGACCACCGGGCTCTTGCCGGTGATCGCGAGCCCGTCCTTGTAGTTCAACGTCGAATAGCCGACCCGGATCGTCACGTTGCCCGCAGGCAGCTGCGCGTCGTCCAGCGTCTGCAGCCGCGCGTGCTGGCCGGTCTCGTCCTTGTCGATCACGATGCCCTGGAACATCCGTCCTCCTTTCTAGACCGATCGTCTAGTTAATGGCAAAAAAACTCAGCGGCGAGGCAATCCATTGAAGAAAAACTGTGCGAACAGCGCGAGCGGCACGTCGCTGCGTTCGAGTTTCGCGCGCAGCACGGCGCCTTCCCAGCCGATCCAGAAGAACGCGGCCAGCTCGGCGGGATCGGCCGAGGCCGCCAGTTCGCCGGCTTGCTGTGCCGCGACCAGGCAGTCGGCCAGACGGCGCTGCCAGTCCTCGAACGTCTCACGCAGGCGCGCGCGGAAACGCTCGGGCAGCGCGCCCATTTCCTGGCCGAGGTTGCCGATCAGGCAGCCTCGGCTGTATTCGTAGCGGGCCATGCCGTCGCGCGCATCGTCGACGAACGCCCGCACGCGCGCCAGCGGCGTTGCTTCAGTCTCGCTGAAATGACGGTCCAGCTTGCGCGCGAAGAACTCGGCGTAGCGATCGATCAGCTCGAGGCCGAACGCCTCCTTGCTGTCGAAGTAGTGATAGAACGAGCCCTTCGGCACGCCGGCGCGCCCGAGGATCTCGTCGAGCCCGGTGGCGGAAAAGCCCTTTTCGGTGAGCACCTCCAGCCCGGTGCGCAACAGCATGTCACGTGTCGCGACGAGGTCTTCGTGCTGCTTCGGTGGCCTGCCGCGGCGGCGCGGCGGATCGGTTCGAGCGTCCATGGGCGAATAATAGACCGTTCGTCTCAAAAATCAATAGCGGGCGTGTCGATCGCGCCGGGCGAACGCGTGCCGGCGACCTTTGTCAGCGTTAACCCTGATTAATAAAGCTTATCGCGGTGAAAAATTCCGCATCTTATTGAACCGATATCGGCTCGCTATAGTGGCTCGCTTTCCCGCACGCACCGTTTGCGTGCGGCTGACACGCTGACGATCAGCAGGAGCCGCTTGATGACCACCGACGCCCGATTCACCGAAATCGAGGATCTGCTGCCCGCCGCCGGCGGGCTGCGCGAGATCCGCCATCACATTCACCGCCACCCGGAACTCGCGTACGAGGAGCACGAAACGGCGGCGCTCGTCGCGGACAAGCTCGCGCAGTGGGGCTGGCAGGTGACGCGCGGGGTCGGCAAGACGGGCGTGGTCGGCACGCTGCGCGCGGGCGACGGCACGCGCAGCATCGGCATCCGCGCGGACATGGACGCGCTGCCGATCCTCGAGGCGACCGGCCTGCCGTATGCGAGCGGCACGCACGGCAAGATGCACGCGTGCGGCCACGACGGCCACACCACGATGCTGCTCGGTGCCGCGCAACACCTCGCGAAGACGCGCAATTTCTCCGGCACCGTGCACCTGTATTTCCAGCCGGCGGAAGAGCACGGCGTCGACAGCGGCGCGAAGAAGATGATCGACGACGGCCTGTTCGAGCGCTTTCCGTGCGACGCGGTGTTCGGCATGCACAACCATCCGGGCGCGGCACCCGGCGTGTTCCTCACGCGGCGCGGCCCGTTCATGTCGGCCGGCGACAAGGCGATCATCTCGATCGAGGGCGTCGGCGGCCACGCGGCGCGGCCGCACCTGACGGTCGATCCGGTGGTCGTCGCGGCCAGCATCGTGATGGCGCTGCAGACGATCGTCGCGCGCAACGTCGACCCGTCGCAGCCGGCGGTCGTCACGGTCGGCTCGATGCACGCGGGCACCGCGAACAACGTGATCCCGAACGGCGCGCGTCTCGAACTCAGCGTGCGTTCGTTCAGCCCCGACGTGCGCGCGCTGCTCAAGCGCCGCATCGTCGAGCTCGCCGAGTCGCAGGCCGCGAGCTATGGCGCGACCGCGCACGTCGAGTACATCGAAGGCTATCCGGTCGTCGTCAATACGGATGCCGAAACGGATTTCGCCGCGCAGGTCGCGCGCGAACTGGTCGGCGACGCGCATGTGGTCGAGCAGGCCGACCTGCTGATGGGCAGCGAGGATTTCGCGTTCATGCTGCAGCAGCGGCCCGGCTCGTTCGTGCGGCTCGGCAACGGCGAAGGCGAGGACGGCTGCATGGTGCACAACCCGAAGTACGACTTCAACGATCGCAACCTGCCGATCGGCGCGGCGTTCTGGACGCGCCTCGTGGAGCGTTACCTCGGGCAGTAACCCCGGCGGCGGCACGCGACGAGCGGCCGGCGCTTCCGGCCGCATTGAGAGGAGAGACGAACGATGCAGAAAGACCATCTCGCGCTGCACCCTGCGTCGACGGGCGCCGCCGCAACCGATGCGCATGGCGCGCCGGCCGTCACGAAGCGCGGCGCGATCGCGGCGGCCGTGATCGGCAACTGGCTGGAGTTCTTCGATTTCACCGTGTACGGCTTTTTCGCGGTGCTGATCGGCAAGCTGTTCTTCCCGTCGAGCGATCCGACCACGTCGCTCTTGCTGTCGGTCGCGACGTTCGCCGCCGGTTTCTTCACGCGGCCGCTCGGCAGCGTCGTGCTCGGCGTCTATGCGGACCGCAAGGGCCGCAAGGCCGCGTTGAACCTGACGATCATGCTGATGGCGCTCGGCACCGGCCTGATCGCGATCGCGCCGACCTACGCGCAGGTCGGCGTGGCCGCGCCGCTGCTGGTGGTCTTCGCGCGGCTGATGCAGGGCTTCTCGCAGGGCGGCGAGTTCGGCGCGGCGACGTCCACGCTGATCGAGCAGGGCGGCACGTCGCACCGCGCGTTCCGCGCGAGCTGGCAGCTCGCGACGCAGGGCGGTGCGGCGCTGATGGGTTCGGGCTTCGCGGCGCTGCTGTCGAACACGCTGACGAAGGACGCGCTCGAGGGCTGGGGCTGGCGCCTGCCGTTCCTCGTGGGCGTGCTGATCGCGCCGGTGGGCATGTACTTGCGCCGCCGGCTCGCGGACGATGCGCCCGGCGACAACCATCACGGGATCGAACGCGGCGTGCTGCGCGAGCTGTTCTCGCAGCACACGCGCACGGTGCTGCTGCTGATGCTGACGGTGATGGGCGGCACGGTGTCGACCTACATCCTGACCTTCTACATGCCGACCTATGCGATCCATACGCTCGGCCTGCCGATGAAGCTGTCGATGTTCGTCGGCGTCGCGTCGGGCTGCGTGATGCTGGTGACGTGTCCGCTGTTCGGCTGGCTGTCGGACCGCCTCGGCAGCCGGCGCCTGCCGATCTTCGTCGGGCGCGGCGTGCTGGTGCTGCTGCTGTTCCCGGCGTTCTGGCTGATGAATCATCATCCGACGCTGTCGGTGATCCTGCCGCTGACCGCGCTGATGCTGCTGTTCTATTCGCTCGGGTCGGCATCCGAAATGGCGCTGATGTGCGAATCGCTGCCGCGCCACGTACGCGCGACGGGCATTTCGATCGCGTATGCGCTCGCGGTGACGATCTTCGGCGGCACCGCGCAACTGATCGCGACCTGGCTGGTGAAGACGACGGGCAGCAAGCTCGCGCCGGCCGGCTACGTGGCCGCGTGCGTGGTGCTGTCGCTGATCGCGGTCGCGATGCTGCGCGAGACGGCGCGCGAGTCGATGGACTGATGCGGGATGCCGCTGTCCGAAGCGACGCGGTGCAATTTCGTTTTCGTCAAATTGACGGGGCTGTGCCGCATCCCTAAATTGAGCGATGCGGAGGGGGCTCCGCGTTCCGAGAGAAGGGCGTTGCAAGCAGAGTCTGAGGGTTGAGCGGGCGGCTTATGCCGCCCGTCTTTATATCCGCGCTATCCGCGAATGATCGTGTTACCGATCCGGCACGCGAAGTCACCGCTCACCCGCGCCGCGCGACCAGTTCCGACACCGTCTGCGCGGCCTGCTGCAGCGGCCCGAGAAACTCCTTCACCATCTGCTTCGCGGTGTGCCGCTGCGCGTTGCCGCTGATGTTCATCGCGGCGATCACCTGCCCGCGCCGGTTGCGGATCGGCGCGGAGATCGACATCAAGCCCACTTCGAGTTCCTGGTCGACCACGGCCCAGCCTTGCTGGCGCACCTGTGCGATCGTCGCCTTCAGTTCGCCGATGTCGGTGATCGTGCGCGGCGTATGCGCGCGGATGGCGCTCTGCGCGAGCGTTTCGTCGAGCGCCGCGTCGTCGAGCGCCGCCAGCAGCACGCGGCCCATCGACGTGCAGTACGCGGGCAGGCGGCTGCCGATCGACAGGTTGATCGTCATGATCTTGCGGGTCGGCACGCGCAGCACGTAGACGATCTCGGTGCGGTCGAGCACGGCGGCCGAGCAGCTTTCGTGGATCTGCGCGGACAACTGCTCCATCACCGGATCGGCGAGATTCCAGAACGGCATCGACGTGAGATACGCGAAGCCGAGCTCGAGGATCTTCGGCGTGAGCCGGAACAGCCGGCCGTCCGCCTCGACGTAGCCGAGCGTCTGCAGCGTCAGCAGGATCCGGCGTGCGCCGGCGCGCGTGAGCCCGGTGGCCGAGGCGACCTCGGTGAGCGTCTGCTCCGGGCGCTGGGCGTCGAATGCGCGGATCACCGCGAGGCCGCGCGCGAACGACTGCACATAGGAGTCGCCTGGTTTCGTCTGGATGTCTTCGGTTGTCATGAACGGTCGGATTGTCGTGCAGCCGAGAAGATAGCGCATGGGGCCTGACACGCCAACCGCACCGCGGACCGGGCGCTTGACAGGTCGTCCCCGCACTCCCTATGATGCGTTGAACGTTCGATACACGATCTTATGTTCGTATATAGAACATTTAAGCGCATCCCGGCGGGCAAAGCAAGGGGCGCGTTTCACTCACTTCCCAGCTTGCATGAGACCGGAGACACTGATGACCGAAGCTTTTCTGTGTGATGCGATTCGTACCCCGATCGGCCGCTACGGCGGCGCGCTGTCCGGCGTGCGCGCCGACGACCTCGGTGCGGTGCCGCTCAAGGCGCTCGTCGAGCGCAACCGCGACGTCGACTGGACGGCGATCGACGACGTGATCTACGGCTGCGCGAACCAGGCCGGCGAGGACAACCGCAACGTCGCGCGCATGTCCGCGCTGCTCGCGGGTTTGCCGGAAGGCGTGCCGGGTTCGACGATCAACCGCCTGTGCGGTTCCGGGATGGACGCGGTCGGCGTGGCCGCGCGCGCGATCAAGTCGGGCGAGGCCGCGCTGATGGTGGCCGGCGGCGTCGAAAGCATGACGCGCGCGCCGTTCGTGATGGGCAAGGCCGCCAGCGCGTTCGCGCGCCAGGCCGACATCTACGACACGACGATCGGCTGGCGCTTCGTCAATCCCCTGATGAAACAGCTGCATGGCGTCGATTCGATGCCGGAGACGGCCGAGAACGTCGCGGTCGACTACAACGTCAGCCGCGCCGATCAGGACCTGTTCGCGCTGCGCAGCCAGCAGAAGGCCGCGCGTGCGCAGCAGGACGGCACGCTCGCCGAGGAAATCGTGTCAGTCACGATTCCGCAGAAGAAGGGCGATCCGGTCGTCTTTTCGCGTGACGAGCATCCGCGCGAAACGTCGCTCGAGACGCTCGCGAAGCTGAAGGGCGTCGTGCGCCCGGACGGCTCGGTGACGGCCGGCAACGCGTCGGGCGTCAACGACGGCGCCGCCGCGCTGCTGCTCGCGAACGCGGAAGCCGCGAAGCGCTTCGGCCTGACGCCGCGTGCGCGCGTGCTCGGCATCGCGACGGCCGGCGTCGCGCCGCGCGTGATGGGCATCGGCCCGGCGCCGGCCACGCAGAAGCTGCTCGCGCGGCTCGGGATGACGATCGACCAGTTCGACGTGATCGAGCTGAACGAGGCATTCGCGTCGCAGGGTCTCGCGGTGCTGCGCATGCTCGGCGTCGCCGACGACGATCCGCGCGTGAACCCGAACGGCGGCGCGATCGCGCTCGGCCATCCGCTCGGCGCGTCGGGTGCGCGTCTCGTGACGACCGCGATGTACCAGCTGCATCGCACCAACGGCCGCTTCGCACTGTGCACGATGTGCATCGGCGTCGGCCAGGGTATCGCGATCGCGATCGAACGCGTCTGATCGCGCGATGCGGCGAAGCGCGCGTGATGCGCGCCGCTTGGCCGTACCTTTCCGGACGATGTGGCCGGCACGAGAAGATCGTCGTGTCGGCCACATCGTCATTCAGCCTCGTGATAGCCGCGCGATGCGAGCCGCGAGCGCGTCGATCTCGGTGTCCGCGAACACTTCGATGCCATGCTGGCGCAGCAACGCCGCCGTCACACCGGCGCCGGCATGCCGCCGGCCCGCAAAACTCCCGTCGTAAATGAAGCTGCTTCCGCACGACGGACTTCCGTCCGCCAGGATCGCGAAGCGGCAGTCGTGCGCGCGTGCCAGCGCGAGCGCGGCGTGCGCGCCGTCGACGAACGGGGCCGTCACGTCGGTGCCGTGCACGTCGACGATGCGCGCGGCACCCGACAGCACGCGTTGCCCCGATTCGCCTGCCGCGATCTCGGCGGGCGGACGCGGCACGCTCAATCCCCCCGCCAATTCCGGACACACGGGCACCAGGCGCCCTTCGCGCTGCCACCGTGCGAGCGTTTCATGCGCGGCGGTTTTCGCCGAGCCGTTGTAGCGGACGGGATGGCCGAGTACGCACATGCTGACGAGGATCTTCGGCGTGACCGGCGGCTGCGGCGTGTTCTGCAATGTCGTTCTCCGTGCGGCCGGTGTCGGGCGCGCGCGTCAGGCCGTCGGCGCTTCCAGATGGATGTCCTCCGGCTCGAGCGCGTACAACGCCGGGTCGGGCGATGCGCTGACGGTGAAGCCGAGGCGCAGGTAGAAGTCGATCGTGCGCTGCGACGGCGTCGCGGACACGTAGAGCCGTGCGGCGCCCATCGTCCGTGCCTGCGCGCGGGCCGCGCGATAGAGATGCTCGCCGAGCCCGCAACCGCGCCAGTCCCGGCTCACGTGCAGGAACTTCAGCTGCAGCATGTCGCGTCGCGGGCCGAGCGGATCGGCGTCCACGATGACCGCCGCGACCAGCCGCGCGCCGTCGAACATGCCGAGACACCAGCCGCCGCGATCATGGCAGTCGAGCAGGATCGGCGTGTAGTGCTCGGCTTCGCCGTCGGGCCAGCCGCGCACGTCGTAGAAGTCGGGGACGAGCTGCAGTTCGCCGTCGCGCAGCGCGTACAGATGATGAATGATCTCGCGCCGGTCGATGGTCCAGACGAGCGGCAGTTCGTCGCGGGTGAGCAGGCGTGCCGAGAGTGCGTCGCGTTCGGTGGCGGTGCGGCGTGTCATGCGGTGGTCCGGTGTGCAGCGCGTTGCGTGTGGTTGGGCGGGTGCGGCCGCGTGCCTGCTGCGGCGCCGCGCATGTCGTGCATGTCGTGCGTTTGCGGAATGCGCATCGTGTCGCGATCGCGGAAAAGCGCGGCCTGATCGTGTCTATCGCCGTCATGCGCAGGCCGTGCCGTATTCCGGGGCGGCCGATTCAATTGCAGCCGGGATTTTTTCATCGAGTTCAAATGCCGGTCGAATGGAGCAGACCAGGCAGAGTCGTTTCGCTGCGCGCAACGGCTGCGTAGATTGGCTCGTTGCGCGAGGTTATTCCATAAATCATCGGTTCTCTTCCGCAAAGCGTCGGACGTGATTATCGCCGGATGACTTGATCGAAATCATGCAGTTGACCGAATTCGATCTTTCATGCGCTTCCGGATTAAGGTTTTTCCGGAGCTTGCCGACAGCAAGGACGAGACCGTCGTAAAGCGATAAACCGTTTTTCGGCTACTGAGCGTGATTTTCGCGCTGCGCGGATCCTGCAGCCGGATCCGCCTTTCGGAGCCCTGCATGCGCAACAACCAGCCTGTCACCCAACAAGAATTCGAATTTCCCGACGACGTCACGCTGATGTCGACCACCGATGCGGACAGCATCATCACATACGCGAATACGACGTTCGCGCACGTGAGCGGCTTCTCGACCGACGAACTCGTCGGCGAGCCGCACAACGTCGTGCGGCACCCGGACATGCCGAAAGAGGCGTTCGCCGACATGTGGGCGACGCTGAAGAACGGCGAACCGTGGACCGCGCTCGTGAAGAACCGCCGCAGGAACGGCGATCACTACTGGGTGCGCGCGAACGCGGTGCCGGTGATGCGCGACGGGCAGCCGACGGGCTACATGTCGGTGCGCACCAGCGCGCCGCGCGACGAGATCGCGGCGGCCGACGCGCTGTACCGCGCGTTCCGCGAAGGCAAGGCCGGCCAGCGCCGTTTCCACAAGGGATTGGTCATCCGAACCGGGCTGCTGCGCATCGCGTCGCTGCCGCAGACGATGTCGGTGCGTGCGCGCGTTCATTCGACCCTGTGCGTGCTGGCGCCGGCCGTCGTCGGCGCGGGGTGGGCGTGCGGGCTGACCGGCGGCGGGCTCGCGGCGTTTGCCGGTGCGGCGGTCGGTGTGGCGGTGGCGGCCGGACTGTGGCTCGACGCGCAGATCGTGCGTCCGCTGATTCAGTTGCGCGACCAGGCGTTGCGCGTCGCGACCGGCGAGAGCCGCACCGGCGTGGCGATGAACCGCGTCGACGAGATCGGCATGACGCTGCGCACGATCAACCAGCTCGGGCTGATGTTCCGCTGGCTCGTCGACGACGTCAGCGAGCAGGTGCACAACGTGCAACGCGCGAGCAACGAGATCGCGCAAGGCAACAACGACCTGAGCGCGCGCACCGAACAGGCGTCGACCAGCGTGCAGCAGACGGCTGCGTCGATGGCCGAGATGACGGCCACCGTATCGAGCAACGCGGAGACGGCGCTGCAGGCGAACCAGTTGTCGGTTTCGGCGAGCGAGGCGGCCGAGCGCGGCGGACGGGCGGTGAGCGAAGTCGTCACGACGATGAGCGACATCACGGCGAGTTCGCACAAGATTTCCGACATCATCGGCGTGATCGACGGCATCGCGTTCCAGACCAACATCCTCGCGCTGAATGCGGCGGTCGAGGCGGCGCGCGCGGGCGATCAGGGACGCGGCTTCGCGGTGGTCGCCGGCGAGGTGCGGGCGCTCGCGCAGCGCAGCGCGAACGCGGCGAAGGAAATCAAGACACTGATCGGCGCGAGTGTCGAGCGGGTCGAGTCGGGCGCACGGATCGTCGACGGCGCGGGCAAGACGATGGAGGACATCGTCACGCAGGTAAAGCGCGTGTCGGACCTGATCGCGGAGATCAGCTCGTCGACGGCCGAGCAGAGCACCGGGGTCGCGCAGGTCGACCAGGCGGTCGTGCATCTGGACAACATCACGCAGCAGAACGCGGCGCTGGTCGAGCAGAGCGCGGCGGCGTCGGAAAGCCTGAAGCAGCAGGCGACGCGGCTCGTGGACGCGGTGAACGTGTTTCGGTGATCGTCGGGCGCGCGCGCCAGCGCGCTCCCGCCACTGCGAGGCAACGCGAAGCAAATCAGGGCAAGGCGGCGAAATCCCCGATTTTCGTTTCGATTTACATGAATTAAACGAGAGGGATTCGCATTCTCGATTCCGGATCGACTCGTGAATCCCGTCGGAACAAGCGCCGGGATAGTCAGATGATTGATGGCGCAAGTATTTGATAAAGCTGGATTTTATTTACATATAAACAAAATGTTCGGCTGAATCAAGATGATGCGAAATTCATGCATATTTACCCGAAGCCGGCATAATGTTTTCGCCGGATTTGCCGAAAGCGCAGGAGTCTGATCGACCGCATGCGGGACGACCGCGATGCGGACGGTCTCGGTTCAATCCACAAGCGGACGCAAAGATCCGCAACCCGGGAACTCCAACACCATGCGCAATAACCAGCCTGTCACGCAACGCGAATTCGATTTTCCCGACGGCGCGACGCTGATGTCGACCACCGACGCGGACAGTTACATCAAGTACGCGAATGCCGCGTTCATTCAGGTCAGCGGATTTTCCCCCGAGGAGATCGAAGGTCAGCCGCACAACGTCGTGCGGCACCCGGACATGCCGAAGGAGGCGTTCGCCGACATGTGGGCGACGCTGAAGAACGGCGAACCGTGGACCGCGCTCGTGAAGAACCGTCGCAAGAACGGCGATCATTACTGGGTCCGTTCGAATACGGTGCCGGTGATGCGCAACGGGCAGCCGACGGGTTACATGTCGGTGCGCACCAAGGCGTCGCGCGACGAGATCGCGGCGGCCGACGCGCTGTACCGCGCTTTCCGCGAAGGCAAGGCCGGCAACCGCCGTTTCCACAAGGGGCTGATCGTCCGTACCGGGCTGATGCGTGTCGCGTCTCTGTTTCAGACGATGTCGGTGCGTGCGCGCGTTCATTCGACCCTGTGCGTGCTGGCGCCGGCCGTCGTCGGCGCGGGGTGGGCGTGCGGGCTGACCGGCGGCGGGCTCGCGGCGTTTGCCGGTGCGGCGGTCGGTGTGGCGGTGGCGGCCGGACTGTGGCTCGACGCGCAGATCGTGCGTCCGCTGATTCAGTTGCGCGACCAGGCGTTGCGCGTCGCGACCGGCGAGAGCCGCACCGGCGTGGCGATGAACCGCGTCGACGAGATCGGCATGACGCTGCGCACGATCAACCAGCTCGGGCTGATGTTCCGCTGGCTCGTCGACGACGTCAGCGAGCAGGTGCACAACGTGCAACGCGCGAGCAACGAGATCGCGCAAGGCAACAACGACCTGAGCGCGCGCACCGAACAGGCGTCGACCAGCGTGCAGCAGACGGCTGCGTCGATGGCCGAGATGACGGCCACCGTATCGAGCAACGCGGAGACGGCGCTGCAGGCGAACCAGTTGTCGGTTTCGGCGAGCGAGGCGGCCGAGCGCGGCGGACGGGCGGTGAGCGAAGTCGTCACGACGATGAGCGACATCACGGCGAGTTCGCACAAGATTTCCGACATCATCGGCGTGATCGACGGCATCGCGTTCCAGACCAACATCCTCGCGCTGAATGCGGCGGTCGAGGCGGCGCGCGCGGGCGATCAGGGACGCGGCTTCGCGGTGGTCGCCGGCGAGGTGCGGGCGCTCGCGCAGCGCAGCGCGAACGCGGCGAAGGAAATCAAGACACTGATCGGCGCGAGTGTCGAGCGGGTCGAGTCGGGCGCACGGATCGTCGACGGCGCGGGCAAGACGATGGAGGACATCGTCACGCAGGTAAAGCGCGTGTCGGACCTGATCGCGGAGATCAGCTCGTCGACGGCCGAGCAGAGCACCGGGGTCGCGCAGGTCGACCAGGCGGTCGTGCATCTGGACAACATCACGCAGCAGAACGCGGCGCTGGTCGAGCAGAGCGCGGCGGCGTCGGAAAGCCTGAAGCAGCAGGCGACGCGGCTTGTGGATGCGGTGAACGTGTTTCGTTGAAGGCGGGCAAGCCAGGTGACGCGGGCACGGCGGAGACGCGCGGCCCGCGCGTCACCTCCACGGGGGCGCAGATCAAATCAGCGCCGGTTGCAACGGTGCACGGTGCTCGCGAACCTTGACGATCCGGTATTCGTTGCGAAGCCCGTCGTCGGTGACGATCTGCGTCTGGCGCAGATCGACGACCAGCACGTCGCCCTTTCCGAAGCGCTCGCCGGCATCGATCTTCGCGATGAACCGTTCGTCGTCCAGCGACGCATAGAACGCGGACGTGCCGTCGTGCACGCGCCATTTGTTGCCGTCCTTGAACACGACGGATTCGAGCTTCAACATCTTGAGTGCGATCGTGTCGGTGACGATTTCGCCGGGATCGTCGCTGCTCGCGAACGTACCGAGTTCGTCGCGTTCGATCGAGAGTTCGACGATGTCGTCGCGGACGATGCCGAAGCTGTCGATGCCGTCATGTTCGAGCGGCGAGAGCATTTTCTGCAGGTTGACGCGAACGGCCCGGTTCCGATACAGCCGGACGATGGGTTCATCGACGACGAAGCATTCCTGCTCCGACATCCAGATCCTGACATGCGCTCCGTCCGGCTCGGTGCGATGCGGTTTGCGCCCGCGCAGCGTGCGAATGAGGCCGATCAGCCCGCCGCCACCGATGATCCCCAATGCGGCGAGGATTGCCGGTGCGTTGCTGAACGCATTGGCGTTCGGCCCGGCGAACAGGTCGCGGATCTGGCTCGCGAGCGACTGGACGAAGATCAGCTCTGCATGGAACGAGCCGGACTTGAAGCCGCCCCTGACCTCGAGACGAACCTCGGAGTGGTCGCCATTGAGTTCCTTGTTGGCGGACGAGAACAGGTCGGCGATCGCGAGCAGCACCGGTGCGAGGTCACCACGTCCATCCGGTGCTCGCCGAGCGCGGGCCCGTCATAGATGACATTGAACGGCTGGTGATTGCTCGGCCCGCCGCGCTTTTCCTCGGGCGGGCACGTACGACGATCGGCTGATCCGACGCTCATGTGCGGGCTCCCTTCGTGCGGGGCGCGATGCCGGGACGGGTGCGAGGAAGCGCGACGAGGGCGCGGTGCGCGGGGGATACGCAGGTCGGGCGGATGGAGGAACTGTTCATGCGCAGGCAAACCGGATCGAGGTGGAACGCTCAATCTAGCGGCTGGCAGCGGAACGAGAAATCAGACTTGAACGAAATTGCCGAACGGCATGACGTTTGGCCGATGCGGCATCGACGTCGCGCACGGAACGCGTGCCGACATCGCGCACGGCAAGGTGACGCGGGCACGGCGGAGAGGAGGTACCGGCCCGCGTCGTGACCGCCCGGTTCCGGCCGGGCGGTCAGGGCCTGTCGCCGAAGCGCCAGGCCCCGAACCGTCAGACGGCGAGGCAGAGGTACTTGATCACGACGTAGTCGTCGATGCCGTAGTGCGAGCCCTCACGGCCGAGGCCCGACTGCTTGACGCCGCCGAACGGCGCGACTTCGTTCGAGATCAGGCCCGTGTTCACGCCGACCATCCCGTACTCGAGCGCTTCGGCGACCTTCCACACGCGGCCGATGTCGCGGCTGTAGAAGTACGCGGCGAGACCGAACTCGGTGTCGTTCGCGAGGCGGATCACCTCGTCGTCGCTGCCGAACTTGAACAGCGGCGCGAGCGGCCCGAACGTCTCTTCCTTCGCGACCTTCATCGCCGGCGTGACGCCCGTCAGCACGGTCGGCTCGAAGAAGCCGTGGCCGAGCGCGTGGCGCTTGCCGCCCGTCACGACGGTCGCGCCCTTCGCGAGCGCGTCCTCGATGTGCGCCTCGACCTTCAGCACGGCCGCTTCGTTGATCAGCGGACCCTGCGTGACGCCCGGCTCCGTGCCGCGGCCGACCTTCAGCTGGCCGACCGCCGCCGCGAGCTTCTGCGCGAACTGGTCGTACACGGCTTCGTGCACGTAAAAGCGGTTCGTGCACACGCACGTCTGGCCGCTGTTGCGGTACTTCGATGCGATCGCGCCCTGCACGGCGGCATCGAGATCGGCGTCGTCGAACACGATGAACGGTGCGTTGCCGCCGAGTTCCAGCGACACCTTCTTGACCGTCGCCGCGCATTGCGACATCAGCAGGCGGCCGACCGGCGTCGAGCCGGTGAACGACAGCTTGCGCACGATCGGGTTCGACGTCAGCTCGCCGCCGATCGCCTTCGGGTCGCCCGTGACGACGCTGAACACGCCGGCCGGCACGCCCGCGCGTTCGGCCAGCACGGCCATCGCGAGGGCCGAGAACGGCGTCGCTTCAGCCGGCTTCACGACGATCGGGCAGCCTGCCGCGAGCGCCGGACCGACCTTGCGGGTGATCATCGCCGCCGGGAAATTCCACGGCGTGATCGCCGCGCACACGCCGATCGCTTCCTTCGTCACGACGATGCGCTTGTCGCTCGCCGGCGTCGGGATCGTGTCGCCGTACACGCGCTTGCCTTCCTCCGCGAACCACTCGAGGAACGACGCCGCGTAGCCGATCTCGCCCTTCGCCTCGGCGAGCGACTTGCCCTGCTCGGTGGTCAGGATCAGCGCGAGGTCGTCGGCGTTTTCCATCATCAGGTCGTGCCACTTGCGCAGGATCGCCGCGCGCTCCTTCGCGGTCTTCTTGCGCCATGCCGGCCATGCGGCGTTCGCGGCCTCGATTGCGTGGCGTGTCTCGGCCGTGCCCATCGCCGGCACGGTGCCGAGCAGGCCGCCGGTTGCCGGGTTGCGGACCTCGAACGACTCGCCGTTCGCCGCGCCTTGCCATTCGCCGTTGACATACGCCTGCTGGCGGAACAGCGACGGATCTTTCAGTGCCAGGGTTTCCTGAACGGTGCTCATATGAATCGCCTGCCTTGAAAATGACGGATAAAAAGGCCGCCGCCGTCCTGACGACGGCGGCGGCGCATTCAGTTGACGTGGACCGGAACTCAGGCCGGCACGCCGACCGTTTCCTTCAGCACTTCCTCGAGGATCACGAGCGCTTCGTCGAACACGGCCTGCGGGATCGTCAGCGGGAACAGGAAGCGCACGACGTTCGAGTACACGCCGCACACGAGCAGCAGCAGCCCGCGCTCGAGCGCGCGCGTCTGCACGCGCTTCGTGAATTCCGCGTCCGGCTCGCCCGAACCCGGCTTCAGGAACTCGACCGCGATCATCGCGCCCGGGCCGCGCACGTCGGCGATCTGCGGCACGTCGGCCTGCAGCGAATTCAGCTTTGCCTTCAGCACGTCGCCGAGTTGCGTTGCACGGTCGCACAGCTTCTCTTCGTCGATGATCTCGAGCACCGCGTGCGCCGACGCGACGGCCAGCGGGTTGCCCGCATAGGTGCCGCCGAGGCCGCCGGGCGCCGCTGCGTCCATCACGTCCGCACGGCCGACGACGCCCGACAGCGGCATGCCGCCCGCGAGGCTCTTCGCCATCGTGATCAGGTCGGCCAGCACGTCGTAGTGCTGCATCGCGAACAGCTTGCCGGTACGCGCGAAGCCCGTTTGCACTTCGTCGGCGATCAGCAGGATGCCGTGCTCGTTACAGATCTTGCGCAGCGCGCGCACGAACTCGGCCGGCGCCGGGTTGAAGCCGCCTTCGCCCTGGACCGGTTCGAAGATGATCGCGGCGACGCGCTTCGGATCGATGTCGGCCTTGAACAGCATCTCGATCGCCTTGATCGAGTCGGCCGTCGTCACGCCGTGCAGCGCGTTCGGGTACGGCGCGTGGAACACGTCGCCCGGGAACGGGCCGAAGTTCAGCTTGTACGGGGCGACCTTGCCGGTCAGCGCCATGCCCATCATCGTGCGGCCGTGGAAGCCGCCCGAGAACGCGATCACGCCCGGACGGCCGGTCGCGGCGCGCGCGATCTTGATCGCGTTTTCGACGGCTTCGGCGCCGGTCGTGAAGAACGCGGTCTTCTTCGGGAAGTCGCCCGGCGCGCGTTCGTTGATCTTTTCCGCCAGCTCGACGTACGACGCGTACGGGACGATCTGGTAAGCGGTGTGCGTGAAGCTGTTCAGTTGATCCGCGATCGCCTTGACGATCTTCGGGTGGCGGTGGCCCGTGTTCAGCACCGCGATGCCGGCGGCGAAATCGATGAAGCGGCGGCCTTCGACATCCCACAGCTCCGCGTTCTCGGCGCGGGCTGCGTAGAAATCGCACATCACGCCGACGCCGCGCGGGGTGGCGGCGTTCTTGCGGGCCTGCAGGTCGGCATTCTTCACGGTCATCTCCTTGATGTTCTGTCCGGTGGGATAAAAATCGGCCGCATTGGCAGCCCATGGAGGCGACTATAATCACATTTGGCTCTGGCAATCAGAGCCATTTCAATAAATATTCAGGAGCCAATCATGCGCGCAAGCGTGTTGTCGGACTGGCTGGCGCAGCGCCTCGTGCGCGGCGGCGAACAGCCGATCTACCGGCAGCTGCATCGGCTGCTGCAGCAGGCGATCCTGTCGCGGGAACTGCCGGCCGGCACGCGCGTGCCGTCGTCGCGGCTGCTGGCGGCCGAGCTCGGGATCGCCCGCAACACGGTCACGCAGGTTTACGAACAGCTTGCGCTCGAAGGCTATGTGAACTCGGCGACGGGGCGCGGCACGTTCGTCGCCGACAGCGCGCCGGACGAGATCGTCGGCGCGTCGCCCGACCCGGCCGCCGGCCCGGCGGTGGCGCCATCGTCCGCGCGGCGGCTGTCCGCGCGCGGCACGCGGCTCGTCGAGGGCGCGGGCGTGTCGAAGCGCCAGGGCGGCGCGTTCATGCCCGGCGTGCCCGATGTGTCGCGCTTTCCGGCGCGCGTGTGGACGCGGCTGCACAACAAGTACTGGCGGAGATTGCGCCCCGATTTGCTGACCTACGCGCCGGGCGGCGGCCTCGCGCTGTTGCGCGAGGCGCTGGCCGACTACCTGCGCACGTCGCGTTCGGTGCGCTGCACGCCCGAGCAGATCGTGATCACGACCGGGATCCACCAGTCGATCGACCTCGCGGTGCGGCTCCTGACCGATCCGGGCGACGCGATCTGGACCGAGGATCCGTGCTACTGGGGCGTGCGCAGCGTGCTGAACGTGTCGGGGCTGACCACGCGGCCGATTCCGGTCGACGACGAAGGGATCGCGCCGTCGGCCGCCGATCTCGCCGAGCCGCCGAAGCTGATGCTCGTCACGCCGTCGCACCAGTATCCGCTCGGGATGGTGATGAGCCTCGCGCGGCGGCGGATGCTGCTCGAATACGCGCGCCAGCACGGCTGCTGGATCATCGAGGACGACTACGACAGCGAATTCCGCTACGGCAGCCGGCCGCTCGCGTCGCTGCAGGGGCTCGATACGGCCGGGCAGGTGATCTACGTCGGCAGTTTCGGCAAGACGCTGTTCCCGGGGCTGCGCGTCGGTTACCTCGTCGCGCCAGAGCCGCTCGCGGAAAGCTTCGCGACCGCGAGCGCCGAGCTGTATCGCGAAGGGCAGCTGCTGCAGCAGGCGGTGCTCGCCGAGTTCATCGCGGAAGGGCACTTCGTGTCGCATATCCGCAAGATGCGCACGCTGTACGGGCAGCGCCGCGAGGTGCTGCTCGATGCGGTCGCGCGCCGCTACGGCGACACGCTGCAGGCACTCGGCAGCGATGCGGGGCTGCATCTCGTCACGCGGCTGCCGGACGGGGTCGACGATCGCGCGGTCGCGCAGGCCGCGCTCGAACGCAACATCGTCGTGCGGCCGCTGTCCGGTTATTACGCGGAGCGCGAACGCGCGGCGTCGGGCTTGCTGCTCGGCTATGCGTGCGTGCCGGAGGACGAGATCGCGACGGCGTTCGCGACGCTGGCCGAGGCGATCGACGAGCGGGCGTTCGACGGGATGATTGCGGCGGCTTGACGTGTGCGGCTGTTGCGGTGACGACCAACGCTCGAGACGGCAGAGCGCGATGCGAAAGTCACGTATGAGAGGAAGTCGATATGGATCAGCGTTTTCAAGCAGGTTCAGGGCAATTGTCTCCGTGGTGCGGAGACAATTGCCTCGCCTGGAAAAACCTCGGCGGCAAGCACACAACGGCCCAACTGCCGAGTGCACCGGACCTGCCGTGACTGCCGGTCCTTCCTGAGGGCATACGCACGCGCGTCAAAGCCGGATCAACGCCGCGCCCGCGACCACCAGCGCGCATGCTGCGAGCCGCTGCGCGCCGGGCCGCTCGCGCATCACGAACCAGCCGATCGCGACCGCGAAGATCGAGCTTGTCTCGCGCAGCGCCGATACCGTCGCGACCGGCAGATGCCGGTACGCGAGAATCACGATTCCATAGGCGGCGAGCGAGATCGTGCCGGCGATCGCGCCTTGCCGCAGCGACGCGCGCGAACCGAACACCACGCGCGGGCCGCCGCGCATCGCACACACCAGCACGAGCTGCGGCACGCTCCACAGCAGATAAACCCACGCGATATAGCCGAGCGCGCTGCCCGACACACGCGAGCCGATGCCGTCGCAGATCGAATATGCGGCGATGAACACGCCCGTGAGCAGTGCGTACGGCACGCCTTCGCCAGAGAACCGGAAGCCGCGCCGCAACGCGAGCGACATGATGCCGAACGACACGAGCGCGATGCCCGCGAAGCCGAACGGCGTCGGTCGCTCGTGCAGCATCGCGAGCGCCAGCACCGATACGAGCAGCGGCGAGATCCCGCGCGCGATCGGGTAGATCTGCCCGAACTCGCCGTTGCGGTATGCACGCGCCAGCGTGAAGCAGTACGCGACCTCGAGCACGGCCGACGCCGCGACATACGGCCACGCGGCGGGCGCCGGCGCGGGCAGCAGTACAACGCCCGCAATGCCGAACGCGAGATACGGCAGCGACATCGTGCCGAGCTGGACGAGACGGTCTTCGCTCACGTGGAGGAATGCATTCCAGATCGCGTGCAAGAGGGCGGAGCACAGCACGAGGCCGATGAACAGGTGATCCATGAATGAGCGAGCGGACGAGGGCGGGCGCCGTCAATTATGTGGGTGTCGGGCGCGCTCGCGCGGAATTGTCGATAATAGAACGTTGTTATTCACCGGATGCCGACGATGACCGAAGCCCCCCTCACCCCGCCCGCCGTTCCGCGCCTCACGAGCCTGTCGCATGGCGGCGGCTGCGGCTGCAAGATCGCGCCGGGCGTGCTGTCCGAGCTGCTGAAGCGGGCGACGCCGCCCGCGCTGTTCCCGGACCTGCTGGTCGGCACCGAGACCTCCGACGACGCGGCCGTCTACCGGCTGAACGACGAGCAGGCGATCGTCGCGACGACCGACTTCTTCATGCCGATCGTCGACGATCCGTTCGACTTCGGCCGTATCGCTGCAACCAACGCGCTGTCCGACGTCTACGCGATGGGCGGCAAGCCGATTCTCGCGCTCGCGCTGGTCGGGATGCCGATCAACGTGCTGCCGCACGAGACGATCGCGGCCGTGTTGCGCGGCGGCGAATCGGTGTGCGCGGATGCCGGCATTCCGGTCGCGGGCGGTCATTCGATCGATTCGGTCGAGCCGATCTACGGGCTCGCGGCGATCGGCGTCGTGCATCCGTCGCGCGTTAAGCGCAATGCGGCCGCGCGCGCGGGTGACGTGCTCGTGCTCGGCAAGCCGCTCGGCGTCGGCGTGCTGTCGGCCGCGCTGAAGAAGAACCAGCTCGACGACGCGGGCTACGCGCAGATGGTGGCGACGACCACCAAGCTGAACCGGCCGGGCGCCGAACTCGCCGCGCTGCCGGGCGTGCATGCGCTGACCGACGTCACGGGCTTCGGGCTGCTCGGCCATACGCTCGAACTGGCGCGCGGCGCGAAGCTGACCGCACGCGTGCATTACGCGTCGCTGCCGTGGCTGGCGGGCGTCGAGGCGTTCGTCGCCGACGGCGTGTTCACCGGCGCATCGGGCCGCAACTGGGCCGCATATGGCGCCGACGTGCGGCTCGCCGACGGGCTGCCGCCCGTCGCGCAGGCGCTGCTGACCGATCCGCAGACGTCCGGCGGCCTGCTGGTCGCGTGCGCGCCGGATGCCGTCGACGACGTGCTCGCGTGCTTCCGCGCCGACGGCTTCGACCGCGCGGCCGTGATCGGCGAGATGGTGGACGGGCCCGCGCGCGTCGACGTCGCCTGACGCGGTTTTTTTCACGCTGGATTGCTGTCGGTCGCTAGAATCGATGCCTTCCCTCGAAGGCATCGACGACCGATGAACGATTTCCTGTTCGGGCTGATGATCGCGCTGTCGGTCGGGCCCGTCGCGCTGATGATCGCGAACTACGGGATGCGCGCCGGCACCGCGAGCGGCGTGCGCGCGGCAATGGGCGTGGCGTCGGCCGACGGCTGCTATGCGCTCGTCGCGTTCACCATTGGCGCGATGCTCGCGAGCACGCTCGCGTCGCACCTGCCGCTGTTCCGCTTCGTCGGCGCGCTCGTGTTGCTTGCAATGGGCGCACGCATGCTGTGGCGCGCGTTGCAGGATCGGCGCCGCACGCTGAACGGCGCCGCGCCGCCGCCGGGCGCGCGCCCGTTCACGTCGATGTTCTTCGTCACGCTCGCGAATCCGCTGACCATCCTGCTGTTCTATGGCTATGCCACCGCAGCGGCCGGTGCGCATCGGCACTGGCTGCTCGGTGCCGCGTGCGTGTTTGCCGGCAGTCTCGCCGGGCAACTCGTGTTCGCGTTCGGCGGCAGCGCAATCGGGCGCATCGTGAAGTCACCGCGATGGCTCGCCGCGAGTCATGTGGTGGCCGCACTGGTCGTGCTCGGTTATGGCGTTGCGGGGATGCTTCGCGTCTAGCGGCTCGAGCGCAGTCGTCGGTCACGATCATTGGCGGAAGATGTGGCGATTTCATATCGATCAACCGAGTAGCATTCCTGATTTTTTTGTCAGGCGGCATGCGAACCGGGCGTACAACAATCGCGAGACGAAACACCGCCCGCCGTTTCGTAGTCGGGTTCCGCATCGCACACACGCGTTCTATACTCCCTCGCGCAGTCTCCGAGAGCCGTTCTCACCCAACATCACCGAAACAAGGAACGCCGATGCTGACTCGCTCCATCCTTTCCGCAGCTGCATTCTCGCTTGCCGCCTGTGCGACCGCGCCGTCGATTGCGCAGAACAACCAGGGCAACGCTGCATTCGCCGAGACCGGTGCACAGGGCCGCCCGGTCAAGGTCATGATCATCACGATGTTCGGTCCGGAAGGCCAGGCATGGCTCGACCGGCTCGGCCCGTGGCGCGACATCACCGTGCCCGGCCTGTCGCCCGACTATCCGGCCGTTCACTGCAACAAGCAGGACGTGTGCGTGGTGACGACCGGCATGGGCTATGCGAACGCGTCCGCGACGATCATGGCGCTCACGTTCTCGCAGCGTTTCGACCTGCGCCGCACGTACTTCCTCGTGTCGGGCATCGCGGGCGTCGACCCCGCGCAAGGCACGGTCGGCTCCGCCGCCTGGTCGAAATACCTGGTCGACTTCAGCCTGCAGTGGGAGCTCGATGCGCGCGAGATTCCGGCCGGCTGGAATACCGGCTTTCTCGGCATCAATACGAAGAGCCCGAACGACAAGCCGCCGCTCGATTACCGCACCGAAGTATTCCAGCTCAACCCGCAGCTGACCGATGCCGCGTATGCGCTGTCGCGCAACGTCGTGCTCGCCGACAGCGCGCAGGCCCAGGCCGCGCGCGCGAAGTTCACGTATGCGCCGGCGAATCGGCCGCCGACGGTGATCCAGTGCGACACGTCATCGGGCAATACGTGGTTCTCGGGCACGCTGATCGGCGAGCGCGCGCGTCAGTGGACCAAGATCCTCACCGACGGCAAGGGCACCTATTGCATGACCGCACAGGAAGACAACGCGACGTATGAAGCGCTCAAGCGCGCGGCGAGCGTGAAGCGGGTCGACCTGTCGCGCGTCGCGGTGCTGCGCACGGGTTCCGATTTCGACCGGCCGTATGCAGGGCAGACGAGCGCAGACAATCTGCTGAACTATGCGGACCAGGGTGGTTTCGCCCCGGCGACCGAAAACCTGTACCGCGCGGGCAATCCGCTCGTTCAGGACATCGTGACGCACTGGGGCGAATGGCGCGACGGCGTGCCGCGCCGTTGAAGGCCAGCGTCTTCAGCGAGAGATCGACGCGAAGTTCAATGCGCGTGCGGCGCGGAACGAAACGGCGTCCAGACGGGCGTCGTGTCGTCCCAATGATCGAGCGGCGAAGGAAGTTGATCGTTCATCACAGGCTCCTGCAACTAACTGACTAATCGGGTGTTCGATGGCGGTGTCTCGACGCCGCGCCGCGGATCATCCGCTGCGCGGCGTTGCGCGTTGACCGATGCTCAACGGCCTGCGCCGGCGAGCTGGTTGCCTTCCGGTGTCGGGCGATACGGGCCTTGCGCGAGTTCGAGCCCTTGCGGATACGAATTCGCCTTGCGCAGCCAGGCCAGCGTGCCGTCGCGGCGGGCCTGCTCGACTTCCGCGCTGACTTCGGCGCGCGTGCGCGGGCCGTTGTTGTGCTGCGCGTACCACGACGTGTTCGCGTAGTCGCCTGCGTGCAGGGTGGTCGTATCGGCGAAGGCCGGTGCGGACACGGCGAGTGCGAGTGCGACGGCGGAGAGAAGATGGCGGCGGTTCATGACGTAACTCCTGTGTTGGTCGGAGTTGGCGCGTCGGCGCTTGCTCCGGTCCCGTCAAGCGGGATCTGTTCGATGCGCAACGAGGTGCGCGACAGGGTTTACTCTAGGGGGACGTTCAGGCGCGATAAATGCGGCTGACGCGAATTGAATTGTCGTGATGGTGGAACAATCGCGATCCGTACTGTCGGCAGGGTTACTCGAAAATCGCGCACAGCCGCCTGCAGCGGGGCTCCCGGCGATGTCGCGCGGCGCGCGCCGTCACGCACGCGGCCGATTGCCGTGCACGGCGCAAAGGTGTGATGCGGATTCAGGAAAGGCGCTGTGCGGCGGGGAAGGCGGCACGAACGTGACGCCGTGGCGGCGCGAAGGCAGGACGGCGCGCGGGCCGCACAGCCCGCGCACCGCGGTTCAGACGATTACGCGACCCACTCGTTGATGACCGGCGTGTCGAGCGCCGGTGCGCGCTCGGCTTCCTCGAACGTGCGCTTGCTGCACGTCGCGTCGAGGCTGCCCTTGCCGCTCAGCAGCGGGCAGCGGTCGAACACTTCGGCGATCCAGTCGACGAACACGCGTACCTTCGGCGACAGGTGCCGGCTGTGCGGATACACGACCGAGATCGGCATCGGCAGCGGCTTGAGGCCGGGCAGCACTTCCTTGAGCCGGCCGTCGCGGAGGTGCGGCAGCACCATGAACAGCGGCGGCTGGATCAGGCCGAAGCCTTCGAGCCCGCACGTCACGTACGCATCGGCATCGTTGACCGACACGATCGCGTTCATCTTGACCTCGACTTCGTTGCCGTCGGTCAGGAACGTCCAGTCGATCGTACGGCCCGTGCGGCTCGAGAAGTAGTTGACGGCCTTGTGGTCGTTCAGATCCTCGATCGTTCGCGGCTCGCCGAACTTCTCGAGATACGCGGGCGCAGCGACCGACACGCACTCGAACAATCCGACCCGGCGCGCAACCAGCGACGAATCCTGCAGCGCACCGACGCGGATCACGCAGTCGACGCCTTCCTGCAGCAGGTCGACCGGCCGGTCGGACAGGCCGAGCTGCAGGTCGATGTCCGGATAGCGCGTGTGGAATTCGCACAGCGACGGAATCACCAGCAGCCGCCCGATCGAGCCCGGCATGTCGATACGCAACTTTCCGTGCGGCTTGCGGTTGTTGTTCTGGAAGCTTGCTTCGGTTTCCTCGACATCGGCGAGGATCCGCACGCAGCGTTCGTAGTACGCGGCCCCGTCCGGCGTGAGCGACAGCCGGCGCGTGGTCCGGTGCATCAGCCGCACGCCGAGGAAGGCTTCGAGATTCTGGATGATCGTCGTGACGGACGCCCGCGGCAGGCTGAGCGACTCTGCTGCCTTGGTGAAGCTGCTTGTATCGACGACGCGAGTAAACACCTGCATGGCCTGAAGCCGGTCCATCACAACCTCCGCAATCTAATTTGCCGCCCGAACGACAAGGCTGCGCTACCTCATGGGTAAGCGCAGCCTGGATTGTTCGGGGGCGTTGAATTGTGTTGCCGGATTATAGGCATTTATCCGGATGTCTGCCGGACCCAGAATTCGTTCCATCTCGAAATGGATGCTGCATCGTCATGGACGCTTCTGAATTCAGCAAATTCCTGAAAGCCGCATTGCCCGCCGAAGCCAGAGCCGGCGCGGCACTGACGGTCGCGGAGGTGGAAATCCCCGGCTACGCGCAGGACATCGTGCTGCGCCTCTATCGGCGCGCGGACAAGACCGGATTGCCGGTAGTGCTTTACTTCCACGGCGGCGGTTTCGTGCGCGGCACGCTGGATGACGCCGATTTCGCCGCGCGCTTTTTAGCAGAACGCTTACCGGCTCTCGTAGTGTCGGTCGATTATTCGCTCGCGCCGGCCTTTCCTTTTCCGGCCGCGCCGGAGGATGCGTATCGCGCGGCCGTGTGGGCCGCGACGCGCGCCCGCGCGTTCGGCGGCAATCCGAAGAAGATCGGCGTCGCGGGGCACGATGCGGGCGGCCAGCTCGCGAACTGTCTCGCGTTCATCGCGCGCGATCGCGGCGAAGTGTCGATCGCCGCGCAGGCCCTGTTCGGGCCGATGCTCGACCCGAGCATGACGCGCATCGGCGACGCCGAACGCCTTGCGTCGGACATCACCGCGCGCGAATGCGCGGCCTGTTATCGCGCCTATCTGCCGCAGGCGGCGCAGCGCATGCACCCGTATGCGGCGCCGCTCGAATCGGTGCGCCTCGCGGGCCTGCCGCCGACGCTCGTCGTCACCGCGCAGAACGACGTGCTGCACGTCGAAGCGGAGAAATATGCGGGCTGCCTGATTTCATCGGGCGTGCTCACGCAGGTGATCCGCTACCCGGACGTCACGCACGCGGCGCTCGCGACGCACGAGGCCGCGCTCGAGGAAGCCGTGCGCTTCTTCCAGTGCCGCTTCCAGGCGCGCCAGCCGAACCGTTCCGAATAACCAGAACCAATCCACGCTTATTGGAGATCCACATGGCCATCCTACGCACCTCCCGCTCCCGAATCGCGACCGCGGCGATCGCGACGCTCGCCGTCGTCGGCCTCGGCACGTTCGGCGCGATGCGCGTGAACGCGAACGCGCCCGAAAAGGCGGCAGCGCCGCTGCCCGAAGTCGACGTCGCGACCGTCGTGCCGCAGACCGTCACCGACTGGCAAGGCTATTCGGGCCGCCTCGAGGCGGTCGAGAAAGTCGACGTGCGCCCGCAGGTGTCGGGCACGATCGTCGCGGTGAACTTCAAGGACGGCGCGCTCGTGAAGAAGGGCGACGTGCTGTTCGTGATCGATCCGCGCCCGTACCAGGCGGAAACCGACCGCGCGGCCGCGCAGCTCGCCGCCGCGCAGGCCCGCAACGGCTACGCGCAGAGCGACTGGCAGCGCGCGCAGCGGCTGATCGGCGACAACGCGATCGCGAAGCGCGACTACGACGAGAAGCAGAACGCGGCGCGCGAAGCGACGGCGAACCTGAAGGCCGCCGAAGCCGCGCTGGAAACGGCGCGCATCAACCTCGGCTATACGCGCATCACCGCACCCGTGTCGGGCCGCGTGTCGCGCGCGGAAATCACGCTCGGCAACGTCGTGTCGGCCGGCGCGTCCGCCGCGCCGCTGACGACGCTGGTGTCGGTGTCGCCGATCTACGCGTCGTTCGACGCGGACGAGCAGACCTACCTGCAATACATCAACGGCGCGCGCAACGGCCGCAAGGTGCCGGTCGAGCTCGGCCTCGCGAACGAAACCGGCTATTCACGCAGCGGCGAGATCGACTCGGTCGACAACCGGCTCGACACGTCGTCCGGCACGATCCGCGTGCGCGCGCGCTTCGACAACGCGGACGGCACGCTCGTCCCCGGGCTCTACGCGCGCGTGAAGGTGGGCGGCAGCGCACCGCACGAGGCGCTGCTCGTCGACGATGCGGCGATCAACACCGACCAGGACAAGAAGTTCGTGTTCGTCGTCGACCAGCAGGGCCGCGTGTCGTATCGCGAAGTGCAGCAGGGCATGCAGCACGGCAACCGGCGCGTGATCGTGAGCGGCCTCGCCGCCGGCGATCGCGTGATCGTGAACGGCACGCAGCGCGTGCGGCCGGGCGAGCAGGTGAAGCCGCACATGGTCCCGATGACGGGCGGCGATGCGCCGTCCGCGCCGCTCGCGGACAACGCGAAGCCGGCCGCACCGGCGAAGGCGGAATCGTAAGCGGCCCGCCGCTTCGATTTCCGCGTTCAACCAGACAGAGCAACCCATGAACATTTCCAAATTCTTTATCGACCGGCCGATCTTTGCAGGAGTCCTATCGGTGATCGTCCTGCTCGGCGGGGTGATCGCGATGTTCCTGCTGCCGATTTCGGAGTATCCGGAAGTCGTGCCGCCTTCCGTGATCGTGAAGGCGCAGTATCCGGGCGCGAACCCGAAAGTGATCGCCGAGACGGTCGCGTCGCCGCTGGAAGAGCAGATCAACGGCGTCGAGGACATGCTCTACATGCAGTCTCAGGCGAACAGCGACGGCAACATGACGATCACCGTCACGTTCAAGCTCGGCACCGATCCGGACAAGGCCACGCAGCTCGTGCAGAACCGCGTGAACCAGGCGTTGCCGCGCCTGCCGGAAGACGTGCAGCGGCTCGGCATCACCACGGTGAAGAGCTCGCCGACGCTGACGATGGTGGTCCACCTGATCTCGCCGGACAACCGCTACGACATGACCTACCTGCGCAACTACGCGCTGATCAACGTGAAGGATCGCCTGTCGCGGATCCAGGGCGTCGGCCAGGTGCAGTTGTGGGGTTCGGGCGACTACGCGATGCGCGTGTGGCTCGATCCGCAGAAGGTCGCGCAGCGCGGACTGTCGGCCGAGGACGTCGTGCAGGCGATCCGCGAGCAGAACGTGCAGGTCGCGGCCGGCGTGATCGGCGCGTCGCCGTCGCTGCCCGGCACGCCGCTGCAACTGTCGGTGAACGCGCGCGGCCGTCTGCAGACGGAAGACGAGTTCGGCGACATCGTCGTGAAGACGACGCCGGACGGCGGCGTCACGCATCTGCGCGACATCGCGCGCATCGAGCTGGACGCGTCCGAATACGGGCTGCGCTCGCTGCTCGACAACAAGCCGGCCGTCGCGATGGCGATCAACCAGTCGCCGGGCGCGAACTCGCTGCAGATCTCCGACGAAGTGCGCAAGACGATGGCCGAGCTGAAGCAGGACATGCCGGCCGGCGTCGACTACAAGATCGTCTATGACCCGACGCAGTTCGTGCGCTCGTCGATCAAGGCCGTGGTGCACACGCTGCTCGAAGCGATCGCGCTGGTCGTGATCGTCGTGATCGTGTTCCTGCAGACCTGGCGCGCGTCGCTGATTCCGCTGATCGCGGTGCCGGTGTCGATCATCGGCACGTTCTCGCTGCTGCTGGCGTTCGGGTATTCGATCAACGCGTTGTCACTGTTCGGGATGGTGCTCGCGATCGGTATCGTGGTCGACGATGCGATCGTGGTCGTCGAGAACGTCGAGCGCAACATCGAGAGCGGGATGAACGCGCGGGCGGCGACCTACAAGGCGATGCAGGAAGTGAGCGGGCCGATCATCGCGATCGCGCTGACGCTCGTCGCCGTGTTCGTGCCGCTCGCGTTCATGTCGGGCCTGACCGGCCAGTTCTACAAGCAGTTCGCGATGACCATCGCGATCTCGACGGTGATCTCGGCGTTCAACTCGCTGACGCTGTCGCCGGCGCTGTCCGCGATCCTGCTGAAGGGCCACGGCGACAAGGAAGACTGGCTCACGCGCGTGATGAACCGCGTGCTCGGCGGCTTCTTCCGCGGCTTCAACAAGGTGTTCCATCGCGGCGCGGAGAACTACGGCCGCGGCGTGCGCGGCGTGCTGTCGCGCAAGACGCTGATGCTCGGCGTGTACCTCGTGCTGGTGGGTGCGACCGTGCTCGTGTCGAAGGTCGTGCCGGGCGGCTTCGTGCCCGCGCAGGACAAGGAATACCTGATCGCGTTCGCGCAGCTGCCGAACGGCGCGTCGCTCGACCGCACCGAGAAGGTGATCCGCGACATGGGTTCGATCGCGCTGAAGCAGCCGGGCGTCGAGAGCGCGGTCGCGTTCCCGGGGCTGTCGGTGAACGGCTTCACCAACAGTTCGAGCGCGGGCATCGTGTTCGTCACGCTGAAGCCGTTCTCGGAGCGGCACGGCAAGGCGCTGTCGGCCGGTGCGATCGCCGGTGCGCTGAACCAGCAGTACGGTGCGATCAAGGATTCGTTCGTCGCGGTGTTCCCGCCGCCGCCGGTGCTCGGCCTCGGCACGCTCGGCGGGTTCAAGATGCAGATCGAGGATCGCGGCGCGGTCGGCTACGCGAAGCTGTCGGATGCGACCAACGACTTCATCAAGCGCGCGCAGCAGGCGCCGGAACTCGGCCCGCTGTTCACGAGCTACCAGATCAACGTGCCGCAGCTCAACGTCGATCTCGACCGTGTGAAGGCGAAGCAGCTCGGCGTGCCGGTCACCGACGTGTTCAACACGATGCAGGTGTATCTCGGCTCGCTGTACGTGAACGACTTCAACCGCTTCGGACGTGTGTACCAGGTGCGCGTGCAGGCCGATGCACCGTTCCGTCAGCGCGCGGACGACATCCTGCAGCTGAAGACGCGCAACGACCGTGGCGAAATGGTGCCGCTGTCGTCGCTCGTCACGGTGACGCCGACGTTCGGCCCGGAAATGGTCGTGCGCTACAACGGCTACACCGCAGCCGACATCAACGGCGGCCCGGCGCCGGGCTTCTCGTCGGGTCAGGCACAGGCGGCGATCGAGCGTATCGCGCATGAAACGCTGCCGCGTGGCGTGCGGTTCGAATGGACCGACCTCACGTACCAGCAGATCCTGGCAGGCGATTCGGCGATGTACGTGTTCCCGATCAGCGTGCTGCTCGTGTTCCTCGTGCTCGCCGCGCTGTATGAAAGCCTGACGCTGCCGCTCGCGGTGATCCTGATCGTGCCGATGAGCATTCTGTCGGCGCTGACGGGTGTGTGGCTCACGCAGGGCGACAACAACATCTTCACGCAGATCGGCTTGATGGTGCTGGTGGGGCTGTCCGCGAAGAACGCGATCCTGATCGTCGAATTCGCACGTGAACTGGAGCACGACGGCAGGACGCCGCTCGAGGCCGCGATCGAGGCGAGCAGGCTGCGGCTGCGCCCGATCCTGATGACGTCGATCGCATTCATCATGGGCGTCGTGCCGCTCGTCACGTCGACCGGTGCGGGTTCGGAAATGCGCCATGCGATGGGTGTCGCGGTGTTCTTCGGGATGCTCGGCGTGACGCTGTTCGGGCTGATGCTGACGCCGGTGTTCTACGTCGTGCTGCGCACGCTGGCGGGCGGCAAGATCCACGTCGCGGGCAAGGACTCGGCCGGCTATGGCGAGTCGCCTTCCGGTGCGTCGGCTTCGGATGCTTGAGGACAACAAGATGGACAACATGCACAACACGAATGGCCTGATGCGCTTCGCGAAGGTGGCGGCCGCGAGCACCCTGCTCGCGACGCTGCTCGCCGCGTGCGCGGTGGGGCCCGACTACAAGCGCCCGGACGTGTCGACGCCCGCGGCGTTCAAGGAAGCGCCGACGCTCGCGGCCGGCGAACAGGCCGGCACGTGGAAGACCGCCGAACCGGCGGACGGCGAGCATCGCGGCGAATGGTGGAAGGTGTTCGGCGATCCGGTGCTCGACTCGCTCGAGTCGCAGGCGCTCGCCGCGAACCAGAACCTGAAGGCCGCGGCGGCGCGCGTCGAGGAAGCGCGTGCGGCGACCCGCACCGCGCGCTCGCAGTGGTTCCCGCAAGTCGGCGCCGGGTTCGGGCCGACGCGCGAAGGGCTGTCGTCGGCGTCGCAGTTCCAGCCGCAGGGCACGGGCCCGACCACCGCGACGCTGTGGCGCGCGCAGGGCACGGTGTCGTACGAGGCTGACCTGTTCGGCCGCGTGAGCCGCAACGTCGAGGCGTCGCGTGCCGACCAGGCGCAGAGCGAGGCGCTGTTCCGCTCGGTGCAGCTCGCGCTGCAGGCGGACGTCGCGCAGAACTACTTCGAACTGCGCCAGCTCGACTCGGACCAGGACCTGTACCGCCGCACGGTCGAACTGCGTGACCAGGCGCTGAAGCTCGTACAGCGCCGCTTCAACGAAGGCGACATCAGCGAGCTCGACGTGTCGCGCGCGAAGAACGAGCTGGCAACCGCGCAGGCCGATGCGGTCGGCGTCGCGCGCCGGCGCGCGGCGTCCGAGCATGCGCTCGCGATCCTGCTCGGCAAGGCGCCCGCGGACTTCGCGTTCAAGGAAACGCCGATCGTGCCGGTCGCGGTGAAGGTCCCGCCGGGTCTGCCGTCGGCATTGCTCGAACGCCGCCCGGACGTGTCGGCGGCCGAGCGCGCGATGGCGGCCGCGAACGCGCGGATCGGTCTCGCGAAGTCGGCGTACTTCCCGAAGCTCGATATCACGGGCGCGTTCGGCTATGAGGCGTCGACGCTCGGCAACCTGTTCATGTGGTCGAGCCGCACGTTCCTGCTCGGGCCGTTCGCCGGCACCGCGCTGACGCTGCCGCTGTTCGACGGCGGGCGGCGGGCGGCCGGCGTGCAGCAGGCGCGCGCGCAGTACGACGAGCAGGTCGCGAACTACCGGCAGCAGGTGCTCGTCGCGTTCCGCGAGGTCGAGGACAATCTCGCCGATCTGCGTCTGCTCGACGACCAGATTCGCGCGCAGGATGCGGCCGTCAATGCGTCGCGCCGTGCGGCGACGCTGTCGCGGACGCAGTATCAGGAAGGCGAAGTGGCCTATCTCGACGTGATCGACAGCGAACGGTCGGTGCTGCAGTCGCAGTTGCAGGCGAACCAGCTGACCGGGGCGCAGGCCGTGTCGACCGTGAACCTGATTCGCGCGCTGGGCGGCGGGTGGGGTGCGGTGCCGGCGGCGGTCGGCGATGCGGCGTCCGTCAAGGCGGAAGTCGCCGCGCGTTGAAGCAGCGGCCCGCCAGGGGCCGTTCGAGCAGGTGGCTGATCGAAGAAGAACCCCGATTCCGTGGCAACGCGGATCGGGGTTTTTTATTGGCCGTGCGTTATGCCTGCTGTTCGGGCTTCACATCCGTGCGTTCGGCGATCACCACCGCGTAGCGGCCGACCGCATCGGCGATGCGCTGCGCCAGTTCGGGATCGCGCACTGCACGCGCGAGCGTGACGCCGCCCGTCAGCAGCGCGAGGAACGCGATCGCGCGATCGTCGTCGGGGGCGTCGCCGAGCCCGGACGACACTTCGTCGACGATCTGCCGCAACGCCTGTTCATAGGCGTCGCGCGTGTCGTCGTCGGCGCGCATCACTTCGGGCGACAGGCTCGGCAGCGCACAGCTTTCGCCGAGCGCGCAGGTGCGCCGCGGCCCGAGATAGAACGACACGAACGGACGCCGCCAGCGCGCGCCATGCTCGGCCTTGAAGATCGCGACGCCTTGCCGGAGTTGGTCGAGACCGGCGAGGACCACGCTGCGGAACGCTTCGCCTTTCGATTTGAAATGCCCGTAGAACGCGCCGTTGGTGACGCCCGCCGCCTTCGTCAGCGGACCGATGCCGGAGCCGCCATAGCCCTCCTGGCGGAACAGGCGGCTCGCCGCCTCGAGAATGCGCGCGCGGGTTTCGTGCTTGTGCTCGACGGAATAACGCATGACAGGCTCGCTTCAGAGCGATCGCTCTTTATCGCTTGCATAGAGAGCGATCAGTGTCTAATGTATAGAGAGTGACTGATATTTATATCACGTCACGATTCCGATGACCTGACCTGGAGAACGTGCGATGCCGATTACGCTGACAGTATCTGAAGGGGTTTTCTCGCAGGAAGACGAAGGGCCGGTATTTGCCGAACTGACCGATGCGCTGCTGGAGGTCGAAGGGCTGACCGGGAATGCGTTCCTGGCGCCGAACGTGATCGGCTCGCTCAACGTGCTGCCGCGTCACCGGACCTTCGTGAATGGTCGCGCGGAGCCCGCGGCATTCGTCGAGCTGAAGCTGCCGGCCGTGGCGCTCGCGGCGCCCGACAAGCAGCGGCAATTCGTCGAACGGGCGACCGCGATCGTGCTGCATCGCGCAGGCGGGCGGCTGACGCCGGCGCAGATCTGGGTGAATGTCGTGCATGCGGTCGACGGCGGATGGGGCATTGCCGGGCGACGGTACGACAACGCTGCGCTCGTCGATTCGATCCAGGGTGCGGCGGCTGGTTCGCATTAACCGCAACTAACGGTCAAACCATCCAGCGTTGACCGACGGTGCGGCGATGATTCGCCGCACCGGTCAGCCGTGACTGCCTTCAGCCCGCAGTGCCCGCATCAGTTCGCTGGCTGCCTTGCCGAGCCCCGTATGTTTCGGCCGCCGCAGATACACGGGCGGCGGCAGCCCGTTCCGGATGTTCGCGAACACGAGCGGCGCGAGTTCGCCGTCCGTGCTGATCGTGTTCTTCCCGATCTTCACGTTCGCGTACAACTGGTCGTTCGACAGCGTGTTCGGGTTGTCGGATGCGGTGACGCGCAAGCCCGAACCGATCGTTTGACGCGGAGGCGGGCGAAGCGATGCGGGGCAGCCCGTATCGCTTCGTTCAGGAAAGGGGCGGGAAGTGACGGGAAGTGACGGGCGGACCGAATGCCGCCCGCGAGCGTTACGCGGCGACGAACTCGTGCACGTAACGGTTGAACACCGCGGGGCTCGCGGCGTTCATCCCGTGCGACGCACCGGCGACGGTCTGCCGTTGAGCATCGCCGATCCACTGCGACAGCGTGTCGACGTTGTTGCGGAACATCTTCGGGCTGCGCTGGCCGTCGATCAGCAGCGTGCGGCATGCGATATCCGATGCCGTGTGCTGCGAATACGCGGGCAGCGGATCCTGCAGCTGCTTCGGCAGCGTGCTCGCATTGTCGATCGCCATCGTGCGAAAGCGCGACGTGCTCTTCTTCCATGCGCCGGGCAGGCTCACCGAGTCGACGAACATTTCGAGGCCGGCTTCCACTTCGCCTTGCCCGATCAGGTTCACGGCCTGCGTGCGCAGGGCGATCGCGGCGGCCGGCAGCGCGGCTTCGCGCACGCCCGGCTGTTGTAGCGGGCCGCCCGGATCGGCGAGCGTCAGCGTGTCGACGAGCTGCGGATGCTGGCGCGCGACGTTGAACGCGACGCTGCCGCCACGCGAGTGGCCGACGAGATGCACGGGGCCGAGATCGAGCGCGTCGATGAATTCGGCGAGCTCGTCGACGTGGTTCTGCCAGCTGAACTCGTCCTGGATGCCCGCCTCGACGGCCGGCCAGTAATGGCTCAGGCTCGGCGCGATGCAGCGGTAGTGGGCCGACAACGACGCGAGTTGCGGATCCCAGTAACGGTAGTCGCACAACGATCCGTGCACGAAGACCATCGGCGCGCCGCTGCCCCGCTCGACATACGGCAGGCTGATGCCTGACGAAAGCGTCGCAAATTGCAGGTCGGGGTTCGCGAGCACCGAAGGCTCGATTCGCATGTTCATGACTGAAAACTCAATGGGTGCGTCATCACGTCGCAACTATGCCTCACGGCAAGCTGCAAGGAAAACGCATAATTTTCATCGTGACGATCAATTTTATTGATGGCTCGGCTGAAAACCCTTGTCGCAGCGTGGGGAAGTGCCGAAGGCTCAAATCGTCTGATGATTTATTTGACGGCTGAAAGCACGTGCGAACGCCTGCGCAGGCGCGCATCTGAGCGGGGGGAAACGGGAGAAAGGGCCGCCGAACGCGACCCGCGCATCACCGCACCGCCAGCGCGGGCGCGGTCTGAAGCTCGACGGGAAGGTCGTTGTCGGCGGCGAACTGCATCGCGAAGTCGAACGCGTCGGCGCATACGTCGCGCAATTCGTCCGACACGAACAGGCATTTGGCGCCCCCATCGACGACCGGCATCGCAAGCCGCGACAGCGCGCACGGATAGCCGGGCCGCCGCTCGCCGACGAACAGCGTGATGACACCCGCGAGGCGCTCGGGCCAGCCGCTCGGTCGGAAGGTTTTCTGCGCGCGCGTGACGCCGCGGATCAGGTGGCCGGTGATGCGGCCGTGTTCGGTGATGTCGATGCGATCCATGCTGTTCTGCGTATCCTCGTTCGCGTCATTCGCCGCCGTCGGCCGCCGCGTCGCCGCGCGCGGGAATCCGCAGGTTGCGCAGCTTGTGATAAAGCGTCTTCTTCGGCATGCCGAGCGCGACGCTCGCGTCCGCCACGTTGCCGTTGTGACGCCGCAGCATGTCTTCGATCAGCATCCGCTCGAAATACGCCATCTGCTCGGCAAGCGTGCCGCCGGCCGCCGGCGCGCCGCCGGACGACAACAGGCTGTCGCCGGTCAACCCGAGCACGAAGCGATCGGCCACGTTCTGCAATTCGCGCACGTTGCCGGGCCATGCATGCGTCATCAGTTCGGACACCTGCGCAGCCGTGACGACCGGCGCCGGCTGCCCGAAGCGCCGTGCGGCCGCGAGCACGAAATGCTCGAACAGCAGCGGCACGTCCTCGCGCCGCTCGCGCAACGGCGGCAGCTCGATCTGCGCGACGTTGAGCCGATACAGCAAGTCCGCGCGGAAGCGCCCGTCGGCCGCGAGTTCGGCGAGATCGGCCTTCGATGCGGCCACCACGCGGCAGTCGACCGGAATCAGCTCGTTCGCGCCGAGCCGCTCGACCACGCGCTCCTGCAGCACGCGCAACATCTTGATCTGCAGCGGAATCGGCATCGTCTCGATCTCGTCGAGGAACAGCGTGCCGCCGTGCGCCCATTCGATCTTGCCGATGCGTTTCTTGATCGCGCCGGTGAATGCGCCGGCCTCATGGCCGAACAACTCGCTCTCGAACACCTGCTCGGGCAGGCCGCCACAATTCAGCGCAACGAAATGCGCGTCGCGCCGTCCGCCGAAGTCGTGCAGGCTGCGTGCGATCAGTTCCTTGCCGGTGCCCGTCTCGCCGGTGATCAGCACCGACACCGACGTATCGGCGAGGCGCAGGATCTTCTTGCGCACGTCGGCCATCGCGGGCGACTTGCCGAGCACGAACGCCTCGATGCCCTGCCAGTTGTTCAGTGCCGCGCGCAGCCCCTGCACCTCGAGCGTCAGGCGGCGCTTCTCGACCGCGCGCGCGACGCGCCCCGCGATCACGTCCGACGAGAACGGCTTCTCGATGAAGTCGTACGCGCCGTCCTGCATCGCGCCGACGGCCGTCGAAATGTCCGCATGGCCGCTGATCAGCACGACCGGAATCTGCGCATCGACGGCCATCACGCGTTCGAGCAGCTGCAGCCCGTCGATGCCCGGCATCCGCACGTCCGACACGATCACGACGGGGGCGCCGGGCGCGACGTGCGCGAGCGCGTCGGCGGCCGAAGCGAATGCGTCGACCGGGAACCCGGCGAGCGCGACGGCCTGCTCGACGCCGATCCGGACGTTTTCATCGTCCTCGACGACCAGCACGCGAATCTCATCTTCCATGCTCTATCCTCTGTTGCGGCGTCGCCGCCGCGAATTCGATACTGAACTGCGCGCCGCCTTCGTCGCGGTTCGTCGCGGCGATCTTCGCGCCGAACGCCTCGACGATGCGCGACGTGATCGCGAGGCCGAGCCCGAGGCCCTGGCCGCGCGGCTTGGTCGTGACGAACGGCTCGAACAGGTGCGGCAGCACGTCGGGCGCGATGCCCGCGCCGCTGTCGGCCACCGAGAAACGCACGCGGCCGGCGTCGTCCGGCCCGGCGGCTTCGATCACGATGCGCCGCACCGGCGCGTCGTGCACCGCGTCGAGCGCGTTGCCGAGCAGGTTCACGATCACCTGCTGCAACTGGCTCGATTCCGCGGACACCGTCGTGCCGGGCGCGATGTTCACGTCGAGCTGCACGCCTTCGTCGCGGATCCGCGCATCGTAGATGAGGCGCGCATGCGCGACGGCCTCGTTCAGCGACACGGCGACGCGCTCGACGTCGGGCTTGCGCGCGAAGGTCTTCAGCTCGCCGGTGAGCACGGCCATGCCGTCGACCAGCTTGCCGATCCGTTCGAGATTCGCATACGCCGGTGCCGGCTGGCCGCGCTCGAAGAACGTGCGCGCGTTGTCGCACAGCGTGCGGATCGCGACGAGCGGCTGGTTCAGCTCGTGCGTGAGGCCCGCGGCCATCTGCCCGAGCACCGCGAGCTTGCCCGCGTGCACGACTTCCTGTTGTGAATCGCGCAGCCGCTGCTCGGTGCGCTCGCGCTCGACGATCTCGCGCTGCATCCGCTCGTTCGCCGCCGTCAGCGCGGCCGTGCGTTGCGCGACGGTCAGCTCGAGCCGGTCGTTCGCGCGGCGCAGCGCATCCTGCGCGTTCAGCCGCGCGACGATCGCCCGGCGCCGCTGGATCGCGTAGCCGGCCAGCAGCGCGGCGATCAGGAACGCGCCGGTGACGAACGCGAACGCGGTCTGCTGCTGGCGCCGCGCGCCGGCGATGTCGAGCAGCACCATCAGCGAATCACCGGCCTGCGGCGCGGGCCGCGACATCACGAGATAGCGCGTGCTGCGGCCGGCGTGACGCGGATCGGGGAACGTGCCGAACCATGCGGCGGCGCTGCGGTCGCCGAGGTGGCGGTAGGGCAGCATGTCGACCGTGCGGCCCGCGTATTGCCGCGACGCCTGGATGTCGCGCTGCTGCTGCGCGGTGATCGGGCGCAGCGCGGTGAACTTCCACGCCGGCTCGGTCGAGATCACGACCACGCCGTTGCCGTCGACCACCATCGCGGCGACGCCCGGCGCGCGCCACGCGGATTCGAGCGGGTCGACGCTGATCTTCACGGCCGCCGCGCCGATCGGCACGCCACCGTCGCGCACCGCGCTCGCGAAATAGACGCCCGGCACGCCGGTGTTGGTGCCGATCCCGAAGAAGCGGCCGCTGCCGTGCGCCAGGGCATCCTTGAAGTACGGCCGGTACGACACGTTGGTGCCGACGAAGCTGATCGTCTCGTTCCAGTTGCTGGCGGCGATCACTTCGCCCTGCAGGTCGATCACGTCGACGGCGCCGCTGCCCGCATCGCGGTTCACGGCTTCGAGATACGTGTCCACCGTGCGCGCGAGCGCGGGCCGATCGTGCGGCGCGGCCCGCAGCAGCGCGCGCACGCCGTCTTGCCGGGCGACCAGGCCGGGCAGGATCTCGAAGCGGCCGAGTTCGCTCTTGAGGCTCGACGCGTACAGGTCGAGCCGGTGCGCGCCGGTTTCCTCGAGCGCATCGATCGCGCGTTCCCACGCGAAATCGACGGCCGCGCCCGCCACGCCGACATACAGCACGGCGGCCGACGCCCAGCCCCACCACGGGATTCCCTTGAAGCTCTTCTGCACGTTCGCCCTCATCGATGCCCGCAACCGGTCGTCCGAGACCGGCCGTCCGAGACCGGCCGTCCGCAACGCCGGCCGTCCCAAACGCCCCGCCACAACGACGCGCGCCGCGCGCCGGCAAAGCCGGCGGCGGCGCGTGCGAAGCAGCCTGCGCGACGGTGCGCGCAGCGGCGCGTCATCCGAAGTGCGCGACCAGGATCAGCGTCACGGTGACGACGATCGCGCCGCCGATGCGCGTGGCGATCTGCGCGAACGGCATCAGCTGCATCCGGTTCGCGGCGGTCAGGATCGCGACGTCGCCGGTGCCGCCTTGCCCGCTGTGGCAGGCGTTCACGATTGCGGTGTCGATAGGGTACATCTTCAGCAGGCGGCCGACCACGAAACCGGTGCCCATCAGCGTCGCGACGGTCGACACGATCGTGACGACGTTGACGATCGTGAAGGCGGCGGTCAGCTTGTCCCACGGCGTCATCGCGACGCCGATCGCGAACAGCAGCGGATACGTGACGGCGGTCGAGAAGAACTTGTAGACGACGAACGCGCCTTCCTGCAGCGGCGGCGACACCGCGCGCGCGAGCTTCACCAGCACCGCGAGGAACAGCATCGCGACCGGCGCGGGCAGGCCGAACAGCTTGTGCGCCATCAGGCCGACGAGGTACAGCGTGATCGCCGTGATGCCGGCGCCCGCGATGTGCGTGACGTCGACGTGGCCGCGGATCTCCTCGCTTTCCGGCGTCATGTCGCCGCTTTCGCCGACCTGCAGGCGACCGTTGCCGGTCAGGTGCGGCAGGCGCTTGCCGAGCATGTCGAGCGCGCCCGACAGGATGATCGCGGTCAGGCTGCCGAGCATCACCGGCGGCAGCACCATCGCGAACATCTCGCCCTGCGGCAGGTGCATCAGTTCCGAATAGCCGATCGACAGCGGAATCGCACCTTCGCCGACGCCGCCCGCCATGATCGGCACGACGATGTACAGCAGCGTGTGGCGCGCGCCGAGGCCGAGCGCGGTGCCGACCGCCGTGCCGACGATCGCGGCCGCGACCGAACCGGCGGCGAGCGGAATGAAGATCTTCACGAAGCCCTGGATCAGCACGCGCCGGTCCATGCTCAGGATGCTGCCGACGATGATCGACGCGATGAACAGGTACAGGAAGTTGGTCGACTTCGTGAACTCGACGGTGAGGTTCAGCACCGGCTTCGGCAGCACGTGGTAGTAGGTGAGCGCCGACGGCACGAAGGTCGCGAAGATCGCGGCCGCGCCGATGTTGCGCAAGAGCGGCAGGCGCTTGCCGAGTTCTGCGCAGGTGAAGCCGAAGAACGCGAGCACGGCGATCGCCATCGAGATCTCGCCGGGCACCTTGCCCGTCACCGCGAAGCCGACGATCAGCCCGAACAGGATCACGTAGACCGGCAGCGGGATGATGCCGATGCGGATTTCCATCAGCTTCCACCAGCCTTCCGGCCAGAAGCGTGTGCGCGTGGCGGGACCGGCTTCGGCAAGTGCCTCCGGACGGGATTGGGTGGGGATTGAGGTCTGCAAGACGTGTCTCCTGATGTTTGGAATGCCCGCATTGCTACGCGGCATCGTGTGGCGTCTATTAATGCAACCCCCGTGCCAAGCATTCCGGCCTGCCGGAATATTTTTAGTGCATTGATTTATAAGGATTTTGTTTCGTCTGTGGAAAGGATGGCAGCACCCGGCTGGCCGAGATTTCGGAATTCGCCCGGCGGGCAGGCCGAGATTTCGGCCCGATGGCCGGCCTGGCGCCCGCCCGCGCATCGGACGCGCGCCCTGGCGCCATATCGCCGCACGCGATTTTCTTCGCACAATCGCTTCGTAGACCGCCTTCCTGCCGCTCTCTATCATCGGCTGATCTTTTTCCGATGTGACGACGACTGTCCGGAGAACGCCCGCGCGTTCGCCGCGGCGCCGCTCATCCGTCGATACCGTCTTTGGACAGGAGAGTGGTTCCCATGCTGCATGCCGTTTTTTCCGCCCGCTTTTCCTCCGGCCGCGTGGCCCGCCTGCTGGCAGCCACGCTGCTCGGTGTCCTGATGCTGAACGGCGCCCGTGCCGACACCGCGCCGCTGAAGGTCGGCATCTCGACGAGCCCGCAGATCGACGCGCTGAAGATTGCCGCGAAGGAAGCGAAGGAGCAGGGCCTAGACGTGAAGATCGTCGAGTTCACCGACTGGAATACGCCAAACGCGGCGCTCGCGAACAAGGACATCGACGTCAACTACTTCCAGCACATCCCGTTTCTCGAGAACGCGAAGAAGCAGGGCGGTTACAACTTCGTGTCGATCGCGCCGGGCACGATCATGAAGATCGGCCTCTACTCGAAGAAGGTGAAGCGCTTCGATGAGCTGAAGGACGGCGCGCGTGTCGCGATCGCGAACGACCCGGTGAACGGCGGGCGCGGGCTGCTGCTGCTGCAGCGCGCGGGCCTCATCACGCTGAAGCCGGGCGCCGACTACCGCGCGACGACGCACGACATCGTGTCCAACCCGAAACACCTGAAGATCATCCCGCCCGAAGCGTCGCAGCTCGCGCGCTCGCTCGACGACGTCGACCTCGCGCAGGGCTATCCGAGCTTCATCAAGCTCGCAGGCACGACCGATCCGAACAGCGCGCTGCTGTTCGACGGCACCGAGAACAAGAACTTCGCGATCCAGTGGGTCGTGCGGCCCGAGAGCGTGAACGACGCGCGCATCCGCAAGTTCATCGCGATCTACCAGCATTCGCCGGCGGTGCGCCGTGCGCTCGACAACGCGTTCGGCTCGCTGTACGCGATCGCGTGGTGACGGAGGCGACATGACGACGGCGAACCGCAAGAAGATCCTGCTCAACGCGTTCAACATGAACTGCGTCGGGCACATCAACCACGGGTTGTGGACGCATCCGCGCGACCGCTCCGCGCACTACACCGATCTGGACTACTGGGCCGATCTCGCGAGGACGCTCGAACGCGGCAAGTTCGACGGGATCTTTCTCGCGGACATCGTCGGCGTGTACGACGTGTTCGGCGGCGGCCCGGACGCCGCACTGCGCGAATCGGTGCAGGTACCCGTCAACGATCCGCTGCTGCTCGTGCCCGCAATGGCGCAGGTCACGCAACATCTCGGCTTCGGCGTGACCGCGAACCTGACCTACGAGCCGCCTTACCTGTTCGCGCGCCGCATGTCGACGCTCGATCACCTGACGAAGGGGCGTATCGGCTGGAACATCGTGACCGGCTATCTCGACAGCGCCGCGCGCGGGATGGGCCTCGCACAGCAGATCGGCCACGACGACCGCTACGAACGCGCGGACGACTACATGGACGTCGTCTACAAGCTGTGGGAACAGAGCTGGGACGACGACGCGGTGATCCGCGACGCGCAGGCGCGCGTGTTCGCGCAGCCGGGCAAGGTGCGGCGCGTGAAGCACGACGGGCCGTTCTATTCGGTCGACGCGATCCACCTGAGCGAGCCGTCGCTGCAGCGCACGCCGGTGCTGTACCAGGCCGGCTCGTCCGCGCGCGGCGTCGAGTTCGCGGGGCGGCATGCGGAGTGCGTGTTCGTGAACGGGCAGAGCAAGGCCGCGGCGCGCGCGGCGGCGCTGGATATTCGCGCAGCCGCCGCGCGGCAGGGCCGCGATCCCGCATCGATCAAGATTTTCGCGGGCGTGAGCGTCGTGACCGCCGAAACCGAGCGGCTCGCGCGCGAGAAGTTCGACGAATACCGGCGCTATGCGAGCCCGGAAGCCGGCCTCGCGCATTTCGCGAGCTCGACCGGCATCGACTTCGCGAAGTACGGCCTCGACGAGCCGATCTCGTACGTGAAGACCGATTCGATCCAGTCGGCCGTCGACGCGATCTCGCGCAAGAGCACGACCGGCACGTGGACCGTGCGCCGGATGCTCGAACAGATGTCGCTCGGCGGCCGCTATGCGCCGATCGTCGGCTCGCCGTCGCAGGTCGCGGACGAACTGCAGTCGTGGATCGACGAGACGGGCATCGACGGTTTCAACCTGACGCGCACCGTGATGCCCGAGTCGTTCGCGGATTTCGTCGACTGGGTCGTGCCCGAGCTGCAGAACCGCGGCATCTACAAGGAAGACTACGATCCCGCGCCGACGCTGCGCGAGAAGCTGTTCGGCGCCGGCGCGCGGCTGCCCGCGTGGCACACGGGCGCACAGCACCGGCCGGCCGCCGTGCCGGCGCCCGAACCCGCGCATCCCGCGCATGCGTGAACGTGACGGAGCGAAGCGATGACGCAATTGTTCGATACGCTGGGTTTCATCGAGGCATCGGCGGTGCGGGCCGGTGCGGGTGCGGACGTGCATGACGCGCATGATTCGCGTAACGCAGCGGCCGCGCGGGCCGACGGCGCCGCCGCCGTGTCGTTCGCACACGTCGGCAAGGTGTTCGCGACGCCGCGCGGCCAGGCCGCCGCGCTGCGCGACGTGACGCTCGACGTGCGGCGCGGCGAGGTGTTCGGCATCATCGGCCGCAGCGGTGCCGGCAAGTCGACGCTGCTGCGGCTCGTGAACGGCCTCGAACGTCCGAGTTCGGGCAGCGTGCGCGTGCAGGGCGTCGACGTCGGCGCGCTCGACGAGGACGGGCTCGTCGCGCTGCGGCGTCGCACCGGCATGGTGTTCCAGCATTTCAACCTGCTGTCGGCGAAGACGGTGTTCGAGAACGTCGCGCTGCCGCTGAAGATCGCCGGCGTGCCGAAGGCCGAGCGCACGCGCAAGGCCGAGGCGCTGCTCGATCTCGTCGGGCTGGCCGCGAAACGCGACGCGTATCCGGCGAGCCTGTCGGGCGGCCAGAAGCAGCGCGTCGGCATCGCGCGGGCGCTGGTGCACGACCCGGAGGTGCTGCTGTGCGACGAGGCGACGTCGGCGCTCGACCCCGAGACGACGCAATCGATCCTCGCGCTGCTCGCCGACATCAACCGCCGCCTCGGACTGACGATCGTGCTGATCACGCACGAGATGGAAGTGATCCGCGCGGTGTGCGACACGGTCGCGGTGATCGAACAGGGCGAGGTCGTCGAAACGGGCCCGGTGTGGCGCGTGTTCGGCGATCCGCGTCACGGCGCGACGCGCGCGCTGCTCAGCACGCTCGTGCACGACCTGCCGGCCGAACTCGCCGCGCGCGTGCAGCCGTTGCCCGAGCTGGCCGCGCTGCCCGACGGCGCGCAAGTCGTGCTGGACGTCCGTTATACGGGCGAAAGCGGCGGCGAGCCGGACGTCGGCGCGCTCGCGGCGGCGCTCGGCGGCTCGGTGCGCTTCCTGCACGGCGGGATCGAGCGCATTCAGGGGCATGCGCAGGGCCGCCTCGTGATCGCGGCGTCGCCGCGCGCGGACGACGCCGGCCACCCGCCGGCACGCGGCGGCGCGGTCGCCGCGTTGCTCGAGCGCGCGCGCCGCCACGCGAATCATGCGGAGGTGCTCGGCTATGTTTGAACTCTGGTGGCCCGAACTGCTCGACGCGATCCGCGACACGCTGTCGATGGTCGCCGCGTCGGCCGCGATCGCCGCGCTGATCGGCATCCCGCTCGCGGTGATCCTGGTGACGACCGCGCCCGGCGGCATTTACGCGCGGCGTGGCCTGAACGCGGTGCTCGGCGCGCTCGTCAACGTGTTCCGCTCGACACCGTTCATCATCCTGCTCGTCGCGCTGCTGCCGTTCACGCGCGTGCTGATCGGCACGACGATCGGCGTGTGGGCGGCCGTCGTGCCGCTGTCGATCGCGGCGATTCCATTCTTCGCGCGGATTGCGGAAGTGAGCCTGCGCGAAGTCGATCGCGGGCTGATCGAGGCCGCGCTCGCGATGGGCGCGAAACGCCGCCACATCGTGTGGCACGTGCTGTTGCCGGAGGCGTTGCCCGGCATGCTCGGCGGTTTCACGATCACCGTCGTCGCGCTGATCGGCTCGACCGCGATGGCGGGCGCAGTCGGCGCGGGTGGGCTCGGCGATCTCGCGATCCGCTATGGCTATCAGCGTTTCGACACCACGGTCATGGTGACCGTGATCGTGATCCTGATCGCACTCGTTTCGGCCGTGCAAATCACGGGCGACCGCCTGGTCCGACGCGTGACCCGGCGTACCTGAGCGGCGCCACGAGCGCCGGCTCTTTTCATTGAAGACCCTGAGAGAACGATACCCATGACCTTGCCCATCGGCGCGCCGCGCGAATGGAACGGACAATTCGAGGAAGCCCTGTTTCTGGACGTCGCACGACGCCATCGCCCCGGCTTCCCTGACAAACTGGCGACGCCGCCGCGCGAGCCGCACGGCGCGGACGAGCTCGCCGCCGTCGCCGACTACTACACGAAGATGGCGTCGCACGACCTGTTCATCGTGCAGGTCGTCGCGAAGGCGATTGACACGCTGTTTCGCGATGACCCGCATTTCCAGCTGATCCTGTCGCGCCAGCTCGGCGACGACGGCGCGCACGCGGTGATCGGGCGCGAGCGCGTGACCGAACTGACGGGCCGCGATCCGCTGCCGGAGGTCGAGCGGCTCGTCGCCGCGCACTGGGAACGCATCGGCGACATCGCGGTGCGCGACGTCGCGGGCTTTCTCGCGTTCGAATGGCATTACGAGCTGCACATCCTCGCGAAGCTGTGGATCCAGCGCAAGACCGGCCGCATCGCCGACGGCGCGATGCGCGAGCACGGCGAGAACCGGATCCGTCCGGACGAGGAGTGGCATCGCGTGCAGATCGTCCAGTGGTGGTTCGACACGTTGAACGCGCTGCCGCCCGCCGAGCGCGACGCGCTGGTCGACCGCGTGATCGCGGCCGACGAGGAAACCCAGGCGCGGCTCGACGGTTATCTGCATGACGAATACGCGCACACCGCGCACGTGTTCGGTGCGGATATCGCCGAATACCGCGCGATCTACGACGACTGGCGGCGCGAGATCCTGTCGCGGCTGACCGGTCGCCGGCTCGGCGCGCTGGTGCCGTTGTCGGGCGAAATCGTTGCGCACGAAACCGTTGCACAGGAAGCCGTCGCATGAACGATCCCCGCGGCCCGGCGACGCTGGCGCCGGAAACCGACGCACGCGCGCTCGACGCCGATGCGCTGGCGCGTGCGATCGACGCGCTGCGTGCGACGGCTGCCGAGCGCGACCGCGCGGGCGGTCACGCGGCCGACGAAAAGCAGCGGCTCGCCGACGCGGGCCTGCTGACGCTCGCGGTGCCGCGCGAATTCGGCGGACAGGAAGCCGAGTGGCCGGCGATCTACGACACGATCCGGCGGATCGCGCGCGTCGACAGCGCGCTCGCGCATCTGGTCGGGTTCCAGATCCTGCAGGTGGTGAGCGTCGACGTGTGGGGCAGTGCGGCGCAGCGCGAACGCTATCTGCGCGGCACGGTCGAGCATCGCTGGTGGTGGGGCAATGCGGTCAACCCGCTCGACACGCGGCTCGCGGCGACCGCGACGCCGGACGGCGGCTACCGGCTCGACGGCGTGAAGGGCTTCTGTTCGGGCACGCGCGGCTCGCAGCGGATGACCGTGTCCGCGCACGATCCGGAAACGGGCCGCGCCGTGTTCGGCGTGGTGCCGACCGATCGTGACGGGATCACGGTCAACGAGGACTGGGATCCGATCGGCCAGCGCCAGACCGACAGCGGCAGCGTGCGCTTCGACGGTGTGACGCTCGCGCCGGACGAGGTACTGCACCGCTCCGAGACACCGCCGACGCCGCGCGCGACGCTGCGCACGCTGGTGTCGCAGCTCGTGCTGACGAACCTGTTCGTCGGGATCGCGGAAGGCGCGCTGGCCGAGGCGCGCGACTACGTGCTGAAGCACGGCCGGCCGTGGATCAACGCGGGTGTCGCGCAGGCGAGCGACGATCCCTATACGCTGCAGCGCTTCGGCGACATGCGCGTGCAGGCGGTCGCGGCGGCGGCGCTCGCCGACCGCGCGGCCGTCGCGTTGCAGCGCGCATGGTCGCGGCATGACGCGCTGACGGCCGACGAACGGGCCGAGGTGGCACTCGCGGTGTCGGACGCGAAGATCGTCGCGCAGCGCGCGGCGCTCGAGAACGGCGAGGCGCTGTTCGACACGTGCGGCGCACGTGCGACGGCCGCATCGCTCGGCCTCGACCGCTTCTGGCGCAACGCGCGCACGCATACGCTGCACGATCCGCTCGACTATCGGCTGCGCGACGTCGGCCGGTTCGCGCTGACGGGGGAATTGCCGCAGGCGTCGCTTTATACGTAGCGTCGGCAAACCGTCCGGCGTCGCCATGCCGCTCGGTGTGGCTTGCCGGCGATAGCCGACGCCCGCGTCCTTGCGGGACTTCGGCATTTCTTCGCGAACCGTGCAATCACCATTCCGCTGCGCTCGCACCCGGCCGCCAGCCGGTGATGGCGCAGCGCATTCAGTCGGTACGACCCGGGAAGATCGCGTAAACCTTCCCCGAAGGCGCCTGTACGACCGACGCACCATCGGCGATCGGTCCCGTGTTCTTGTCGACCGCGTGCTGGCGCCCGGGTGTCCTGAAGCGCCACGCACCGGGGTAGTCTTCGCGCAGCCCGCGCACGCCGAACGTGACTTCGGTGCCGGCCGGGTAGGCGATGTTACCGACGCTCGCCGCACGCGCCAGCGTCGCGTAGTCGAACGCGAGAACGGTGCGTTCCCGATTGAGTCGCAGTTCGGGGTGACGCAGCGGTAGCGATGACAATTCGAACACGTCGTCTTCCGCGACCCTGATCTCCCAATAGTCGTTGTCGCGCATGCCGTCCCCATAGGTGGTGGTGCTTCTCATGACGCGCGACCCGGCGGGTACGGCACCGCCGGCCACGCGATTGCCGTCGGCCAGGTGGCATGACCAGAGTGTCCTGGTCCGCGCATCGTTGCGCAGCACGATCTTCAGCGGCGCTTTCGAACCGCAGGTCCAACCATCGATCGTCCGGGGCCCGGTGGTGGTGAGCGTCAGTGCGGTGAGGGTGGCGAGGTCCCGGTCGTTGCGCGGCGCTTCATCGTCGAATTCCGTCCCGACCGTCAGCGCGACGGCCGCAATGCCGTAGACATCGACCGCATGCGGAAACTCGGCTTTCTCGATCGAGTTCATGTCGCCGGCAGTCGAGAGCGACAGCCGCGTGCCGGGCGGCATGTCGATGCCCAGCAGACGCTCGCTCTTCACGAGCGCGGGATGCTTCGCGGCCTCTTCCTTTCTGATGTTCGCCTCGGCCTGCAGCCCGATCGCCACCATCGAGACGACGAAGCTGCTCGTCACGCACAGGGCGGCGAAGATGGCGGTGGAGCGTCGCCGATATACACGAAACGATCGTCGTACAGGCGGAAACAGCACCAGCGCAACGATCCAGAGCACGACAGAGACGGCCGCCAGAAACGAAATGCCGAGAACGATGAAGAAGGTGCCGGAGAAAATCGGAGCGGGAATCATGAGACAGGCGAACGACCGAGCGGAATCATTGTTGGAATGGCCGCGGTAGACCGGGGCGTGCCGGCATCGTCAAGTGAAGGGTGCCGCCGCCGGCGTGGCCCGGGTGGCGGACGACATTTCAGGATCTTGTACGAACGGACGTCATTGTAGTGTTCTGGCGCCTGATCCGAAGACAGCGGTGCGCACACCGTTGTCTTTTCGCCTGCCTAGATCGGCAGACGCACCGTCTGCTTGATGCGCTTCAGCGGAATCTCGGTTTCGACGTTGCGTACGCCTTCGATCTGCGTGAGCGTCTCCATCTGAAAGCGCTGATAGTCGTCGAGATCCTTCGCGATGACGCGCAGCAGATAGTCGTAGCTGCCGGCCATCAGATGGCATTCGAGCACTTCCGGCGCCTGCTCCATCTCGCGCGCGAAGCGCTCGACGGTCGTCTTGTCCTGGCGTTCCAGCGTGACGCGCACGAAGGCCGTGAACCGCAGCTCGACGGCCGCCGGGTTCAGCAGGGCGACGTACGCGTCGATCACGCCCTGTTCCTCCAGCAGGTGAACGCGGCGCAGGCAGGGCGTGGGCGAGAGGCCGGCCTGCTGCGCGAGTTCGGCGTTCGTCTGGTTCGAGTTCCGTTGCAGCGCACGCAGAATGCGCCGATCGATGGCATCCAGCTTGATTGGCATTTTTGACTACCGATGAAGTCGATATTGGAGAATAACGCCAAATCATGCCTCGAAAGTAGCCGACTTCGCAGCCATTCTCCACGGCAAGTTGCCGATAATCCGATGACTGCCCGGCTCATCGGACGCGCGCGATTCCCGCCCGTCCCGCCTGGCGCCGCTTTCAGGAGAGTTCCGATGCCGCACGTAGCCTGGTTGCCGTTCATGGCCACTTCCCTTCTGATCATTCTGACGCCGGGCCAGGACATGGTGCTCGTGATGTCGCGCACGCTATCCGGCGGCACGCGGGCGGGCCTCGTGACCGCGGCGGGCGTCAGCGTCGGGCTGCTCGTGCATACGATGCTCGCGACGCTGGGGCTGGGTGCGCTTCTTCAGGCGTCCGAATGGCTGTTCACTGCATTGAAGATGATCGGCGCGCTGTATCTGCTGTACCTCGGCATCACGCTGCTGCGGTCGTCGGGCGAGCTGACGCTCGCGAGCGGTCGCGATGCGCCGGCGTCCGGGTTGCGCACGTTCGCGCAAGGCGCGCTGTCCAACGTGTCGAATCCGAAGGTCGCGCTGTTCTATCTCGCGTTCCTGCCGCAGTTCGTCCCCGCGGGCGCCGCGCATCCGATGCTGTCGCTGTTCGTGCTCGGCACGACGTTTGCCGGCCTGACGTTTCTCGTCAAGGGGCCGGTCGCGCTGTTCGCCGGCCTGCTGTCGACGTCGATCCGGCGCAATCCGCGCATCCTGACCCGCATGCACCGGGTGAGCGGCGCGGTCCTGCTCGGGTTGGGCGTGAAGCTGGCGTTCGAGCGTCGTTGACGATGCTCACTGCGCCGGCAACGCGTCCGCCAGCGCGCACATCGCGTCCGCCGTCTCCGGATTCGCCGGGAAAAACGCCTCGATCGCGAGCTCCGACAGCGTGACGTCGACCGGCGTGCCGAACACCGTCGTCGTGCTGAAGAACGTCAGTTCGCCGGCTGCCGTGCGCAGCCGCAGCGGCACCGCGATGTCCGCGTAGTCGGCGCGTGCCTGCGTGTCGGCGGGCTGGCCGGCCGGTGCCGGATAGTTCGCGAGTTCGTCGCGCAGCGCATGCAGCGTGCGGTCGCCGCTCGCGTCGATCTGCCGTTGCAGCCGGTGCAGGATATGCGCGCGCCACTCGTGCCAGTTGACGATCTGCGGCGCGAGGCCGTCGGGATGCAGGCTCAGCCGCAGCACGTTGACGGGCGGCCGCAGGAGCGCCGGATCGGCCTGCGCGACCAGCGCGCCGAGCATCCGGTTCGCGGCGAGCAGAGTCCAGTGACGATCCACGGCGAGTGCCGGGTAGGGTTCGTGGCCGCGCAGCACGGCTTCGACCGCCTGGCGCGCCGCATCGAGCTGCGGATCGGAGAACGGCCGCTCGCGAAACAGCGGCGCATAGCCGGCCGCGACGAGCAGCGCATTGCGCTCGCGCAGCGGCACGTCGAGGCGCTCCGCGAGATGCAGCACCATCTCCCGGCTCGGCTGCGCACGCCCCGATTCGACGAAGCTCAGGTGCCGCGCGGACACCTCGGCCTCCAGCGCGAGGGCCATCTGGCTCAGGCGGCGGCGTTGACGCCAGGTGCGCAGCAGCGAGCCGATGCCAGACGCGCGGCCGGCGGACGGGGGGAGCGATTGGAGGGTGGCGGTCGAGTTCATGACGAAGATGATAGGCAATCCCGCGCGCGCCGGGCATTACCTGCGAGGTAAGCATTCCGGATCGGTGTGCAGCGCCGATGCTGCCCGCTGCCTGCGCCCGATGGGCAACTCGATCGACGAATCGGGGAACCGGCCGCTCGGCAGTTGCGCGAGCACGTACGCCCGGCTGAGCGCCGGGAAGATCCGGCCCGTCGTCACCGGATCATGCCGAACGCCTTGCGGATCGGCATGCCGGTGACCGACGGCGTCGCGTGGTCCGCATCGTTGAGCGTCGTGACGACGGACAGCGGCGCCCGGATCCAGTAGCGCACGGCGGTGCGGCGCGCGCGCTGCGGCGAGTTTGATCGGAAGATCTCTAGAGGTGTGCCGATTGCGTGCTTAATATATGTCGTCGTATAACATGGGCCAAAACTTACCTGCAACGAGGGCGTGCGGACACCTCGGGTTTTCCCTTCGGACGGCCGCGGGAGAGGCAAGAATTTCCTGCCTGTGCCGAATGGATAAGGGTTTGTGGCCTGCAGTCGAGTAACTGTGGAGCGACGAGAATATCGCCATCTTGTCAGCAGACATCATATCTGTTGGGCTACAATGAGCGAACCATTCCCGAACCACGGAGCACACCCATGCAACTGACTGGAGAGATGCTGATCGGCGCCGACGCGGTGGCCGGCTCGGCCGGTACCCTGCGCGCGTTCGACCCGACGAAGGGCGCGCCGATCGATGCGCCGGCCTTCGGCGTCGCGACGCAGGCCGATGTCGAGCGCGCGTGCGAACTCGCGCGCGACGCCTTCGACGCGTATCGCACGCAGCCGCTCGCGGCCCGCGCGGCGTTTCTCGAGGCGATCGCCGACGAAATCGTCGCGCTCGGCGACGCGCTGATCGAACGCGCGCACGCCGAAACGGGCCTGCCCGTCGCGCGGCTGCAGGGCGAGCGCGGCCGCACCGTCGGCCAGCTCCGGCTGTTCGCGCGCGTCGTGCGCGACGGGCGCTTCCTCGCCGCGTCGATCGATCCCGCGCAGCCCGCGCGCACGCCGCTGCCGCGCTCGGACCTGCGGTTGCAGAAGGTCGGGCTCGGGCCCGTCGTCGTGTTCGGCGCGAGCAACTTCCCGCTCGCGTTCTCGGTGGCCGGCGGCGATACCGCGTCGGCACTCGCGGCCGGCTGCCCGGTGATCGTGAAGGCCCATGAGGCGCACCTCGGCACGTCCGAGCTGGTCGGCCGCGCGATCCGCGCGGCGGTGGCGAAATGCGGGATGCCGGCCGGCGTGTTCTCGCTGCTGATCGGCCCCGGCCGCGTGATCGGCGCTGCGCTCGTCAGCCATCCGGCGATCCAGGCCGTCGGCTTCACCGGGTCGCGGCAGGGCGGCATGGCGCTCGTGCAGCTCGCGAACGCGCGCCCGCAACCGATTCCCGTCTATGCGGAAATGAGCAGCATCAACCCGGTCGTGCTGTTTCCGGCCGCGCTGGCCGCGCGCGGCGACGCGATCGCGACCGGCTTCGTCGATTCGCTGACGCTCGGCACCGGCCAGTTCTGCACGAACCCGGGTCTCGTGCTGGCGGTCGACGGCCCCAATCTCGATCGCTTCGAGTCCGTCGCCGCACAGGCGCTCGCGAAGAAGCCGGCCGGCGTGATGCTGACGCGCGGCATCGCCGACGCGTATCGCAACGGCCGCGGCAAGCTGGCCGAACTGCCGGGCGTGCGCGAAATCGGCGCGGGCGAGGCGGCGCAGACCGAATGCCAGGCAGGCGGCGCGCTGTACGAAGTCGCCGCGCAGGCGTTCCTGGCCGAACCGGCGTTCGGCCACGAGGTGTTCGGGCCGGCGTCGCTGATCGTGCGCTGCCGCGATCTCGACGAAGTCGCGCGCGTGCTCGACGCACTCGAGGGCCAGCTGACGGCCACGCTGCAACTGGACGCCGACGACAAGCCGCTCGCGCGCCGCCTGCTGCCGATCCTCGAACGCAAGGCCGGGCGCCTGCTCGTCAACGGCTACCCGACCGGCGTCGAGGTGTGCGATGCGATGGTCCACGGCGGGCCGTTCCCGGCGACGTCGAACCCGGCCGTCACGTCGGTCGGCGCGACCGCGATCGACCGTTTCCTGCGGCCCGTGTGCTATCAGGACTTCCCGGACGACCTGCTGCCCGAAGGGCTGCAGGAACGCAATCCGCTCGACATTCCGCGGCTGCGGGACGGGAAGGCGGAGTGATGGCGCAGGACGACTGAAGGCCGCGTCCCGGGAGGGGCGCGTTCCGGCAAGGTTGAAACAAGGCGGCGCACGGTGCCCACGGGTACCCCGCCGCCTTTTTGATGGAGGGCCGGTTTTGCTCGATTAGAGAGCGGGGGGCATCGAATGATGCTTCTCATGATGCGCCGCCTTGACGAGATGGATGGCGGCTTCCACGCCGCCGGAATTTCTCCTACATTAGCGAGGCCTCGGACCCGCCGGTCCGCAGGCGAGCCTGAGAGACCGACAAAAACCAACAAGGAGCCCTCCGATGAATATCAGCAAGCGTGGCGACCACCTGTTCGCGGCCGGATTGTGGAAAGCGATCGGCGACGTCGCGAAATCGGTGCGTACCCAGATCGGCGAGACCAGCGAAGGGCGCGTACTGGCCAATGCGCTGTTCGAATTGCAGCGCGACCTGGGCGGCAGTGAATTCGACGTGACGATCAATCAGGGGCGGCCCGTCACCGGCGCCGATCCGCATTCGCTCGGGTTCGGCCAGGCCGTCAAGCGGTTCCGGCTGGACATGGAGGCGCTGGTGTTTGCGCTGAAGCATCGCCGCAGCATCGACGAGCGCGATCCGGGCCTGCGCACCGAGGCGCTGATGCAGGCCAACAGCCAGCTCGCGACCGCGAAACAGTATGCGACGCTCACGCTCGGCCGGTTTTTCGATGCGGTCGTGGATCCCGACGTGCTGGATCAGATTCTTGCCGACGATCCGAACACGCGCTTCCGGCGATCGGCGGCCGGCACCGATATCGCCGCGACCCGGCTCAGGCTCGGCAGCCTGCGCTACCGGATCGTCGGAACCATCGCACAGATGTAATGAAAACGGCCGGCCCGCGAAGCACGGGGCGGCCGTCGAAAGGGAGGCGCCGGGCGGAACCGCCGGTCCCGCGCGGGCCGGCACGCACCGGATCGCGTGCCGTTGGTCAGCCCGCCGCTTACTGCGCCCCCATCTTCTTGATCAGCACGTCGAGTTCGGCCATTTCGGCGTCGGTGAGGTCGACGAGCGGCGCGCGCACCGGGCCGGCGTCGTGGCCGGCGAGCTTCGCGCCCGCCTTCACGATGCTGACCGCGTAGCCCGCGCGACGGTTGCGGATCTTCAGGTACGGCAGGAAGAACTCGTCGAGCAGGCGGCCGACCGTTGCGTGGTCGTCCTTCGCGATCGCTTCGTAGAATGCCATCGCCGTCTTCGGGATGAAGTTGAACACGGCCGACGAGTACACCGGCACGCCGAGCGCCTTGTACGCGGCCGCGTAGACTTCGGCCGTCGGCAGGCCGCCGAGGTACGCGAAGCGGTCGCCGAGGCGGCGGCGGATCGTGACCATGCTCTCGATTTCGCCGACGCCGTCCTTGAAGCCGATCAGGTTCGGGCAACGATCGGCGAGGCGCTCGAGCATGTCGGCATTCAGCTTCGAATTCGCGCGGTTGTACACCACGACGCCGATCTTCAGCGCGCGGCACACCTGCTCGACGTGCTCGGCGATGCCTTCCTGGCTGGCTTCGGTCAGGTAGTGCGGCATCAGCAGCACGCCGCTCGCGCCGAGGCGCTCGGCTTCCTGCGCGTATTCGATCGCGACGCGCGTCGCGCCGCCGGCGCCGGCCAGGATCGGCACCTTGCCCTTGCAGGTTTCCGTCGCGACGCGGATCACGTCCGAATACTCGCGCTGCGTGAGCGAGAAGAATTCACCGGTGCCGCCGGCCGCGAACAGCGCGGTCGCGCCATACGGCGCCAGCCATTCCAGACGCTCGGCATAGGTGGCCGGGCGGAAGCTGCCGTCCGCGTCGAAATCCGTCAGCGGAAACGACAGCAGGCCGTGGGAAATGATCTGTTTGAGTTCTTGCGGTGAAGTCATGGTTGGGTCGTCCGTCCAGCGCGAGTGCTGATGGGTTCGTCGGGTACGGCATCCGGGCCATATTGGCGATGTCGTTGTATGTCATCGTACAACGAGGAAAGGCGCGGCGCAAGCGGTTTGCCGGCTGGCGAGAGATAGGGTCTTTCCGGATAAGGGTTTACGCAGCATCGCGGCTGGGTGTTGAATGTCATATGATGACTAACGATTTGACCCGGTAGCCTCCCAGGAATTCCGATGACTGCTTCCCCGCTTTATATCCGCGTGCACCCGGACGACAACGTCGCGATCGTCGTCAACGACGGCGGCCTGCCCGAGGGCGCGACGTTCGCCGACGGCCTGACGCTGCGCGAAGGCGTGCCGCAAGGGCACAAGGTCGCGCTGGTCGACCTCGCGGCCGGCGATCCGATCGTCCGCTACAACGTCGTGATCGGCTACGCGCTCGCCGAGCTGCGCCGCGGCAGCTGGGTCAACGAGCGCACGATGCGCATGCCCGAGCCGCCGGGGCTCGACGACCTGCCGCTCGCCACGCGTGCCGCGCCGCCGCTGGCGCCGCTCGAAGGCTATACGTTCGAGGGCTTTCGCAATGCCGACGGCTCGGTCGGCACGCGCAACATCCTCGCGATCACGACGACCGTGCAATGCGTGTCGGGCGTCGTCGAGCATGCGGTGAAGCGGATCAAGGACGAACTGCTGCCGCGTTACCCGAACGTCGACGACGTGGTCGGGCTCGAGCACACATACGGCTGCGGCGTCGCGATCGATGCGCCCGATGCCGACATTCCGATCCGCACGCTGCGCAACATCAGCCTGAATCCGAACTTCGGCGGCGAGGTGATGACGGTGAGCCTCGGCTGCGAGAAGCTGCAGCCCGAGCGCCTGCTGCCGCCGGGCTCGATTCCGGTGGCGGCCGACGGCGCGCCGGAAAACGGCGGCGTCGTGTGCCTGCAGGACGCCGCGCACGTCGGCTTCAACTCGATGATCGACTCGATCATGAAGATGGCCGAATCGCATCTCGAGCGGCTGAACCGCCGCCGTCGCGAAACCTGCCCGGCGTCGGATCTCGTCGTCGGCGTGCAGTGCGGCGGCAGCGACGCGTTCTCGGGGCTCACCGCGAACCCGGCGGTCGGCTTCGCGGCCGACCTGCTCGTGCGGGCGGGCGCCACGATCATGTTCTCGGAGGTGACCGAAGTGCGCGACGGCGTCGCGCAGCTCACGTCGCGCGCGGCGAACGAGGACGTCGCCCGCGAGATCATCCGCGAGATGGACTGGTACGACCGCTACCTGCAGCGCGGCCGCGTCGACCGCAGCGCGAACACGACGCCCGGCAACAAGAAGGGCGGCCTGTCGAACATCGTCGAGAAGGCGATGGGCTCGATCGTGAAGTCGGGCAGCGCGCCGATCGCGGGCGTCGTGCGTCCCGGCGACCGGGCGCGGCAGAAGGGGCTGCTGTACGCGGCGACGCCCGCGAGCGACTTCATCTGCGGCACGCTGCAGCTCGCGGCGGGGATGAACCTGCACGTTTTCACGACGGGGCGCGGCACGCCGTACGGCCTTGCGCAGGTGCCGGTGATCAAGGTCGCGACGCGCAGCGATCTCGCGCGCCGCTGGCACGACCTGATGGATCTCGACGCGGGGCAGATCGCGACCGGCGCGGCGTCGATCGAGGACGTGGGCTGGGAACTGTTCCGGCTGATGCTCGACGTCGCGAGCGGCAAGCGTCGCACGTGGGCCGAGCAATGGAAGCTCGCGAATGCGCTGACGCTGTTCAATCCGGCACCGGTGACCTGACGCGCGCCGCGACGGCGGCAGACGATGCGATGCGGGCGCCTTCGGGCGCCCGTTTTTGATGGCGGCGGCGGGTTCGCGGTGCGGCGCATGCGTATTTTCCGCGGCCGGCACGAATTCCTTACCTCGCACGTAATCGACCGCCCACGCGAGGCCGGCGACGATGGCGACACGCGAACACGAAACGTTTGCGACATCGTTCCCCCATCGACACAAGGAGCCTCGCCATGAACACCGCCGAAACCGCCCAGTCGGCTCACGCCGACCTGATCGACCGCTATTTCGATGCCTGGAACGAGCCCGACGTCGCACGCCGGCGCGCGCTGATCGATGCGACCTACGCGAGCGACGCGGCCTATCGCGATCCGCTGATGGCCGGCGACGGCCATGCGGGCATCGACACGATGATCGCTGCGGTGCAGGAGCGTTTCCCCGCGTATCGCTTTCGCCGCACGACCGACGTCGACGGGTTCGGCCAGCACCTGCGCTTCTCGTGGGCGCTCGTGTCGCCCGACGGTGCGGCGGTCGTGAAAGGTTCGGACTTCGGCACCGTCGATGCGTCGGGCCGCCTGAAGTCGGTCACGGGTTTCATCGACGAAATGCCGGCCGCGGCGTCGTGATACGAGCGACGCATGCCCGGCGGCGGCCGGGATCGGGTAACGTTATGCGATTCGTTCCCGATCCCGGAGCCTTTCCCACATGTTGAAGAATCTCGATCCGCTGTTGCACGCCGACATCCTGCACGCGCTGCGCGCGATGGGCCACGGCGATGAAGTGGTGATCTGCGATGCGAATTTTCCGGCGGAATCCGTCGCCGGGCACACGGTGGTCGGCCGCGCGCTGCGCATCGACGGCGCCGACTCGGCGCGCGTCGCGCGCGCGGTGCTGTCGGTGCTGCCGCTCGACACGTTCGTCGACACACCCGCTTGGCGGATGGAAGTCGTCGGCGATCCGGCCGCGGTGCCGCCCGTGCAGCGCGAAGTGCAGGCCGAGATCGATCGTGCGGAAGGGCGCGCGGTGCCGCTCACGGGCGTCGACCGTTTCGCGTTCTACGAGCGCGCCCAGCAGGCGTATGCGGTGATCGTCACCGGCGAGTCGCGCGGCTACGGCTGTTTCATCTTCAAGAAAGGCGTGCTGTTGAGCGACGCCGGTTAGGCCCTGTTCCGTTATTTATCCGCCAGGGCCGAACACCGTGTTTCGCGGTGCCGCCGCGCCGGCATGACCGCCGCGGTGTAAAGATTTGCTACAACCTTTTTCTTGGACACCGCGGAAAGACCCTCTATGCTGGCCCATTTGCCGCCGGCCCGGCAGGGCCGCGCGACCCCGAGCCGCACGGGCACGCCTCGTGTGGACGGCCGAATTGCATACGAGGAGAGAGGCATGACGCGTTCCGTCGATTCCGGCGTCATTTTTTTCGCGCGCCTGGCGCTGGCGGCGTTGTTCTTGTGGGGCGGCGTGATGAAGCTGCTCGGCTACAGCGATTTCATCGGCTATCTGCACGGGCTGAACGTGCCCTATCCGCAGGTGACGGGGCCGGTCGTCGTCACGATCGAAGCGCTCGGCGGGCTGCTGCTGATCGTCGGCTACAAGGTGAAGCCGCTCGCGTTGCTGATGGCGTTCTATACGATCGCGACCGCGATGGTCGGACACAATTTCTGGGACGCGACGGACGCCGCGGTCCAGCACGACATGGTGATCCACTTCTGGAAGAACGTCGCGATCGCCGGCGGTTTCCTGCTGCTGTTCGTGACCGGCGCCGGCGGCGCAAGCATCGACGCGCTGCGCCGGCCGAGTTCGTCGTACGGCGCGCTGCGCTGAATCGAACCGGGCTGGATGGCGCGGCGCACGCAAGTCGCTACGCTGAAGCCAAACAAAAGGGCCGAATCCCGCACGCCGCGGGATTCGGCCCTTTGTTCATCCGGCCGGCGCGTGCGCGCCGACGTTCAGCGCGTGTCCTTCGGGTCCTTCGCATCCTTCGAGAACTGCACGGCGATCGCGCCGAGCACGCAGATCGCCGCGACGTACACGACCGGCGCGAGCGGATTCGACTTCATCATCAGCGACACGATCACCGGCGTGAGGCCGCCGAAGATCGCATACGCGACGTTGTACGAGAACGAGATGCCCGAGAAGCGCACGACGGGCGGGAAGCTCTTGACCATCACGAACGGCACCGCGCCGATCGTGCCGACCATGAAGCCGGCGATCCCGTAGTACAGCGGCAGCGTCGACGCGTCGGCCGCGACCTGCGCGAACAGCAGGTAATAGCACGCGGCCAGCACGAGGCCGCCGATGCCGAGCACGCGCTTCGCGCCGATCCAGCCCGCGAGCGAGCCGGCGGTGATGCAGCCGGCCGTCAGGCACAGCGTCGCGACGCTGTTCGCGAACAGCGTGGTCGCGGGCGTCAGGTGAAACTGCTTCTGCAGCAGCGCGGGCGTCATCAGGATCACGACGACGATCGCCGCCGACAGCATCCACGTGAGCAGCATCGACACGATCACCGCGCGGCCGTGGTCGCGCAGCACGGCCTTCAGCGGAATCTCGGCCGCGAGCGCCTTCTTCGCCTTCATCTCGGCGAACACCGGCGTCTCGTGCAGCCAGCGGCGCAGGTACACGGAGAACAGGCCGAACACGCCGCCGAGCAGGAACGGAATGCGCCACGCGAACGCGGTGACTTCGGCGCCCGAGTAACGGCTGTTGATGCCCGCGGCGACCAGCGAGCCGAGCAGGATGCCGGCGGTGAGGCCCGCGGTCAGCGTGCCGCACGCATAGCCGATGTGGCGCGACGGCACGTGTTCCGACACGAACACCCATGCGCCCGGCACTTCGCCGCCGACCGCCGCGCCCTGCAGCACGCGGAACAGCAGCAGCAACACCGGCGCGAGGATGCCGATCGAGTCGTAGGTCGGCAGCAGGCCCATCAGCAGCGTCGGCACCGACATCATCAGCACGCTCAGCGTAAACATCCGCTTGCGGCCGAACAGGTCGCCGAAGTGCGCCATGATCACGCCGCCGAGCGGGCGCGCGAGATAGCCGGCCGCGAAGATGCCGAACGTCTGCAACTGGCGCAGCCAGTCGGGAATGTCGTGCGGGAAGAACAGCTGCCCGATCGCGGGTGCGAAGAACACGAAGATGATGAAGTCGTAGAACTCGAGGGCGCCGCCGAGTGCGGCAAGGCCAAGGGTCTTGTAGTCGCTGCGCGTGAGCGCGCGTTCGGCGGCGCGAGGCACGCCGCTCAATTCGGAAGCTTGCATGGTCAGGACGATCGGTTTTCGAATGTAGTTGTCGGTGCTGCGTCTCCAGAACCCGCTATCGGCATGGACTGGCAAGGCGCGGCCTGCGTCGTCGAGCGTGCGTCGAGTGCCGGATGGGGCATGTGACACGTACCGTCGCACCGGGATGGGGCACGACGCAGACGAAGCGTCAAAGCGGGTGGGGGGATTCTACAGGAGCGCGAAATGCGCGCGCGCGGGGCCGCGCCGAGGCATGCTTCGAACTTCGTCGAGCCCGAAACGCACGCGGCGCGGCAGGCGGGAGAACCGCTTGCCGCGCCGCGTGTGACGGGGTCTGCGCGATCAGTTGCCGGCGATCGTGTCGACCGGCTTGAACGCGCCGTGCTCGACCTTGTAGATCGTCACCGGCGCATCCTTCAGGTCACCCTTCGCGTCGTACGCGATGCTCGGAGCCGACACGCCCTTGATCGACACCTTGCCGAGATACGGCGTGTAGACCTTCGGGTCGGTCGAGTTCGCGTCCTTCATCGCGGTGAGCAGCGCGATCGTGCCGTCGTACGAGTAGGGCGAATAGGTGATCACGTCTTCGTTGAAGCGTGCCTTGTAGCGCGATGCGTAGCCGGCGAAGCCCGGCATCTTTTCCTTCGGCAGCCCGCCCATGTAGACGATCGCGCCTTCGGCCGCGTCGCCGCCGACCTTCAGGAACGTCGGCGAGCGCGACATCTCGCCGGTCACGAAGGCGGACTTCATCCCGAGCTGGCGCATCTTGCGGATCATCGGCGACGACTGCGCATCGCCGCCGCCGTAGAAGATCGCGTCCGGGTTGATGCCCTTCAGGTTGGTCAGGATCGCGGAGAAGTCGAGCGCCTTGTCGTTCGTGAAGTCGCGCTTGACGATCGTGCCGCCCGCGGCCTGCACGGCCTTCGCGAATTCGTCGGCGATGCCCTGGCCGTAGGCCGTGCGGTCGTCGATGATCGCGATGCGCTTGAAGTGCAGCGTCTTCACCGCATACGTGCCGACGATGCGGCCGGCCTGCGCGTCGCTCGTCAGCAGCCGGTAGGTCGTCTTGTAGCCGCGCGCCGTGTATTGCGGCGACGTCGCCATCGAGATCTGCGGCAGCCCCGCGCGATCGTACAGGTCGGACGCCGGAATGCTCGTGCCCGAGTTGAAGTGGCCGATGACCCCGCGGACGTTGTCGTCGATCAGCCGCTGCGCGACCGTCGTGCCGGTGCGCGGGTCGGCCTGGTCGTCCTGCGAGTCGAGCTGGAACGTGACCGGCTTGCCGCCGATCGTCGGATTCGTCGCGTTGAAATCGGCGATCGCGAGTTGCACGCCCTTCTGCATGTCCGAGCCGTAGTTCGACTGCGGCCCCGTCAGCGGTGCGGCGAAACCGATCTTGACGACGTCGGCGGCGATGGCGTGTGCGCCCGACAGTGCGCAGGCAGCAGCCAGCGCGACGTGCGATACCTTCAGCTTCACTTTCACTTCCCCTTGATGGCATGGTTGGGCCGCCGCCGGCCAGCCGGCCGGCGCGGTAAACCGGGCGAGACGTATCGGGTTGCAGGCCTTTCCGAAAGCCGTGCGGGGTGTGCCATGCGCTGCGCGGGTTGTGCCGGAATCGGCGTGCGCGGCGGCGGCGGGATGTCGTCTCGTAACCGTTGATCGAAGTCTAGGTAGCGAAAATGCGCGCGTCTTGCGCGTTCGGAGCGCAGCCGGCGACGATTTCGGCATATCGTCGATAACCCTGATATATGCTGAAATCGTCATGACGAGTGCGCAAACGCGCCAAGACGCGACACGCCGGCATTTTTAGGATGGCGGGTTCGGGCGCGCGGAGTCTCGGTGCGGGCGGGGTGAGCCGATCGCGTCGGCAGCGCTGGCCGTGCGCGACGCCAGGCAACGTGCCGATGCGAAATCGTGCCCGCCGGACGTGCGTGCGGCGCAGTGGTTGCGCGCACAACCGCACGGCGCATGACGTGCTTGCCGGCCCACGCGAATCGCCCGATCGGCGCCGATCGGCCGCGCGTTGCGCTTGCCGCCATTCGCTGGGCCGCCCGATCGCTGGCCCGCGATCGCCACGACGCGTTCGAGACGGCGCTCCTATAATCGACGCCATCAGCCACCCCCTTCGCAGATGCCGGGATGACGACCTTGCTTGCCGCACCGCCCATGAGCCTGTCCGATACGTTGCGCTACCAGCCCGACAACGCCGATCTCGGCGCGATGCTCGCGCACTTCCGCCTGCTCGAGCCGGTGTTCGATGCGCTGCCCGACGTCGCGTTCTTCGTGAAGGACGCGAACGGCCGCTACGCGCTCGTCAACCGCACGCTGGCGATGCGCTGCGGCTACAAGGACAAGCGCGACCTGCTCGGCAAGACGACCGACGAAGTGTTTCCGCGCCGCTTCGGCAAGACCTATTTCGAGCAGGACATGGCGACGATCACCGCAGGTCAGCAGCTGATGGACCAGCTCGAGCTGCATCTGTATCCGGGCCGTCAGCCGGGCTGGTGCCTGACCTGCAAGGAGCCGCTGCGCGACGCGGCCGGCAAGGTGGTCGGCCTCGCGGGCATCTCGCGCGACCTGAAGGCGCACGAGGGCTCGCATCCGGCCTACAGCAAGCTCGCCGACGTGGTGCAGCACATCCAGGATCACTACGTGCAGCCGCTGAACCTGAAGCAGCTCGCGCAGATGGCGGGGATGTCGGTCGCGCAGCTGGAGCGCTACTTCCACAAGGTGTTTCACCTGACGCCGCGCCAGGTGCTGCTGAAGACGCGGCTCGATGCGGCCACGGCGCTGCTGGTCACGCACGACAAGGTGACCGACGTCGCGGCGCTATGCGGATATACGGATCACAGCGCGTTCACGCGCCAGTTCAAGGCGACGGTCGGCGTGACGCCGACGGAATACCGGCTGATGCTGCAGGACCGGGCAGGGTGAAGTGACGCGCCGGCCGGGCCGGCGGATCTGAAGGGGCGAGACGGGATTCGGCGTGCGGCGGCTCAGCGGTAGCCGAGCCCTTTCAGGACGGCCGTGCCGTCTTCGGTCAGCCGGAAGCTCGGCGCCGTGTCGGCGTCGAGCTTGATCATCTCGACGAGGCCGGCTTCCTGCAGCGCGGGCAATTCGGGTTTGGCGTTCGCGCCGATCGGCGCGTGCAGCAGCACGAGCAGCGTCGCGATTTCATGATGGCTGAGCAAACGGCGCAGCATCGTCTTTTTCACTGGGGGGGCGGCCGGGCGGCCCGCGGGTGTATCTACGGCGCTCATCGCTGTCCTCCTTTTCGGGGTATCCATCGGGTACTGGTTGCGGATGGTGCCGTCGGAGACTTAAGCGATTCTTAAAACGGCCGCGGCCGCGCGAATGCTGCGGTGCGGTGTGCGTTACCGGATGTAACGCCCGCCGGGCGGCCGTTTCCGGCCGCCGGCGGCCGGCCTTGCCGGGCGGGCGCCGCAGCGGGATTCACCACGATGGTGCGGTCGCGCGGCGCGCGTCGCAGGGTCGTCGTGTTTTTCTCATTCGATTCGACCCCTGGACGAAATTCCCTTGCTCCCTTATTTCCTGCGCTGGGCCTGTGCGGCGAGCCGCACGGCGGCGTTGGCCGCGCCGTAGCCGTCGTAGCCGCTGCGCCGCTCGACGATTTCGAGCGAGAAGCGGTTGTCGACCAGCTCGGTATACGCATGCAGGAATTCACCGCCGTTTTCGTCGCGGTCGTACAGCAGGTGGTGGGCGCTCAGCGTGTCGATCAGCTCGTCCGGCAACGCGTAGCGCGCGGCCAGATCGTCGTAGTAGTTCGGCGGGATCCGCAGGAACGGCACGCCGTCGGCCGCGAACGCGGCGACCGTCTTCACGATGTCGTCGGTCCGGAACGCGACATGGTTCAGCCCCGTGCCGTGATAGCGGTCGAGCGATTCGGCGACGGCCGTATGACGGTCGACCGACGCATTCAGCGCGATCCGCACCGAACCGTCCGTGCTGCGCACCGCGCGGCTGCGCATCAGGCCGTACGGATCGGGCACGAGCCAGCTGCGCTCGGCCTCGAAGCCGAAGGCGGTCTTGAAGAACAGGATCCACGTGTCGAGTGCGTCGGCCGGCAGCGCGAGGCAGACGTGATCGATGCCCGTCAGCGGGCCGACCTCGCTCGGGCCGTCGATGTCGGTCAGCACGAAATCCGATTCATACAGCGTCGGTGCGTTCGGCGTCTCGTCGACGAAGTATTCGAGGCTGCCGTCCGGCGCCTGCACGCCCGGCAGCACGCGCTCGTTCGGGCCGACGCGCCCGGAAAACGGCGCGTAGCCGAAGCCGGCCGCACGCTCGAATGCCACTTTCGCATCGTCGACGCGGAACGCCGACGCACACAGCGACAACCCGTGCTGCTGGAAGAATGCGTCGGCGAACGAGTCGCGCTCGGCGTTCAGCACGATCGACGCGGCACCGTGCTGGAACAGCGTCACGTCCTTCGACCGATGACGGCCTGCGAGCCGGAACCGCATCCGGCCGAGCCATTCGCCGACGGTGGCCGCCGCCTGCGCGTCGACCGCGAATTCGATGAACTGGAACCCGACGTGCGCGGGCGGTGCCGGCGGCGCGAACAGCGGCTGGTCGGCGGCCGGCGCGCGGCCGTCCTGCGCGAGTCGCGCGCGCGTCAGTTCTTCCAGATAGAGCAGCGAGCGGTGGCCGTCGGCGGCCGTGATCGCGGTCGGCGCGGCGCGGAAGCCGTCGTTGAAGATCTCGAGCGACAGCGGCCCCTTGTAACCGGACTCGATCACGCGGGCGGTGAAGCGCGCGAGGTCGAAGTCGCCCTGGCCGGGGAACGAGCGGTAGTGGCGGCTCCATTCGAGCACGTCCATCGCGAGCTTCGGCGCATCGGCGATCTGCACGAACGCGATCCGGTCGCCCGGGATGTCGGCGATTGCGTCCGGCGAATCGTCGAGCGACAGCGTATGGAAGCTGTCGAGCGCGAGGCCGAGGTGCGGGCTGTTCACCGCGTTCACGAGCTGCCACGCGTGGCCGTACCGGTTCACGACGCGGCCCCACGCGAGCGCCTCGTACGCGGCGACCACGCCCGCCTGCCGCGCGGCTTCGGCGAGCGCGCCGAGCTGGTCGACCAGCAGCGCGTCGTCCGCGATCGTGTCGGGCGACACGCTGCTGCACACCAGGATGCGGTCGGTGCCGAGCGCGTGCATCACGTCGAACTTGCGGCGGATGCGGTCGAGATTGCGGGCGAGCTGGGCCGGGCTCACGCCCTCGAAGTCGCGAAACGGCTGGAACAGCACGATGTCGAGGCCGAGATCGGCGGCCATGCGCCGCACGTCGGCGGGCGATCCGTCGAAGTAGACGAGGTCGTTCTCGAAGATTTCGACGCCGTCGAAGCCGGCGGCCTGGATGGCGGCGAGCTTCTCGGCGAGCGTGCCGGACAGTGACACGGTGGCGATCGAGCGCTGCATGGGCGAATCCTGCGGATGAGCGGGGTGTGGCGTCGGCCGGATCGGGCCGGAATGAACCAGTCGTTGAATTACCGGTGAGCGCCATATCCCGAATTTACTAGGGGAGTGAGTGAAATTATACAAACTAACTAGGTGGTACAAATTAGCGAAAACCCGAAAAGACATTGCGCTTGCGCAAGCGCACACTAGCGCCAAATCTTGACGTCAGAGGGCGAAGTCGACTAGCGATTCGCCCCTGTTTTAGGAGCAGAAACACCATGAGCAAGCACAAGGTGCTGGTGCTGAACGGCCCGAACCTGAATCTGCTGGGGACCCGCGAGCCCCATATCTACGGCGCGGAAACCCTCGCCGACCTCGAGCAGCGTTGCCGCACGGCGGCCGACGGGCTCGGGCTGGAGATCGACTTCCGCCAGTCGAACGCCGAGCACCAGCTGATCGACTGGCTGCATGCCGCGCGTCACGACACGCACGGCATCGTGATCAACCCGGCCGCCTACACGCACACGTCGGTCGCGCTGGCCGACGCGCTGTCCGCGATCGCGAAACCCGTGATCGAGGTGCATATCTCGAACGTGCATCGCCGCGAGGCATTTCGTCACCACTCTTATGTGTCGGCGGTGGCCGAAGCCGTGATCTGCGGCTGCGGCACCGAAGGCTACGTATTCGCGCTGCAGCGCCTGTCGACCATTTTTGCCCAAGGAGCCGCACGATGAGCCGCCCGTCTTTTCTGATCGGCCTGATCGGCCAGGGCATCGGCGGTTCGCTGTCGCCCGCGATGCACGAGGAAGAAGGCTTCCGCCAGGGATTCGGCTACGTGTACCGGCGCATCGATCTGGACGTGCTCGGCGTGACCGCCGACGCGCTGCCGGAACTGCTCGATGCCGCGCAGCGGATGGGCTACAACGGGCTCAACATCACGCATCCTTGCAAGCAGCGCGTGATCGAGCACCTCGACGCACTGTCTGACGACGCGCGCGCACTCGGCGCGGTCAACACCGTGCTGTTCAAGGACGGCAAGCGGATCGGCCACAACACCGACTGGTCGGGTTTCGCGAAGTCGTTCCGCCGCGGCCTGCCCGATGCGTCGCTCGAACGTGTCGTGCAGCTCGGCGCGGGCGGCGCGGGTGCGGCCGTCGCGCATGCGGCGCTGCAGATGGGTGCCGCCGACCTGACGATCTTCGACGTCGACGGCACGCGCGCCACCGCGCTCGCGGGTGAACTGCAGCAGCGCTTCCCGGCCGCCCGGGTCACGCCAGGCAGCGATCTCGCGGCCGCGATGCAGGCCGCGACCGGCCTGATCCATTGCACGCCGACCGGCATGGCCAAGCATCCGGGCCTGCCGCTGCCGGCCGAGCTGCTCCGCGCGGGCATGTGGGTCGCCGACATCGTGTATTTCCCGCTCGAAACCGAACTGATCCGCGCCGCGCGCGCGGCCGGCTGCGCGACGCTGCCGGGCGGCGGGATGGCCGTGTACCAGGCCGTCGATGCGTTCGAGATCTTCACCGGACGAACGCCGGACGACGAACGGATGTTCGAACACTTTCAGTCGCTCGTCGCACGCTGACCCTTCTAGCGACCAGCTGAAAAATAGACCAGGAGACAATCATGCAGCACACCACCCACACGAACGCCGCGCCCGCGGCGGCCGGTACGGTCCGGCGGACCTCGGCGCGCTACAAGATCCTCGCGCTGCTCGCGATCGGCACGATGATCAACTATCTCGACCGTACCGTGCTGGGGGTGGCTGCGCCGCAGCTCACCAAGGAGCTCGGCATCAACGCGGCCGTGATGGGCATCATGTTCTCCGCGTTCTCGTGGACGTACGTCGCGATGCAGGTGCCCGGCGGCCTGTTCCTCGACCGCTTCGGCAGCAAGGTCACCTATTACTGGTCGATGACGCTGTGGTCGCTGTGCACGCTCCTGCAGGGCTTCGTGCCCGGCGTCGCGACGCTGTTCGCATGCCGGCTCGGCCTCGGCGTGACGGAAGCGCCGTGTTTCCCGACCAACAGCCGCGTCGTCGCGACGTGGTTCCCGCAGAATGAACGTGCGATGGCGACCGGCACCTACACCGTCGGCGAGTACATCGGTCTCGCGTTCTTCAGCCCCGTGCTGTTCGCGCTGATGGGGGCGTTCGGCTGGCGTTCGCTGTTCTGGGTCGTCGGCGGGGTCGGCATCGTGTTCGGCCTGGTCTGGTGGAAGTTCTATCACGAGCCGCGCAACCATCCGGCCGCGAATTCGGAAGAACTCGCGTACATCGAAGCGGGCGGCGGTCTCGTGCACGGCGCGCGCAAGGACGGCGACAAGGGCGGCAAGCCCGCCCAGGCCAAGTTCAGCTGGGCGATGGCCGGCCGGCTGCTGAAGAAGCGCCAGCTCGCGGGGATCTGCCTCGGCCAGTTCGCCGGCAATTCGACGCTCGTGTTCTTCCTGACCTGGTTCCCGACCTATCTCGCGACCGAGCGCCACATGGGCTGGCTGAAGATCGGCTTCTTCGCGATCATGCCGTTCATCGCCGCGTCGGTCGGCGTGATGTTCGGCGGGATCTTCTCCGACTGGTTGCTGCGCCGCGGCAAGTCCGCGAACCTCGCGCGCAAGCTGCCGATCATCGCCGGCCTGCTGCTCGCGTCGACGATCATTCTCGCGAACTACGTGCAAAGCAACGAAGCCGTGATCGCGATCATGTCGGTCGCGTTCTTCGCGCAGGGGATGGCCGCGCTCGGCTGGACGCTCGTGTCCGACATCGCGCCGGACGGCCTGCTCGGCGTGACCGGCGGCATCTTCAACTTCGCGGCGAACCTGGCCGGCATCATCACGCCGCTCGTCGTCGGCTTCATCGTCGCGTCGACCGGCTCGTTCGTCGGTGCGCTGGTGTTCATCGGCGTGATCGCGTTGATCGGTGCGCTGTCGTACATCTTCGTCGTCGGCGACATCAAGCGGATCGAACTGTAAGCACCGGCTCCACGCACTCTCGGTGCGTTCGCCCGGCGACCTGTGGGTCGCCGGGCTTTTTTGTATCCGCTCGCGACTGCGAAGCGGTTCAGGCCGCCGCGCTCACGCGTGCCGCATCGTGATCCCGAGCGATTCGACCGCCTGTGCGATCGCCGCGACCGCCCGCCGGATGTCGCCGGCATCGATCGCGCCGATGCAGCCGACGCGGAACGTCTCGAGTTGCGTCAGCTTGCCCGGATACAGGATGAAGCCCGCGTCGCGCACCGCGTCGTAGAAGCGGCGGAAATCGTAGGCCGGATGGTCGGGCGCATGGAACGTGACGATCACGGGCGCCTGCACGCCGGCGTCGAGGAACGGCGTGAAGCCGAGCGCGCGCATCGATTCGACCAGCGTCCGGCAGTTTTCCGCATAGCGCGCACCGCGCGCGGGCTGGCCGCCTTCGGCCAGGTACTGGTCGAGCGCGGCGCGCAGCGCGGCGATCACGTGGGTCGGCGGTGTGAAACGCCACTGGCCCGTCTTGCGCAGGTACGCGTACTGATCGTGGAGGTCGAGCGCGAGCGACCGCGAGTTGCCTTCGCACGCGTCGAGCGCAGCGCGCCGCACGATCGCGAACCCCATCCCAGGCACGCCTTCCAGGCATTTGCCGCTCGCCGAGATCAGCGCGTCGATCCCGCTGTCCGCCAGCGTGATCGGCAGCGCGCCGAACGAACTCATCGCATCGACGATCAGCCGCTTGCCGTGCCGCCGGCACACGGCCGCGATCGCGTCGAGCGGATTCAGGATGCCGGCACTTATTTCCAGGTGCACCAGCGCGACGTGCGTGATGCGCGGCTCGCGCGCGAACGCGGCTTCGACCGCGCCGGGGTCGACCGCCGCGTTCTCGCCGAACGGCAGCGCGATCGACTCGATGCCGAGCCGGCCGAGGATCTTCAGGATGCGCGCGCAATACGCGCCGTTGTCCGGCACCAGCACGACGCCGTCGCGCGGCACCAGCGTGCCGAGCGCGGCTTCGACCGAAAACGTGCCGCTGCCTTGCATCGGCACGCACACGTATGCGTCGCCGCCGCGCGCGATCGCGACGAGATCCGTGCAGACGCTCGCCGTCAATTGATTGAAAGCTGCGTCCCACGAGCCCCAGTCGTGTTGCATTGCGTGGCGTGTTGTGGCGGACGTGGTGAGCGGGCCGGGCGTGAGCAGAATCGGGTCCGACATGATTTTTCTCCAGCAAAGATCGGATGAAACGCCAGGGCGGCATTTCTGAATGACTTGCATGATATTGGCAAAATGTGTCATTTTTTGGAAATTGTGGCACACGTCACGGCGTTGTCATCGAACGCTGTGATCCTTCGGTTGCCGCGCGAAACCACCTGCAGCGCGGCAGCGAGACGGGCCGGTTGTCGGTCTGTCCGACTGAAAGGAGCCGGATCGTGCCCCGGCCGTTTGGTGTTCCGCCTACGGAGAAGTGAGATGACACTGCAGAATTCCTCGCGCGCCGCTGCCGGCGCGTTCCGCAAGCTCGCGCTGGCCGCCTGCGCCGCCGGTCTGCTGCAAGGCGCCGCGATGCCCGCGCACGCGGCGAACGCGGTCGTGCTGTATACGGCGGACGGTCTCGAGAACCTCTATCGCGATGTGCTGCCGGCGTTCGAGAAGAAGGAAGGCGTCAAGGTCAACATCGTGACGGCGGGCAGCGGCGAGGTCGTCAACCGCGCGAACATCGAAAAGAATTCGCCGAAGGCGGACGTGATCGTCACGCTGCCGCCGTTCATCCAGCAAGCCGGCCAGATGGGCCTGCTGCAGCCGTACCAGAGCGTGAACTACAAGAACGTGCCGGCGATCGCGAAGGCGGAAGACGGCACCTGGGCGACGTTCGTGAACAACTACTTCTCGTTCGCGATCAACCCGGACGTCGTGAAAAGCCAGCCGAAGACGTTCGCCGACCTGCTGTCGCCGGCCTACGCGGGCAAGGTCGCGTACTCGAACCCGGCGACCGCCGGCGACGGGATGGCCGTGCTGATCCTGACGACGTCGCTGATGGGCGAGGACAAGGCGTTCGACTACCTCGCGAAGCTGTCGCAGAGCGTGAAGTTCCACACGAAGGGCACCGGCTACCTGAACGTGCTGCTGTCGCGTAACGAGATCAGCGTCGCGAACGGCGACCTGCAGATGGATCTCGACGACGCCGAGCACGGCGCGCTGTCCGTCAAGCCGATCTTCCTGGCAGCGAAGGACGGCGACCAGCCGACCACGTTCCAGCTGCCGTACGGCATCGGCCTGATCAAGAGCGGCCCGAACCAGGACGCCGGCAAGAAGCTGATCGACTACCTGATGTCGACCGACGTGCAGTCGAAGGTGCCGGACATGTACGGCATCCCGGGCCGCACGGACGTGCCGCTGGCCGGCAAGAACGGCGAAGCGGTCAAGAAGGCGATCGCGGGCGTGAAGCTGATCCCGGTCGACTGGACCCAGGTGATGGCGAAGAAGCCGGTGTGGATCGAGCGCTGGAAGAAGGACGTGATCGGCAGCTCGGGCAAGCAGCTCGACGTCGTCAAGCCGAAGTGATCGGCGCACGCTGCCTGTATTAGTGAGCAAGAGGATGAACCCGGTGGAAACCACCCTGACCCATCCCGGCGCATTCGGCGCCGCCGAACCGCAAGCAACGCTGCGGTCCGGCGCGCCGGGCGGCGTGCAGATCGAACACCTGAGCGTGCGCTACGGCGCACGCACGGTGCTGGAAGATCTGTCGCTGTCTATCGGCGCCGGTGAATTTCTGACCGTGCTCGGCAAGAGCGGCTGCGGCAAGACCACGCTGCTGCGCTTCATCGCCGGGTTCGTGAAGGCCGACGGCCTGACCGGCTCGCTGACCGTGGCCGGACGCGACCTGACCCATGCGCCGCCGCACAAGCGCAACCTCGGTCTGCTGTTCCAGAATTACGCGCTGTTCCCGCACCTGTCGGTGTTCGAGAACGTCGCATTCGGGCTGCGCGCACGCGGCATGGCGTCGCCGGAAGTGACGCGCCGCGTCGCCGACGCGCTGAAGCTCGTGCAACTCGGCGACGCGGGCCACCATCTGCCCGCGCAACTGTCGGGCGGGATGCAGCAGCGCGTCGCGCTGGCGCGCGCGCTCGTGATCGAGCCGGACGTGCTGCTGCTCGACGAACCGCTGTCGGCGCTCGACGCCAATCTGCGCGCATCGGTGCGCAGCGAACTGAAGGCGCTGCACGAGCGCCTGCCGAACCTGACCGTCGTCTGCGTGACGCACGACCGCGACGACGCGCTCGTGCTGTCCGACCGCGCGCTGCTGATGCGCGACGGCCGCATCGCGCAGCTCGGCACGCCGCAGCAGCTGTACGACGCGCCGCGGGACGGCTACGTCGCGCGCTATCTCGGCCCGGCCAACCTGCTGCCGCCGCACGTGATCTTCCCGCTCGGCGACCCGCGTCACGACGTGCGCGGCAAGGTCGCGTGCGTGCGCCCCGAGCGGCTGACCGTGATGCCGCTGGCGGCGGGCGGCCTGCACGGCACGGTGTCGTCGGTCGAATGGCAGGGCGCGGACCTGTCGATCGCGGTCATGATCGACGCGGCGCCCGACGAACCCGTGCGCGTCACGATGCAACGCGGCCGCGGCGCGGCTCCCGAGCGCGGTGCGCGCGTGTCCCTGCATTGCGAGGCAGACGATGTCGTCCTTATCGAGCCCTGAAGCCGGCCTGCCGCCGCACGTGCTCGCGTCGGCCGCCGCGCATGCCGCCGCCGCGCGGCGCCGCAAGCGCATGGGCGACCTGCACCTCGCCGCGCTCGCGATCGTCGTGCTCGGCCCGCTCGTCGTCTATCCGCTGCTTCGGCTCGTGCTGCTGAGCGTGTCCGGCGATCACGGGCTGAGCTTTGCCGCGTACCGGACGTTCTTCGGCAACCCCGATACGCGCAACGTGCTGCTGACGACGGTCGGCGTGCTGTTCGCGAGCGCCGGCACCGCATCGGTGCTCGGCGTGCTGCTGGCCGCGCTGCTGTTCTTCAAGCCGTTCCCGGGCGCGTCGCTCGTCACGCGCTTCCTGGAACTGTACGTCGCGTTCCCGTCGTTCCTCGTCGCGTTCACGCTGATCTTCCTGTACGGCTCGCAAGGCTCGATCAGCATCGCGCTGCAGCACCTGTTCCATCTCGAGAACCCGCCGCTCGACTTCCTGTTCGGCATCGGCGGCGTGATCCTCGCGCAGACCGTGTTCTATACGCCGTTCGTCGTGCGGCCGACGCTCGCGTCGTTCGCGACGCTCGACCTGCGCCTGATCGAAGCGGCGCGCAGCCTCGGAGCGTCCGGCTGGATGCTCGCGCGCCGCGTCGTGCTGCCGATCGCGTGGCCGGGCATCGCCGCCGGCACGGTGCTGTGTTTCCTGCTGACGCTGAACGAGTTCGGGATCCTGCTCGTGCTCGGCAGCGCGCGGCTCGTCACGCTGCCGGTCGCGATCTACAGCAGCGCGACCGTCGACCTCGACCTGCCGACCGCGTCGGCCGGCGCGGTCGTGATGCTCGCGCTGTCGCTGGCGCTCTATACGGTTTATCGCCGGGTGAACCGGCGTGCGACGCGAGGGAACGATGTCCGCTGAATTCCATATCGGGCAAGCCGTGCCGCGTCATCGGATCGGCTGGAGCGACACGCTGCTCAAGCATGCGTCGCGCGCCGCGCTCGCGCTGGCCGCGTTCGCCTGCTTCTGGCTGTTCGTGCTGCCGGTCATCGTCGTTGCGCTGTCGAGCGTGTCGACGCAGTGGTCGGGCACGATCCTGCCGGCCGGCTACAGCCTGCGCTGGTTCGAGCGGCTCGGGTCGCCGGAGTACGACGCGCTGCTGACGAGCCTCGAAATCGGCTTCGGCGTGTCGGCGATCGGCACGATCCTCGGGCTGTGGCTTGCGCTTGCACTCGAGGGGCGCGACCGGCGCGGTCTCGGCGCGGTCGTCGACGCGCTCGTGATGGTGCCGAACGGCGTGCCGAGCGTCGTGCTCGGGCTCGCGGTGCTGATCGCGTATCACCAGAAGCCGCTCGACCTGTCGAGCTCCGCGGCGATCGTCGTGCTCGTGCAGCTCGCGCTGATCCTGCCGTTCTGCTATCGCTGCGCGGCCGCCGCGCTGCGCCCGGAGCTGACCGTGCTGCGCGAAGCGGCGGCGAGCCTCGGTGCACCGCCCGCGATGGTGCTGCGCCGCGTGCTGCTGCCGCAGCTCGTGCCGGCGCTGCGCGCGAGCCTCGCGCTCGGCTTCGCGCTGTCGCTCGGCGAACTCGGCGCGACGCTGACCGTCTATCCGCCCGGTTTCGCGACCGTGCCGATCGTCGTGATCGGCCAGGTTGAGCGCGGCTATTACCTGCCCGCCTCGGCGCTGTCGCTGCTGATGCTCGGCGCGTCGCTCGCGGCGCTGCTGCTGATCGCCGCGCGCGTGCCGCGCGGCAAGCGGGCGGCATCATGAACGCCGCGTTCGCATTGCGACAGCCCGGCGAGCAATCGGCCGCGGGCAACGGTTCGGCGGATCTCGCGGGACGTTCCGTCGACGTCAACGGCCGACGCTACCGGCTACCGGTCGAACCGACCGTCGTCATCTGCGTTGACGGCTGCGAGTACGACTATCTCGAGCGTGCGGTGGAAGCGGGCGTCGCGCCGTTCATCGGCCGGATCATCGCGCAAGGCACCGCGTGGCGCGCCGACTGCGTCGTGCCGACCTTCACCAACCCGAACAACCTGTCGATCGTCTGCGGCGTGCCGCCGTCGGTTCATGGGATCTGCGGCAACTACTTCTGGGATCCGGCCGCCGACGGCGGTCGCGGCGCCGAAGTGATGATGAACGACCCGGCCTACCTGCGGGCCGGCACGCTGCTCGCGGCGGCGTCCGACGCCGGCGCGCGGGTGGCCGTCGTCACGGCGAAGGACAAGCTGCGCCGGCTGCTCGGCTGGCAGATGAACGGCATCTGTTTTTCCGCCGAGAAGGCCGCGCAGGCGAATCTCGCGGAAAACGGGATCGTCGACGTGCTCGACTGGGTCGGCCTGCCGTCGCCGGACGTGTACAGCGCGGCATTGTCCGAATTCGTGTTCGCGGCCGGCGTGCGGCTCGCGCAAACGCGTCAGGTCGACCTGATGTACCTGTCGACCACCGACTACGTGCAGCACAAGTGCGAGCCGGGCAGTGCCGGCGCGAACGCGTTCTACGCAATGATGGACGGCTATCTCGCGCAGCTCGATGCGCTCGGCTGGGCGATCGGGCTCACGGCCGACCACGGGATGAACGCGAAGCACGATCCGGCCACGGGCCGCCCGAACGTGATCTATCTTCAGGATGCGTTCGACGGCTGGTTCGGTGCGCGGGCCGCACGCGTGATCCTGCCGATCACCGATCCGTACGTCGTGCACCACGGCGCGCTCGGCTCGTTCGCAACCGTCTACCTGGCGCCCGGCGTCGACCGGATCGAAGCGATGTGGCGCGTCGGCGGGCTCGACGGTGTCGAACTCGTACTCGACAACGCGGAAGCGGCCGCGCGCTTCGAACTGCCGGCCGACCGGATCGGGGATCTCGTCGTGATCGGTCGGCGCGACATGACGCTCGGCACGCGCGAGCGCGAACACGACCTGTCCGGCCTGACCGTGCCGCTGCGTTCGCACGGCGGCGTGTCCGAGCAGGAGGTGCCGTTGCTGTTCAACCGTCGGATCGAGCGGGACGACCCTGCACGTCGTCCGCGCAACTTCGACGTCTTCGATTTCGTGCTGAATCGGGTCGCGACATGATGGCTCACCCTCGACAGGATCACCCCGCGTTTCGCGCCGAGGCGCTGCGCTGGTGCGGCACGCGCGCGACGCGCGACCGTGTGCTCGACGTCGCCGATCCGTACACCGGCACGCGCGTCGGTACGGCGCCGCTGGCGAGCGTCGACGATGTGCGCGCCGCGTTCGACTACGCGATGGCGTACCGGCCCGCGCTCACGCGCTACGAGCGTTCGCAGATCCTCGAGCGCGCGGCCGCGCTGCTGCGCGAGCGTGCCGAGGAGGCGTCCGACCTGATCACGCTCGAGTCGGGATTGTCGAAACAGGATTCGCGCTACGAGATCGGTCGCGTTGCCGACGTGCTGAAGTTTGCTTCGGTCGAAGCGCTGCGCGACGACGCGCAGAGCTTCTCGTGCGACCTGACGCCCCACGGCAAGGCGCGCCGCGTGTTCTCGCAGCGCCAGCCGCTCGACGGCGTGATCGTCGCGATCACGCCGTTCAATCACCCGATGAACCAGGTCGCGCACAAGATCGCGCCGGCGATTGCGACCAACAACCGCGTGATCGTGAAGCCGTCGGAGAAGGTGCCGCTGTCGGCGTTTTATCTGGCGGACCTGCTGTATGAAGCCGGTTTGCCGGAGCCGATGCTGCAGGTGCTGACCGGCGACCCGCGCGAAATCGCGGACGAACTCGTCACGCATCCGCATGCATCGCTGATCACCTTTACGGGCGGCGTGTCGATCGGCAAGGCGATCGCCGCGCGGGCCGGCTACCGGCGCATCGTGCTGGAGCTGGGCGGCAACGATCCGCTGATCGTCCTCGGCGATGCCGATCTGGAACGTGCGGCATCGCTGGCCGTGCTCGGTTCGTACCGGAATTCGGGGCAGCGCTGCACGGCCGTCAAGCGGATCCTGGTACAGCGCTCGGTCGCGCCGGCGTTTACCGAGCTGCTCGTCGAGAAGACGCGCGCCTGGAAGTACGGCGATCCGTTCGATCCCGCAAACGAAATGGGCACGGTGATCGACGACGTCGCGGCGCGGCTGTTCGAGGCCCGGGTCGGCGAGGCGGTCGCGCAGGGGGCGCGCCTGCTGACCGGCAACGTGCGGCGCGGTGCGCTCTATTCGCCGACCGTGCTCGACAACGTTGATCCGTCGATGACGCTCGTGTGCGAGGAGACCTTCGGCCCCGTTTCACCCGTCATCGCGTTCGACACGATCGACGACGCGATCCGGATCAGCAACGGCACGGCGTTCGGGCTGTCGTCGGGTATCTGTACGGACAGTACGGCCGCGGTCGTGCGGTTCGTGAACGAGCTGAACGTCGGGACGGTGAATGTCTGGGAGGTGCCCGGTTACCGGATCGAGCTGTCGCCGTTCGGCGGGATCAAGGATTCGGGGCTCGGCTATAAGGAAGGTGTTCAGGAAGCGATGAAGAGCTTCACGAACCTGAAGACGTTTTCGCTGCCTTGGGAGTGAGCGGATGGCATTGACGGTGGAAGAGATTCACGGGCTGTATCGCGAGCACGGCCACGTTGCCTATAGCGGCGAACCCGTCACGCAGCTGGAGCATGCGTTGCAGAGCGGCTTGCTGGCGGAGGAGGCGGGCGCCGACGAGGCGCTGGTCGCGGCGGCGTTCCTGCATGATCTGGGGCATTTGCTGAATCGGCAGGGCGAGACGCCGAGCGCGCGCGGGATCGACGACCTGCATCAGTATTACGTGCTGCCGTTCCTGCGGCCGCTGTTTTCGGACGCGGTTCTGGAGCCGATCCGGCTGCACGTCGACGCGAAGCGTTGCCTGTGCCGCACGGACGCCGGCTACTTCGAGAGCCTGTCGCCGGATTCGGTGCGTAGCCTCGCGCTGCAGGGCGGCATCTTCAGTGAAGCGGAGACGGCGGCATTCCTGCAGCGCCCGTTCGCGGAAGACGCGCTGCGCCTGCGCCGCTGGGACGATACGGCCAAGGAAGAGGGCAAGGCGACGCCGGATCTCGATCACTATATGGAGATCGTGGCGCGCCAGGTGCGCGTGAGCTGACGATTCGGCTGCATCCATATAAGGCCCCGCACGCGGCAGCGTGCGGGGCCTTATATTTTTCGCGAAACCCCTTGCGCGATTGCCGGCAGGTGCTTAGAATCACGCCTCTTTCGCGCTAACGGAAACGCGGCGCGGGGGAAGAAGGGAAGCGGTGCTGTCGGGCGGGTCGTAGCGGCCTCGACGGTGCAGGAAGTTGAACCCCAGTCGTCGCAACGAAGCAGTTAAAAAGTTGTTGACGAACTGAAAAAGACGGTTCATAATCTCGCTTCTCTGCTGCTGAAAACGCAGCGCTGCTGAGAAAACCTCCGGGTCCTCGCAGAAATGCTCTTTAAAAATTAACAGCCGATAAGTGTGGGCGCTTGATGGCAGCGAGCTGATCCTCGGATCAGAAA